>JBDHQE010000033.1:0-22111 GCA_039806885.1 Verrucomicrobiales bacterium
TCGGTGAGATCGTCCTGCGGGCGCTCAAGCAAAATCCACTCTTCCACAGTGCAGTTCTGCCGTTGCGGATTTATCCACCCATGTTCAACCGATATTCCGGCGGGCAGACTTATGGGACCCATGTGGACAATTCGATTCGCCAGATTCCGGGCACGCCAGTCGGTATTCGCTCCGATGTTTCTTCCACCTTGTTTTTCGAGGAACCGGAGAACTACGATGGAGGGGAACTCTGCATTGATGATACCTACGGCGTTCATCGGGTGAAGCTTCCCGCCGGATCGATGATCGTGTATCCCTCTACCAGCCTACATTTCGTGACTCCGGTGACTCGTGGAACACGGCTGTGCTCCTTCTTCTGGACGCAGAGCATGGTCCGTGACGATGGGCAGCGCTCGCTGCTCTTCGATCTCGACCTTGGAATCCAGCGCGTGAATCGTGAGTTTTCCGAGTCGGAAGCGGGACTGGCAACTTCGATCCAGTTCACTGGAGTCTATCACAATCTCCTGCGTCGATGGGCGGAGATGTGAGCGAGTGATTCGGCTTTCAGCTGAGCGGAGGGTAAATTTCCGCCGCTCTTCCATAGTGAAGAAAGCGACGACGGGAGCTGCGGCTCTTTTCGTCGCTTTTTTGCGTTTCTGTTCTTCCCGAGCGACGGATATGCGGGACGTTCCACCCCCGATTTTTCATTGCGATATTCGATTCTGTGTCCTTACACTGTAACCGTAACCGAATACGGAATCTGTTATGAAAGTCTGCCCTATTTCGCTTCTGTTTGCCTTGTTCGGCTTGGTGGAATTGAATTGCCTAGAACCCCTGACTGCAGCGGATCAGCCGAATGTTGTTTTTCTCTTCGCTGACGATATGCGAGCGGATTCGGTCGGTGCTCTAGGGAATCCGACGGTCAAGACTCCGACTCTCGACTCATTGGTCAAACGAGGGTTTTCCTTTCAGAACGCCTACTGCCTGGGAGGTAATTCGCCTGCCGTTTGTACGCCCAGCCGGAATATGCTGCTCAGCGGAAATGCGTATTTCCGGTGGAAGGACTTCTTGCCGAAGGGAGTCAAGAATGAGGAAAGGCGAGGGAATATTTCTCCCGGAGATGGCCCCAATTGGCCGATTTCCTTCCGCGAGGCAGGTTATGTGACCTATCACTACGGAAAGCTAGGCAATACGGCTCCTTTGATCCAAGCTCAATTCGATCTCGACAAACATCTCGTGAACGAGCAGGTGGAGCGCCGCAGCGGCCAGCCTGGGCTTACCATTTCGGACGATGCGATCGAGTTCATCAAGGCACAAGATGGGAGCAAGCCTTTCTTTATGTATCTGGCTTATGGGAATCCGCACGATCCACGAGTCGTGGATGCTGAGTATCTCGACCTGTATCGCGAGGACGAGATTCCACTGCCGAGTAACTTTCTACCTCAGCACCCCTTCGATAATGGAGAGATGGTGATCCGAGACGAGCTTCTCCTGCCTTGGCCTAGGACTGCGGAAGCGATCCGACATCAACTTCACGAGTATTATGCCACGATCACTTGCCTAGATCATCACATGGGGCGGGTACTTCAGGCGCTGAAGGATTATCATTTCGATGAAAATACCATCGTGATTTTCTCTGCCGATCAGGGTATTGCGATCGGGAGTCACGGCTTGCTGGGCAAGCAAAATCTCTATGATGCCGGGATGAAGGTTCCACTGATCTTTGCTGGTCCGGGCATTCCCCACGGCAGCAGCGACGCCCTGCTCTACCTGTTCGACCTCTAGCCCACGCTCTGCGACATGGTCGGAGCATCTATTCCTTCGGGGATCGACGGACGAAGCTTTCGTGCTTCCTTTTCGGGAAAACCTGCTCGTTCAGAATTGTTTTTCTCCTATATGGATTGCCAACGTGGGATACGAGATCAGCGCTATAAGCTCCTCCGCTATCCGCAAGTGAAGGTAACTCAGCTTTTTGACCTGCAATCAGATCCGGCAGAAATGAAAAATCTGGCCGATGATCCTGGGCAGAAGAAACGGGTCGAATCTATGATGAAACGACTGGAGACTCTACAGCGGGAATTCGGTGACGATCTGCCTCTAACTGCGGCCGAGACACATTCACCAGAGTGGACACCACCGACTGGAGATGCGCTCGACGCTCTGCTCACGCGCTGGAAGATGAAGTGACTCGTGCTGAAAGTCGTATTTACGGAATCAGCTTACGGGTTCACGCAATCGCTATGATTTTTCTTTTCCGAATCTCGGAAGCTGTCTATACTGCCGTTCTTTCTCATGCGTGCGCTCATCATCATTTCCCTATTATGTTCCACCCCACTTTTCGCTCAATCGGAGGCCGTTTCGATTTTTAACGGGAAGGATCTTTCAGGCTGGCATGGCGATAACCCTCACGTGACCGTCAAGGCGAAGACGCCCGAAGAACGCGAGAAGTCGCTCGCTGATCAGCAGCCCATATTCAAGGAACACTGGACTGTGGAGAATGGTGAGTTAGTAAATGATGGTCAGGGACCCTACGCCACGACGGATCGCGATTACGGAGATATCGAGTTTCTCGTCGATTACAAGACGGTGCCTACGGCAGACAGTGGAATCTATCTGCGCGGCACGCCACAGGTGCAAATCTGGGATTCCTCCTATCCACCATCGATCAAGCACGGTGCAGACAAAGGGTCTGGTGGACTTTGGAATAACAGCGCTGGTGCTGCTGGCAAAGACCCGCTGGTGAAGGCTGATAAACCGCTCGGCGAATGGAATCACTTCCGCATTCGTCAGCTCGGTGCTCGCACGTGGGTGTGGCTGAATGATCAGGCTGTCGTCGATGCTGCGATCATGGAGAACTACTGGGATCGTGCTGTCCCACTGCCTGCTACGGGGCCGATTCACCTGCAGACACATGGAGGTGAAATCCGCTGGCGCAATCTTTCCGTACGTGAGATTCCCGGTTCCGAGGCGAATACGATCCTTCGAGGAGATGACGCAGCCGCAGGCTTCACTTCGATCTTTAATGGCAAAGATCTCTCCGGATGGACGGGAGCCGTCGATAACTATGAAGTCGTCGATGGAGCCATCCGTTGCAAGGCGGGCAAAGGCGGCGTACTGCATACTCAGGAACAATACGGCGATTTCGTGGTACGACTGGAATTCAAGCTCCCTGCGGGAGGTAATAATGGACTGGCGATCCGATATCCCGGCCAAGGCGATCCCGCATACACGGCGATGTGCGAATTGCAAGTGCTCGATAACAGCGCAGAAAAATATACCAAGCTCGATCCGCGGCAGTTCCACGGCAGTGCCTACGGCATGGTGGCTGCTCATCGCGGCTATCAGCGTCCCGTCGGCGAGTGGAATTATCAGGAAGTCACCGTGAAAGGCTCCAAGCTACGCGTGGAACTGAACGGCACCGTGATTCTCGATACTGATCTCGCAGAAGTGAAGGAAACTATGGCGAATAAGGAGCATCCGGGCAAGGAACTCTTGAGCGGGTCCTTCGGATTCGCTGGACATAACGATCCAGTGGAGTTTCGCAATATTTCGATCCGGAAGCTTTGAGCTGTGGAGATTGCGGGTGTGCGAGGGCGCGCCCATCAGTTGACCACTGGTCAATTCTCTGGCATTTTATGTAATGCCGAATTCCCTCCGTGTGCTTCCTCTCTTCCTTTGCTTCTTTGCTTGGATGGGTTCATCCGACGTATCGGCGCAGATCTCTCAGGAGTCAATCGAGGCAGCGCAGCGATACTCCGCAGCTCGTGGGGGCATTGGCCTGATCGTGGAGCAGGGTGGGCGCATCCGCTATGAACGATACGCTAAAGGGCACGACGGAAAAAAGGCGATCCACATCTACTCCGGCACCAAATCCTTCTTCGGAGTCCTCGCCGTGATGGTCGAGGAAGACGGGATTCTATCGCTGGATGAGAAAGTAGCGGATACTATAAAGGAGTGGAAGACGGATCGCAGAAAGTCTCAGATCACGATCCGGGAACTGCTGAACTTTACCTCCGGAATGGTGACTGGATTCGAAGAAATATACGGAGCTTCGACGGCAGATAAACTAACTTTGGCCGTGGGATTGCCGGTCAAGGCAGAGCGAGGTGACACCTTCATCTATGGCCCGGCGAATCTTCAGGTCTTTTGCGAAGTATTGCGCCGAAAGCTCAATCGCAAGGGGATTTCCTATCGTGCTTACTTGGACAAGAAGTTGATCCGTCCGCTGGGAGTGGATATCCCGACTTGGCGAGCGGACAGTCACGGCAATGTGATCCCTTCCGCTGGAATGTGGATGAGTGGACGTGACTGGATCAAATTCGGCGAAATGATCTGTCATTATGGTGAGGCGAACGGACGACGGCTAGTGTCGGCAGAGGAGCTCACGAAGTGCTTTCGCTCCACCGAGATCAATCCTGCCTTCGGTCTCTGCTTCTGGACTAATGCCTACAGCAGCCAGCCGGATGCCCGAGAGGTGGACGTAGAGGAATTTCTCGAAGTCAGTCCCTTGCCCGAGGATTGGCGTCGAGTCTGTCTGAGCAAAAAGGCCCCGCAGGACTTGGTTTGCTCGATCGGGTCGAACTTCCAACGACTCTACGTTGTGCCGTCCATGGAACTGGTGATCGTTCACCAGGGGAGGAAAGGAGCGCGAGGCTTCCGAGATGCAGAGTTTCTCTCCATTCTCTTTGGACAAAGTTCGCAGAAGCCTGCGCTATTGGTGGAAAAATCACCTGAGACGACAACTAGCTCCCGGTCTGGTGGACAGTCTGGTTCAGCGAATAAGACTACAGGTAAGGTATTGTTCCCCAATGGACTCAGACTCTTTCGGAAACGGTCAGGTAATTAGTTGACGGGTTCAGCGGGCTTCTCGGGTTCCGCAGGAACCACGGGTTCGGCTCGAAGTCCGGGATTGGTAGCTGGCGTTGCCGCCGCCGGTTCTGTGACATTCGGTGCGGGTTGAACTGGAAGATCCTTACGAACGAAGCGCATCAGAGTAGATTCGCCTTTTCTCCACTTGTAGCCGGTGCCGAAGGGCAGCGGATGGCTCGCAGTGCGATAAGCCGCGACTAGATCGGCTTGGTAGTCCTGTGCAAAGAGGCTAATCGGGCCATTATAGACCCCGTAGAGTGTAGGAATCCACAGAGTCTGATCGAAGCGACGATAGGGAATTCCTGAATCGTCCTCCACGATCTGGACACTATGGGCCAGAAGGTGGTCGCGGACTTTTGAAAACCAGTCATTGTGAAGCAGATAGGAAGCTGCCTTCAGGTAAGCATTGCCGTCAGGCTGGGTCTCCAGCCAAGTGCCGAAACCACTCGTATCAAAGCCACCGTTCGAGAGATCAGAGCTGAAGTAGAAAAGTGTCTTCGTCTGATCGGAGGCGAGAGGAGAGAAGACGATGCGCACCCCGTCGGCTCCTTTGGAATCGAGTCCTAAGGATGTGAGTGTCCCGTCCTTGCCGAGACGGAGAAACTCGACTTCTCGAATGTACTGTCCCGACTTGACCAGAAAGACCATCATCACAGGCGTGGTTCCCGGAAAGACGACGGATTGAAGATCATTCTTCATGTCCTTGGTGCGAAAGAAGTTGAACTGGATGATCTCAGCCAGAGCGTGACGCATTTCGCCCAGCGCACGAGATGCGTTGTCCGTATTCACGCGGGTGATGTCGGGAGCGACGCCTACGGGTTCCAGTCCGCAGAGAATGTATGTGCCGGCTGTGGGGAACATATGGAGTGCGTGCAGGATGTCCGGACCACTGAACAGATAGCGAATTGTGGCTCCGGGAGACTGGGCAGGTGAAATTTCTGTTGCCGACCAGGTGGACATAGGAGTCAAGACGCGATCCAGATGACTCTGAAAATCCCGATTTAGTTCTGCACGATGACTCTGCCAAGTGGCGAGTTTGGTCAGTGGGTGATCGGTCTCTTCAGGGAGGGACTCACCAGCAAGGAAAGCCGCGCCGTCATTGATCTCTCCCAGTTTCGGATCGGCAGCCTGGGCCATAGGGGAAGGGGAAATCGAGAAATGCAGAGCGACGATCAGAAGGAGAGAGCAGAGGTAATTTTTCATGAATTAAAGGAAGGAGAGAGGGTAGGCAGATAGGGAGGTGACGTAAGATTATTTGGAAGAACGAATGAGGGGATGAGAAATTCGTCCGCGAATGCGGAGATCAGTCCCGATATTGACGCATTCAATATCTTCTAGGTGCGAGATCAGCCCATCAGTGCTGATCAGGCGTGTATTTCCCCCACCTAGAATGGGAGCGATGTAGAAGAGCACTTCGTCGATCAGTTGATTTGTGAGCGCATGGGTGAGCAGTCGGCCTCCTGACTCTAGCATCACAGAGATTACTCCCATTTTTCCCAGCGCAGAGAGGGCTTCGTGCAAAGTCTGATCCTGAAAGATGAGGGTTCGATCTCGCCAGGAGTCCTGAAGCATCTGATGGCCTTGAGGAAGATCGTGATCGGAAGTGAGAACGACTCGCCAGGGCTGCTCCCGATCCTCGGCCCATTTCCCTCGCAAGGTCAGAGCGGGATCGTCACGGCGGAAGGTTTCGCCGCCGATGAGAATCGCGTCGCATTGGTGTCGCCATGATTGCACATCCTCGCGTGACTCAGGGCAGGAAATCCATCGATCCATACCTTCGCCCAAGGTCGTTCGCCCATCGAGCGTGATCGCTGTTTTCGCGATTACCCAAGGCTGACCACTGAGAACGTGCTTTGCAAAAAAGCGAATCAAAATTTGACCTTCTTTTTCCAAAACCCCGGTGCATACCTCGACTCCTTTCTGACGCAATATTTCCAGACCGCGGCCTTGATGATTGGGATTCGGGTCTGTGGTGGAGACGACTACACGCTGAATTCCAGCCTCGAGGATTGCATCGGTGCAGGGAGGTGTGCGCCCGTGGGTGGAGCAGGGTTCTAACGTGACATAGAGGGTCGCTCCGCGAGTGGCGTCTGAACCGTAGTGCCTTACGGCATCTTGCAACGCACGACGCTCCGCGTGAGCTTCCCCTGCACGCTGGTGCCATCCGGTACCGATAATTTTCCCATCACGGGCGATGACGGCTCCCACAGCGGGATTCGGACTGGCTTTGCCCAGTCCTTTGTGACCTTCCGCAAGGGCAGTCCGCATGTAGAGTTCGTCTTGATTCATCATATCACCGTCACCATTGTTATTCTGAGGATAGAAGAATCAGAGATCGCTTGAGAATTCTCCCGTCATCGCTCGTCCGATGTCCCCCGGATGATACCCATAGAGATCGTCTGGCAGTGCAGGTTGATTGACCTGGACCAGCTTCCATCCCGAGGGGAGGAAGCTCTCTTTTCGCCAGATCATTTCGAAAGGTTGCTCAATCTGATTGATCTGCCGCATGACTTCGATGGCAGCAGGACCCACAGTCTTGCCACCGACGGTTAGCCCCATGGAGACCGTCGCTTCCTTTCCCTTAAACTCCCACTTCGGATCTTTCGGGGTGAGAACCAGTGTCATAAACTGACGTCCAGCATCGACCATCGCTGAGGAGATGTCCTCCCGATTAAATCCCCATCGATCTTCGTAATTATGTGAGACCAAGCGCAGCAGGCGAGCTTGATTGCGACTCTCGATCCCGTGCAGCAGCTCCGCTTGTCGTCGAGCTAGAATGGAGGATGGTCGTAGTGTGAGGATCAGCAGCGTCCCGAGAATCAAGCCGACGACTAGCGCCAGAATCGGCCAGACTCCTCGTCCTCTCTGATTGATTCTTTTACATTGCATGGCTGTCATGGCGGATATATTTCCAGAATACTTGTATTACAGAAAGATTAAAATATTTCCTCATCTTCTTTTGCGATCTTTGCTTTATGAATTCCTTTCGCCCGAATGTAGCCGCTATTCTTAGACAGCCGAAGAGTGGGAAAATTTTCATCGGAGAGCGAATCGATTATGCGGGGAGCTGGCAATTTCCGCAAGGAGGGGTGGATAAGGGTGAGGATCTGATCGCCGCTCTCCGGAGAGAGCTATATGAGGAGACTGGGATTTCTCCACATTTATATGAGCTAGTCGCCTGTCGCACCGGATACCGCTATCGATTTCCGAAAGGGCGGCTTAAGAACGGGAAATTCTGTGGTCAAGAGCAGACCTATTTTTTATGCGACTACCACGGACAAGACGGCCACTTTAATCTGATGGTGCATACGCCAGAGTTTGCACGCTTCCGCTGGATCGATCCGTCCGAATTCGATCTGGCATGGGTCCCGAGATTTAAAGCGAAGGTATTCATTCGCGTTTTGCGCGATTTCTTCGGTATCAAAGTGCAGATTCCCGAATAGAATTGACTCTGATCGAGATTTCGTGATTGACCAGAATCGTCCTGTCGGAGTATTCATAGGGATACGTTAACGTGAATCATCTGTCTCTAACCCCGTTCTACCCCAGTCACATGAAAGTTTCTCTGTTTTCTATCGTTCGCCTTCTTCTATTGCTCGCCGTCGTTTCTGCCTGTTTAGGTCTCAGCGCGTGCACGTCAATGGATCCTTCCTCAGACACTCGTGTCTATCCGACACCTGCCGAGAAAAATCAGCAGATGCAGGAACGTATGAGTGATCTGACTCGCAGCTTTCTTTGAATCTCCGCCAGTTCACGCTCATGGACAGGCGTCCATGTCGCGGGCGGGGAAGGATTCTTGCTAAATTCCGTTATCTGATCAGATCACGGCCATGTCGTTCGGAATCCAGGGGAAAGTAGCTCTGCTGGTGATCGTCGCGACTGTATCGTCTGCTCTAATCGTAGCGAAGGTGCTGAATGACCGTGCGGTCGATGTGTTGCGCGAGCACGAAATCGTCGATCTTGGTGACGAAGCCTCGCTGCGTGCTTGGACGCTGATCAATCAAGTCGATAGTCTGCACGACGATGTGATCAGTCTGACTCAGACTGCTGAATTTCAGAAGGCTGTATATGGAGTGGAATCCGGAGTCGATCTGGAGGCGCTAGCTCAAAAGTATTGTCGCACCACGTGGGCACAGGATCTACGGATTGATCTGGTAGATGCCTCAGGTCAATCGGTCATTCGAGCTATTCACGAAGCAGCGAGCGTCCCGAAGGCGGATTTCTGGTTTCCTGCAGCCGATGCAGCGGCTGGGTCGCGCCTTCACTTATCGCAAATTCGGCGCATCCAAGTTTCGCGGAGCGATGCTACTGGTGCCATTAGTAATCAATGGGAGCCGGTGATCTGGGCTGTCGCACGAGTGGATCCTTCGAATGGAGCGAATGGAGCGTCGCCGGATGCCCCGATTTTTCTTCGGATCTTGATGACTCTGCAGAGCACGGAGTCTGCTCGTCACCTCTTTGCCCTGTTCGCTCCCGATGGAACCCAGCTTGCTCGCGTAGATGAGGGGGTAGAACCAGATCAGGGGAATGATCTAGTTTTTACCGCGCTCAATCAGTCGCAGGAATTGAAGGATGCTCTGAAGAAGCGCCAAGAGGCAGAGAGTAATCTGATCCAGAAGCCGGAACCCAAGGTGGATCGACTGGTGCGTAGTGATTTCGTTCCTCTGAAGGTACCCTATTATTTTCAGGAAGGTCTTCCAAGTCGAGAGATGGCGCGGATTCTTTCCACGATTGCTCCCGACAGTCTCGAAGAAAGCATGTTGGCTATACAGAGTGAGCTGGGTGGTGATGCCGTCCGTGTAGGTGGTCTGCTTTCTGGTGTGCGCGAGGTGCGCCTGCTGGCTCGCAGCCGAAAGAGCCTCGAGGAAGTGCGTAGTAAGCTCGCAGCAGTGCTCGGAAAACGGCTGGGACACGACACTTTCGCCATTCACTGGAGGAATATGGTACGGTGTGACGAAATGCACTCGTGGATACTCCGCTTCTACGTGGGAGAAGGGCGAAACCGATCTGACTATCTACTACACTACGCTGTACTCGACGATGAACTCGCTTCCTCGATTCAGTCAGAGATGACGCTGGTTCGATTGATTTCTCTGCTGGTTGCTGGTGGCTTCGGACTGGTCGGATTTCTGCTGGCGATGCGTTTCATTCGCCCTTTGAAACAGATGACCCATGCGGCGCAGAAGATTACTGATAGCCCTCGTGAGCGCCTAGTCGAAGAAGTCACACTGTTGACGAAAAGACTCGATTTTAAACGGCGCGACGAAATCGGTGATATTGCGCGAGCGTCGAAACGACTCTTCGAAGAAATCATCGCCTTTCAGAGTGATCTAGAAAAGCGTGTCACCGAGCGGACGACGGAACTTCGCCGAACCAATCTCGAGCTTGAGGTCGCGAACGAGAAGCTCAAGACGCTGAGCTATGAAAAAGATTCCTTTGTCGCCAAAGTCAGCCATGATCTGCGACAGCCGCTGAATGCGATTTTTCTGCAGGTCGAGGCACTTAAACTCTCTTCATTGGATGATCAGCAGCGCCACGACCTAGATCGCATCAGTGATCATGCCGCCCGCGAACTGACGCTGGTCAACGACATCCTAGAGTATCAAAAGATCATCATGGGTGCCGAAGTTCTGCGACTGGACTCCATCGATATCACCGCGCTGATGACCGATCTCGCCTTAACGTACCGGACTTCCCTCGGTGATCGGCCGATTTCTTTGATAGAAAATTGTCCTGAGTCTATCGGATCACTGACTGCTGATGAGCGTCGTTTGCGTCAGATCCTAGGGAATCTCCTCGGAAATGCCTGTAAATTCACTCGCGAGGGCAGCATCACATTGGCAGGACGCTCTTTACTGGTTGCCAACGAAGAGTGGATCGAGTTTACCGTCACGGATACCGGGCGGGGGATGACTCCAGAAGAGCAATCAAAAGTCTTTACTCCATTCGTTTCCAACAAAAAAGACAATGCTGGAGGTACTGGGCTGGGATTGTCGATCTGTCGAGAGCTGACTACGCAAATGGGAGGAAGGATCGGCTTTGTCAGTGAACTCGATCGGGGCACGCATTTTTGTGTGCGACTGCCTCGGAGTCCGAATGCACCTGGATACGATCCCGAACGCACCTCGGCGGATCGGCCCTCAGCACAGCGCGAGTCTCGCGTCGGCGGGCAGTTAGGTTCCTCCGCTTCAGTTGATATCGCGGATCGTGGAAAGCCTACGCTGTTGGTGGTCGATGATGATCAGGCGACTCGAGAATTGCTCTGTCGGCTGTTGGAAAATAGCGGACATCGTATCTTGGTCGCTGGAGACGGTGCGACCGGCCTTCGTCTCGCACGGGAACAGAGACCCGACGCGATCATTCTCGATGTCGTGATGCCGGGGGACATGGATGGATGGGAGGTCCTTCGTCGTCTCAAGGAATCGTCCGACACTCATTCGATCCCCGTCATCATGGTCTCGCTAATGGCCGAGCAGGAACACGCGTTGGCATTGGAGATCGAAGATTATCTGGAGAAGCCTCTCGATATGCATCGACTTTCGCGAGCGGTCGCTCGAGCGACAGAACATGCGCCACAGCACAATCTGCTTCTGGTGGATGACGATGTGAATGCGCTCTCTAACATGGCTCGCCTTCTGGAGGCCGAAGGCTGGTTAACGCTGGCGGCTCCCAACGGGGCCGTGGCGCTAGCGGCTCTCGCCAAAACTAGACCGGCAGCGATTATTCTCGATCTCATGATGCCGGAGATGGATGGATTTGAGTTTCTCCGTCGTCTTCGAGAGAACCCGAGCCTGAGTTCTATCCCTGTAATCGTCATGAGTGGAGCTGATCCTACAGATGATGAGCGCAGCTTCCTGAGCGAGCGTGTGGATGCAGTTCTGCGGAAAGGAAGTCACGGCTATACCGACTTGCTCGCGACGATCAGCTCAGTCCTCCATCGGAAAAATAGTTAGTGGGCGGAGCACCTTTACTTGATCACCAGTCGGTAACCAATCCTCGATTCTTCCATGCGTAACTCACGCCTGAAGTGATCGTCAGTCCCAGTGCGATCCAGATCAAGGCCTGCCCCATCATGTGTGGTCCGAGACCACTGTTCGTCAGGACGGGATCGAGCCAGAGAAAGGCGGGTTCTTTTGCTGCCTCGATGATCAGGAAGTATATGACCGCAATAATCTGAAAAGTGGTTTTATATTTTCCCAGAGCCTCTGCTGCCAACACTTTTCCCTCAGCCGAAGCAATCAGGCGAAGTCCGGTCACTAGAAACTCGCGGGCAAGAATTATGACGACAATCCAAGCGGGGAAATATCCTTTCTCACACAGAATCACAAAACCCGCACAGAGCAAAATTTTGTCCACCAGTGGATCCATCAGCTTACCAAAATTCGTGATCAGATTGCGTTTTCGTGCGATCTGTCCGTCCAAATAATCTGTATAAGCAGCGATCGAGAAGATAATCAACGCCACAGTTCCCGCCTGAGGGAAGTCGTCAATTGACGATACCGCCACATAAGCAAGGGCCAGAAAGAATCGGGCTACGGTGAGTTGATTGGGCAGATTCATGGGACGGCTTCAGCATACCTTGCGATTCTGCTTCCGGCAAACGGATCAAAACGGGAAATTAGGCTTCGAGGTGTGGTGCCGACGCACGCCCTCATTGAGTTCGTAAAGTAAGCCTCGAACTACTTTTCACGATTCACTCACCTTCCTGTCAGTACTGCGTGAGCGGCCTGCTGATTGCGGCGCGCGATATCGTTCCAGCCTGTGAGATCGGACTGGGCATAAATCGAGACATACGGAATATCATCGCATTCGTAGCGCTGTCCCTTCTGCATTTCTCGATCCACTTTCCAATAGATATCAGGATGAATGCTGCTGTCGCGCCAAAACTGAATATGCCAGTCGTCCGACTGACTGATCGCACCGAAGCAGCCACCGAGCTTGCGATCAGTGAAGAATTGCGCTCGACGATAGTAATTGGGCACATCTGGGCCACCGACAATGTCATCATCGGACGAGCCTCCAATCGCTGAGCGACAGAACCAGAACATTTCGGATAATTGCCACGAGCGTGAGTCTGTGTTCTCCACCCAGAGTGGTTTCACCTGGGCGAGGCCACCACGCTTGAAGACGATGCCTCGCATCGCCGCTCGGAAATGGGCTGGACCACTCATCCCTGTGCCACCGGCATACTCTCCTACAGCTTCGATGATCCAAGCGTCAGCCTGCTCTTGGATACGCAGGGAGTGGACGCGATCTGTTTCAGTCCAGTAATCGTGCCCATCGACTTTCTGGTGCAATGCGAACACCACTCGACCCATCTGCAGATCTCCGGTGTGGATGTTGCTGAAGAGGCTGCCGTCTCTGCGCTCGTTCTCCCAGGTGACGCTGTCGGCTTTCAACTTCAGAGTCTGAGACTCGACGAAGGCGGCTGTCGGTGTGGGTAGTATTCTGGTGTGCCCTGGCTTCAGCTGCGTGAGCGTGACCGCGATCACCGGTGAGCCGTCGAGTACGACTGGGATCCCGTCTAAGTTCTCGGTGGACACATTGGCGACTTCTTGCGGCCCCAGTGCCCTTCCACCGATGACACGCTTCTTTGTCCCATCCCACTGTTGCAGTTCTGCGTACCACGCGCCCTGAGAGTCGATGGCAAAGCGTTGACGGCTCTTTGCTTTCAGCATCACCTCTTCGATGCGGCTCGTTCCATCGGCGGAGATTCGCAATCGGCCGCGCGCCGGAATCTCGTCACTGACATTGACTACTTCGACCTCATTTTTCGTGGCGTGAAGCTCGAGATCGCCGGAGGTAATGCTCCGAGCGTGGCGCGAGGCAGCGCCGCGATTCACCTCGGCGGCGGTTCTGACCAGCGTCTCGTATGGCTCATCCTTTTCATTCACCAGACCGTAGTTGCTGTCCTCAGGAAAAGTTGAACTGATCCCTTGTTTCGGTTCATCTGCCCACATGAAGTAGTGATAGCCCACCATGAAGGGCAGATCGCTCATGGCATTGGCGAAGATGCGATAGCAAGCGGCTTTCTGCTCCTGTGTATCGACGCGCATCCCGGCACCGTGCTTGCAGGGCAGCCCACTATCGAGCGCTGGGAAGCTCCATTCGGTAATGATCATCGGCTTGCGCATGACTCGATACATGTCAGTCAACTGGCGAGGCACATCGCGTACGGCACCACCAGTGCCGTCTGGGTGCCATAGATTCTCGAAGTCGACACGGGGATAGGTGTTGAAGGTGAAAATGTCATTGTATCGACCTGCCGACGGGAGTAATTCCTCAGGTGCACGACCCGCGAAGCGGCAGCCGAGGATCAGATGATCTGGATCGGCTTCTCGCATCGCTTTCGTCGCTACGCTGAAGTATCGGTCAGCGATTTCAGAGAGAAAACCTGCTCGCACTTCTGTTAATGAGGCACTAGCGGATGGAACGGTGGTCGAGGCTAGGAATGCCGCTTCGTCTGCATAGTCTGACCGGAGCTGATGATTGATCTCTGCCAGACTGCCCCAGCGTTTCATTAGCCAACGCAGCAGCTCGCGCTTGGCCGGTGCATTGGGGGTAAGCTTAAAGACCTCGTCCACGAGGGAGTCCTTCTTGCCATACCATTCCAGTTCGTTGTCGAGGAAGGTGCCGATACACCACGGATCGTTTCGGCTTTCCGTCGCCATCTTACGAGCGATGATCCTACAGTGTATGGGCCAGTGCGGGCTGAATACGTCTGGAAATCCTGTCCAGTGAATCGGCTCTGCGATCCATTCGCGTTTGGCGAAGCTGGAACCGAAGGAAGCGAAGAGAATGTGCGGGAGTCCTCTGTAACGCAGTGAGGGACTGTGAGCAGCGGGCAGTGTACTGAAACCCCATTCCGTGAGTCTCTGAATGGCACTAGCTCCCCATGCTTCTTCGCTATGGAACTTCGCCTCGACATTCCGGTGATACGGCGCGTAGCCGAGAGCTTCGCACCAATGAGCGCGGTAATTGACGTGATCGGCCCCGATATCAAAGAAAGGCTTGCCTTCGGGATCAAGCAGCCACCAGCGGCCATCCTTTTCCACTGTCCGGAAGAAACCAGTCGCTTTCCCAATCGGGCTTCCTTCGCGGGGCACCCAAGGCGGGAACTGAACCAACGCAGTCTCTGGCTTCGGTGCGGTTTGTGTCACAGTAGCTCTGGCATTACTGAATCGAACGCGTAAACCATTCACTCGTAGAAAGGGGCGACCAGAACGAACCGCAGGGGTCGAGGCTGGGAGCTCGTAAGCATAGCGAGCCATCTCTTCGGACCCTTTCGTGATGCGTGCGGTGATCTTATCGGAGCTGAGACTGATTTCCATCCGATATGTCTGATTGAACTGCCAGTCGAAGCCGCCTTTTCCCGGTAAGGAGGGAAGTCGTGTGTTTTTATCTCCGGCTGCCAGCCAGTGAGCGTTGAGGGATTCGTTTAGCTCCGCCGAATGCTGACGCTGTCTTGCTTCTGGTGAGACCACGAGATTGGTGGCCCAGTAGTTTTGCTCGTCAGCCTGTATGCCGATTCCGGCGATCAGCCAGTCACCTTTCAGTTGCTCCAGAACGGTGACATCGCAGGCGAATGTCATGGCTGATGCGAAGGGAACGCTCTGCCAGACACTCGAACCCTCATCGCCGAATAAAGCACCCTCGCGGATTTCCCAGCCGACGCTTTGCGGCTCCCAGTCTGGACTTCCATCGCTCCCAGGAGTGGCCGTGACAAAATTGTCCTGGAAGGTCTGGGCGAGGCTGATCGAACCCAACGATGCCAATGCGAATGCGAATACGAAGCAGAGAGAGCGAATCACACAGAAAGTTATCGTGCTTTGGGCGAGCGTGTCAATGATCGCGATCCCGCCAGAAAGACGCTCAAAACTCGATGACTCGTTCGTTTTTCGAGAGTGAGCTATCCCTTTATTCCTTTGCGAATTTCTTCTTCACTTCCTCGCTTAACTTCGACTGGGCGAGCCAGGCACGGGCTTCCTTCTCATCGGAAGAAATCCACTCTTCCATGATAGAAGAGACGCTTTCGTCACGCTTTTCAGGATTGGAAATCGTCGAAGCCCAAGTGGCTGCCGCCTCCGGATCCATGTCGATGATCGCACTGCTGAAGGTAGCCAGAACCTCGTCATTCTGAGGGCCTTTTGGCTGCCCCTTGAGCCAGTTTGCTGCGGAGTCGGGATCATTGTTACTCCAGTCGATCATCACGTCCTCGATGATGCGCTGGCGCGTCTCTGGACTGGTGACAGAACCGACGGCCCATTTGAGTGCAGAACCAGGATCGTGTTCAGCCCATCCTTGGGCGATTCCTGCCGCAGCGTACTGCTTGTCTTCCTCTGATGCCAGAGTGCCATACCAAGCGGTGGCTTTGCTCGGATCTTCCTTGGCCCATTCGGTGCCGACCTCCATTTGAGCGATGGCTCGAGCATCCTCATTCTGAATCGTCCCGGCCCAAGCGGCAGCCGCAGACGGGTCAGTACTGGCCCACTGACTGGCGACATTCATGACGAATTCATCTCCAAAGTCGTATTTTAGAAGTCCTTCGGATGCTTTGGCGGCTGCTTTTGGATCAATCGAAGCCCAGCCAGTCGCGAGAGAATCCATGACAGAGGAGCGGGTATTGTCATCTAGGGACTCACTCCAAGCGAGCGCTTTCGTTGGGTCCTTCCGTCCCCAAGCTTCGAGAATCTCGTAAATCGCATCGCTCCGAGCAGAACCACTGGTGTGTTCGCTGAACCAAGCAGCCGCAGCGGCGGGATCAGACTCGGACCATCCGTCGGCGATGCTATAGAGAGCATCGTTCCTTTCTGTGCCTTTCAGATTGGCCATCGCCCATTCGGCAGCTTCTCGTCCATTCTTCTCGCCCCATGCGGTATAGACGGAATCGGTGTAGAGAGATCGATTATCGCGACCGGGGATCTTTTTTGCGGCATTCACAGCTGCGATGGGATCCTTATGCCCCATGTCGTAACCGGATTGCCCCAGAGCGTAGGAACTCAGGCTATCCGGATCGGGTACGGATGCGCTGCCAGACGATGCGGATTGCTTTCCTATCATGGTTGTCGCCGAGGGAGAAGCATCGGACGAAGAATTCTTTGCCTTCGCGCCTGGAAACGAAATTAGAGAAACAATTCCTGCTCCAAGAGCGAATGCAGCGAGATGAGTAAGGATAACGGCGGGCTTCATGAGTTAATCCCGGCCAGTGTAAAGGATTACCGCTGAAAATCGAGTTGAAAGATCAACACTGAAATGAGAGAATCAAGTGTGGCAATCTGCGAGTTCTCTGCGATCATACCGCCATGAAATTGATTCTTACAGTATTCGCGATGACATTTGCCTCTCATTTCTCCTTGTCTGCTGCCGATCCGGTGAACGTCACTCCCGAAGAAGCGGCACAGTGGATTGCATCGGAGAAAGATGTGGTCGTAATCGATGTCCGCACTCCTGCGGAATTCGAGGAAGGGCATCTGAAAGATGCTCTGAATCTCGACTTCACGGAAAACGGATTCGCTGCACAGCTTGAGAAGTTGGACAAAGAAAAGCCTTATCTAGTTCACTGCGAGGCTGGAATTCGGAGTGGACGGTCGATGGAGGTATTCAAAAAGCTTGGCTTTACCAATATTCGGCACCTAGTGAAAGGTTACAGGGGCTGGGTCGAAGCAGGATTGCCAATCGTGAAGTGAGCGGGGGAAACTCACACTCGCTCGGCAACCTCCCGCATGTAACGGATACTGTTTTCACAGATGGCTTCAATGCCGGGTTCGTAACGAAATACCTCGACT
The DNA here is from genome assembly GCA_039806885.1 of Verrucomicrobiales bacterium. Classification (GTDB taxonomy): domain Bacteria; phylum Verrucomicrobiota; class Verrucomicrobiia; order Verrucomicrobiales; family DEV007; genus Arctic95D-9. The sequence continues at coordinate 17,634 of JBDHQE010000033.1, forward strand.
GAAATCCATCCCTGATAATCGATCTCTTTGAGAGCGTGGAAAATAGGATCGAAGTCCATCTCGCCCATGCCTGGACCGAGAAGATTCGGATCATTGGCATGAAAATGAGCGATCCATTCCTTGCTGTCGCGAATGATCTGATCGATGGGAGTCGATTCACTCGACATGGCCTTCACGTCTAGGTGGAGACGACAGTTCGGTGAATCGATCATTTTCGCTAGCTCGATTCCAGAGGCCGCAGTATTGAGAAAGTCACCCTCCGAAGGGGCGAGTGGCTCCAAGGCAATCGTCACACCGAGATCTTCCACGACGGGCATCGCACGTCGGAGAGTATCGGCGGCGAATTCCATTGCTTGCTCATGCGTCACCCCGGGTAGCAGATTTCTTTGTTGCGGAGAGCCGAGGACCATGATCTTTCCGCCGATGTCGGAACAGAGTTGAGCAAGATCGGCGAAACGCTGTCCTGTGCGACGACGGACTTCCTCGTCGGGAGTCGTGAGGTAGAAACCTTCGGTTTTCGCCAGTAACCAGTGGAGTCCTACGCATTCGAGATCCGCCTCCTCAATCTGTCGGCGCAGAGTCTGACGGGCTTCCGCGCTTAGGTTCGGTGGCTGTGCTTCTAGGGTGAACGGTGCGATCTCGATTCCTGTGTAGCCAATAGACCGGGCGTAAGTGAAGGCCTTGTCGAACGGCCAGTCTTGAAATGTTTCGTTACAGATAGCGTATTTCATAGAATTGTGATCATGAAAATCCCCCTTCGGAAAGGATCCACGAACGATGCTGAGATGTGTTTCTGAGAGGTGGCTCTTAGTGCCGACGCTTGCTTGAAGCAGGTCGCTTTTTCCGAAGAGGCTGCGGATTATCTTCCAGTAAAGCCGTGTATTGATAAGGGAAGTCCTCGAGCTTTCGTCGCTCGATTTTCTGATCGATAAAGTGTTCCACGGCACGTGCATTATCCAGCTCGTCGGCTGTCAGGATCGTGAAGGCATCTCCCTCTTTTTGTGCTCGTCCGGTTCGCCCGATGCGATGCACATAGTCCTCCGGATTTTCTGGAACTCGATAATTGATCACATGAGTGACGCCTGAGATATCCAGTCCGCGTGCGGCGATGTCTGTCGCAATGATAATATTAAAGGTATCGTCGCGGAAGCCCTGCAGTGCTTTCGTTCGGTCGCTCTGTTTGATGTCAGAGTGCAAAGCTGCAGGCCGCGTGCCCGGAAGCGCTTCGATAAGCGGGAGCAGCGTGTCTGCCTCCTTCTTGGTTCGAGTAAAGATCATCATGCTCGAATATTCTGTCCTTCTCACCAGCTCGAGCAGTAGATCGTCCCGCTGATCCATCCCGACCGGATAAAACGCATGAGTGACGGTTTCGGCTGGTGAGTGACCCTCTCCGATTTCGATGGCTACAGGCTCTTGGAGTGCCCAGTTGGCCAATGTCTGGATCGCTGGAGGCATAGTAGCCGAGAAGAAAAGTGTCTGCCGGGATTTCGGACACTGGTCGATGATGCGTTTCACATCGGGGAGAAAGCCCATGTCCAGCATGCGATCGACCTCGTCGAGGACAAGAAATTTCACTTCACTGAGGTCGAGGTTGCCTTTTTCCAAATGATCGAGCATGCGTCCTGGAGTTGCGATCACCACATCGGGCTTATTTTCTATCGCATCGATTTGGTGAGCATATCCGACTCCGCCGTGGATGAGCACTACATTGAGCGGTTTATAGTAGGAAAAGACGTTCATCTGATCCTCGACCTGAGCAGCGAGTTCCCGTGTTGGTTCGAGAACGATGCATTGAGGGCGATTCGACGGCTTGAGTTCGGAAATGATGGGGAGACCGAACGCTGCCGTTTTTCCCGTTCCGGTCTGCGATGCACCGATGATATCTTTGCCATCGAGAACCACTGGAATCGCCTGAGCCTGAATCGGCGTCGGTTCCACATAGTTCGTTCGAGTGATCGCCATTAATACGGGGCGATCCAATCCTAGTTCTTCAAAAGAAGGCATTCTTGATCAAAGAGGCGACAGCTCTCCCTTTCAAGAGGAATTTCACTTTGTTTTACTCAATCTGCTAGAAATCGACTTCTGAGTCTTCTTTCTGGCTCTTTCTGCCTAATAAAAGAGCGTCGAGGGAAATACGCCCTGCCCCCCCAACGGCGATCCCGAGATAGATACAAAGATACAGGAGGATGGATTGAGGTGTCAGTGTTGGGGAGACGGAGAGTGTGAAGATCAAGATTGCTCCCAGAGTTACCGCCAGAAAGAGTGCGCACAAGCGAGTGAAAAAGCCGACGATCATGCCTATTACTGCGAACCCAGTAATCACGACGAACCCTGTGGCGAAAAGTCCCGGCCTCGGTAAACCGAGTTCAGCCAGAAAGGTGGCCATCGCCCAGGTCTCGCCATTGAGCAGGTGCTGAAATGCCAGAGAGATCTGTTCTGACAACAGGTAGTATCCAAAGATTGCGCTGGAAAGGCATCGTAATGTCAAGATCCCCAGATCGAGCAGCGGAGAATAATGGATCTGAGGATGGAGTTCCGGATCAGGAATCAGGTGGAGACGCATGGCCGAACAGTAAATCCCTACAACCTAGGACCAGTGCGCGAATAACCAAGTTCGATCTTCGTTGGCGAGCTTGGGTTGAACAAAAACTGTTCGTGCGACGGAAACGTCGCCAATCAGTTTTTCTTTTTTACTAATTCAGCTTTTGCTTCAGCGAAGCTTTTATCCAATTTCTTATAGTCGCGAGCCTGATATCCAGCGACGCGGACGGCTTCGACGACGGACGCCTCTTTCGGAGCTTCGGACGCTTTCGACGCGATAAGAACTGTCTTGGTCTTCAGGTCGATGAAGATATCCGCGACCTGATCGACGCGCTTGACTTCCTCGCTCACAGACAGAACGCAACTCTGACAGGACATATCCGGGACTTTCAACTGAAAGACGGAATTCTCGGAGTCGGCGCGTGAGAAAGAAGTCATCAGAACCAATGAAGTAAGGAGAGCGAGGAATTTCATGTCGGTTAGTAATTTGTTCTACAGAATTGGTTTACGAGTACAGCTCTAGACGATAGAACAATCTCCACCTCTCTGCAAGTGTGGGTGTCGAGAAGTTCTCATCTGCAATCTCTCGATGAGTGTCTTGTCGAGTGAAAATGAAAAGCCCGCTACTCGATGCGAGCATCATCAGAATTTCTCCGAGTGACGCGCTGAGTCGAGAGCGGACTTTTATTTCAAAAGGTCTGGCAGCAGACTACTTAGAGATTCTTTCGCAGATGTTCGAATTCCTTCTCAAGAACGGCAATTTCATTACGGAGTTCCAGCATTCTGTTGAGCTTGGATTCCAAATCCTTACCTGAACCAGAGCTTCTTCCGGTAGTCTTCTGAGCCCGTGCTCTCTTGACTGCGCTCTTCTTACGCGGAGCTCTTTCAGAGCCACTACGCCTACCACCACGACCAGGGGTTACAACGCCCGCTTTGTCGAGCCAGGCTTTGATGGTAAGGCCGCTAATTCCATACTTCTTGATTGCAGCGGTTTGCCCACCCCATTCATGCTCCGTATTGTACTCTTGAACAAATTTGATAACTTCGTCTTTAAAGCTTTGTTCGTATTTTAATCCCTTTGGCATAATTGAAAGTTTGTTGTTTTCTAATTTTAGTAAGTGTGACTCTTGATTAAGCAAGAGCGAAAGATTACTTTTGTCTCACTATTTGTAAAGAGTTTTTCCTACGAGAACTAACTCGTTTCGTATTTTCGTTTTGCCCCTGACTGAGCTTTAAAAAAGTTGAGATAGTTAATCTTCCGAGGATATATCGTTGATGATCCCTTGTCGCGGTGCCTGAAGAAGTCCGTCGAGACAGATTTGCGACCAGGATTCTAGGTTCTCGTGACGTTCTGATAGCTCAGCGAGTGTAAGGAAGGAGAGATCCTGAATATTTGCTTCGCGTGCTGTGACCTGATCCGTTTCGAGATCGAAGAGATGAACGATTCCCAGATGGACCTGTCCGACTTCGTTCGAATCGTCGTTGATCAGGGCAAGAATCTGACGGCGAAATGTGCCGGACAAATTGAGTTCTTCATGAATCTCACGCTCGACTCCATTGGAATAAGTGTCAGTATCCAGTGAGGAGCTTGCGTAGTCTGTATCGTTCACATGCCCTCCGATTCCGATGGACCCTTTCGCATGTAGTCTGGTTTCCCCACCTTTGCTACCACGAACGTAGTGCAGGTATTTATCGCCGTGGCGAAAGATCACGTAGGGAATGATCTGCTTATGCCCGGGATCGTGTTCTGCTAGGTCTCGTGAGAGAAAGTAGTTATTGGCAGGATTGAGCAGAGAGGGGAGATAGCGATCTGTGTCGAAGCAAATTCCATCGAATGCGCCCAGTTGGTCGAATAACTCTCGCGACACGACTAATACATTTTCATTCTCATATTTTCCCATAAGGGCAGGAATCGACACTAGCGCGGCGAGATGTCA
>JBDHQE010000305.1:0-3515 GCA_039806885.1 Verrucomicrobiales bacterium
CAGATTCCTTTCTCATGGATGGACGCGTGAGTCTGAAACTCGTTTCAGAGGGGAGTGGCACCACCCTTGGCAAGACCACAGGAGACTTCCATACCACCACATCTGGCTGGTTCGACATCACCAAAATTGATCCCATTTTACAGGAACTCCCCCCAGAGTGGACCATGCTCCAGCGCGGTCTCACCGAGCTAGGGCTCAATGCCATCAAACGTTTCGATTTCGATCAGGGCACCGGAAAAGTCGATTTTCACAATCGTGAGGGAACGCTCACCCTCGGATTCACCGGCCCCTATGGCAAGCGCCAGCTCAATATCGCAGTTCATGATGACGCCGCTCAGCCCCATTCTCATGCCGAGAAAGTCGCAGCCACTCCAGCCCCCATGATCGCCACCACATCACCAGAGAACACCCTGCCCTCTGAGCCTGCCGAATCTACATCCCTAAGCAAAAAACGAGATCCCAAAAAACGAGATCGATTCGCCCTCTTCCGCCGCAAAGCACGCCCATGAAAGCTCATCCCACCGCCAGACATTCCATCCTGCGGGCCCTCAGCACCGTTCTCGGGATTTTCGCCATCCTACTTCTTTCCGGTTGCTTGCCTCCCGTGGATGTCAATGTCGCCACGCCCGAGCCGATCAAAGTCGATCTGAATATGGACGTCAACGTCTACCAACACACCACGGCAGCCGCCACCAAAACTCCCGAACAGGCGAAAGCCGACAGCGACTTCCGTCAGGCCATGGATCGACGCCACAACCGCATGTCTGAAATTCAGGATTTAAAAAATAACCGTCTCGTCGGAGAAAATCACTCTGGACTACTCTCCGTCCGCAACCGACCCGCTGGAGATTACGGCGACTACGTGGAAAAAACCGTTAGCGAAGAGAACTCCGACCGCGAAATTCTGATGAAACACGAAGCCGAAGAGAAAGACGTATCCATCGATAAAATTCGCGAAGACCGCTGGGTTCACTGGCAGAGAAAATCCTTTCCAGGCGAATGGATCGAAATCGCCGACGGAAATAAGTTTCGATGGGAACAGAAGCAAAATCTTTCGAGCGACGAAAAGCCCTCCTCTCCTGACCCTGCCCCCGCTCCCTGACGATCCCGAATAGACAGACAGCTATTTTCAGAACACATTGTCCGCCCGAATTCCCTCCCCTTTCATTCCCCCCGTATCAGACCACCGCATCTCCATGTCTCGTAACATCTTGGTCACATCCGCCCTTCCCTACGCCAACGGCCACATCCATATCGGCCATCTGGTAGAATATCTCCAGACCGATATCTGGGTCCGCTTCCAGAAACTGCGAGGCAATCGCGCCCTCTACATCTGCGCCGACGACACCCACGGAACCGCCATCATGATCCGCGCTCGAGCCGAAGGCCGCAGCGAGGAAGAACTCATCGCCGAGATGAGCCAGGCTCACCAGCACGACTTCGCTGGATTTCACATCGCCTTCGACCACTACGGCAGCACACACAGCGATCACAACCGCGCCGTCTGCCACGAGATCTGGGCAGCCCTCCGCCGCGATGGCATGGTCGCCGAACAGGAGATCGATCAACTCTACGACACCCAGGCCCAGACCTTCCTCGCCGACCGCTTTGTCCGCGGCACTTGCCCGAAATGCGGCTCCACCGACCAGCCCGGCGACAACTGCGGCCACTGTGGAGCCACATACACCCCCAGCGCCCTCATCGATCCCCTCAGCACCCTCTCTGGCACCCGCCCTGAAGTGCGCAGCGCTACCCACCTTTTCGTCCGCATCGAGCAACTTCATGACTTCCTCGATCACTGGACTCAGTCCGGCACCCTGCCTCCCGAGAGCGCGAACTACCTGAAAAATTTCTTTCTTAATGCGCCGCTTCGCGACTGGGATATCTCCCGTCCTGCCCCCTACTTCGGCTTCGAGATCCCCGACTCCCCTGGCAACTACTGGTACGTCTGGTTCGACGCTCCCATCGGCTACATCGGCTCCACCTCTGAATGGTGCGCCATCCACGGAGAGAAACTCGACGACTGGTGGCGCAGCGAGTCCACCGAGATCCACCACTTCATCGGAAAGGACATTCAATACTTTCATACACTCTTCTGGCCTGCGATGCTCAAGACAGCCGGCTTTTCCCTCCCCCGATTCGTCCACATTCACGGATTTCTCACCGTCGATGGAGAGAAAATGTCCAAGTCGCGAGGCACCTTCGTCCGCGCCTCGAAATATCTTGAACACCTCGATCCCGAATACCTGCGCTACTATTACGCCACTAAGCTGTCCTCCCGCGTCGAGGACATCGATCTCAATCTCAGCGAATTTGTCGCCCGTGTGAACAGCGATCTGGTGGGAAAAGTCGTCAATCTCGCCAGTCGCACCGCCCGCTTCATTGCCGACACCGGACTTTCCGACACCTATCCAGACGACGGTGGACTCTTCGACCGCTTCGCTGCTCGTAGCGAAGAAATCGCCGAAGACTACGAGAAAGGCGATTACGGGAAAGCCATGCGCGCCATCATGGAACTAGCCGACCTCGCCAATCCTTACGTCGAAGAGAGCGCCCCCTGGGAGCTGCGGAAAGACCCTGCTCGTACCCAGGAACTGCGCGATGTCTGCACCGTCGCCCTCAATCTCTTTCGCACTCTCGTCATCTACCTCTCCCCCGTCCTTCCCACCTTGGCAGAGAAAGCGAGCGCACTCTTTGACGATCCCATCACCCACTGGGATCAGGCGCAGACCCCACTTCTCGGCAAAGCCATCGGAAAATTCACGCACATGATGCAACGCGTCGATCCGAAGAACATCGAGAAAATGCTCGATGAATCGAAAGAAGAAACCGCTTCGGCGAGCACCCCGAGCAACACCTCGACCACACAGACATGGAGCGATTCTGGCGATGCGCTCGCGGCAACTCCCATCGCTCCCGAAATCACCATCGATGACTTCGCCAAGATCGACCTGCGCGTCGTTCGCATCATCGATGCCGCCGAGGTTCCGGAGGCGCGAAAGCTCGTTCGTCTGACCCTGAGTCTAGGCGGAGACGAAACTCGGCAGGTCTTCGCCGGAATCAAAGCCGCTTACGATCCCGCCACTCTCATCGGACGGCTCGTCGTCATGGCCGCCAATCTCGCCCCTCGCAAAATGAAATTTGGCGAGAGCCAAGGCATGATTGTGGCCGCCGGTCCCGGAGGAGAAGACATCTTTCTCCTCTCCCCCGATCAAGGCGCCCAGCCCGGTCAGCGCGTGGGATGATGTTAGCACACGCGCCGAAGAACCGATTCGGATACGCATGTCTTGAACCTATACCATTCAACCTTCATAATTTAAAAGCTCGTTGCTTTCGGCAGTGAGCAGCCTCATGAGCTTGGGGTGGATGAAGAGCTTTGAGCCGGTCCCAAGACTCTGGCCAGATACATGGCCAAATTAAGCTATGATATCGCGAACAGCTAAAGGAGTAAAGGGTTACAGTGAGATTGTCAAGGTTGAGTCTGATTAGATAGCGATTTCTCGTGCGCGAGGCGA
>JBDHQE010000034.1:0-21843 GCA_039806885.1 Verrucomicrobiales bacterium
GGAGCGGGAAGAGGGGGGGGAGCCGTCTTTTTCAGAGGAATTGGCTGCGGCTGTTCCTCGACGAGCGGAGGCGCGGAAGTATCAATCTCTCCCGCAGTCAGTGAGCCGATCAATTCGATCTGAGGCAGGGACTCCACGACTTCGTCGGCCCAGTCAGGGAGAAAGAGGGCTTCTTTTTCCAGAGAATCCGCCCAGGTGCTCGTCGCTGGCTTCGGAGAAGAAGATGGCTTTGGCTTCTCCGGCAGTGGTTCTCTAGTGCCCGGATGCTGGGAATCTTCTGCGCTTGCCTCTTCGCTTTTCTCGGCCTCGTCGGAATTTTCGACTTCAGGATGATGAGGAGGAACTTTAAGCAGATCGATCTCTGACTCACGATGATCGTTTAAAGCGGTGCTGCTCGCGTCAGTTTTCTCGACTGATTCGTGCGTCTGTTTAGTGGCTTTACTCTCTGGTTCCGAAATTTCCGATTCTAGTTCATCCCACCACTTTGTCACTTTTCCGACCTCTTCGATCATTTTGAGGTCCATCGGATCCAGTAGGATCGCATCATCATCTCCGGGATTAAACAGCACATCCCTGCGCCTGCCGAGAGCATCATCTTCAGAGTTCATCCCATCTGATTTCGTCTCGTCTTTTGGTCTTGCGTTCTCACTCATGAGCGTGGCACACTGGGGAAGTGCGGTTCTTAAACTTTACTTATGATTCTTTCTTTATGATTCGCAAATCCAACCTTTCCAGACAAGATAATTTCTCTGCGCTGTATGTTTTCCTCTTCGCCTTTCTTTATGGATGGTGTGCTCTTCAGGCTCAACAGAAATCTCAGGTAGCGGTAATGGGAGAAATCATTCGGCTCGATTCCGCGATTGATTCGCTGCTAGCCCCGGATGCCCAGATCGAGGTGGTAGCGATCGGCTTTACTTGGATCGAAGGACCTGTGTGGTTTCCAGAAAAGGAGCATCCACAGGGGGGATATCTGCTCTTTTCCGAAATCCCTAAGAACCGAGTGCTCCGCTGGGATGAAAAGACGGGAATCGATACCTGGCTTTCGCCCTCGGGATACACGGGGCGTATTGATTACGGTGCCGAGCCGGGAAGTAATGGTCTGCTGGTGGATAAAAAAGGGCAGCTGATCTCCTGTGAGCATGGAGATCGACGTATCTCTGTACTGACCGATGGCGGCGGAAAGCGCTCGCTGGCGGATAACTATCAGGGCAAGCGATTCAATAGCCCGAATGACGCCTGCTTTGGCCCCGACGGCGAAACGATCTACTTCACCGATCCTGCGTACGGCCTTCGGGGAAAGTGGGATGATCCTTCGAGGGAAATGGACTATGCAGGGATCTTCCGCCTAGCGCCCGATGGTGTGGTGACCCTGTTGAACAGAGAGATGACCCGACCGAATGGGATCGCGTTTTCTCCTGATTTTTCAACTCTCTATGTGGCTCAGTCGGATCCGGAGGCAGCGATCATCCGATCTTTTTCCGTTCAGAAAGACGGGACGCTCGACACGGGAACCTTGTTCTATGACGTGACGGAGATGAGCAAGACAGGACTGAAGGGATTGCCGGATGGGATGAAAGTGGATCGCGCAGGCAATCTGTGGACCAGTGGACCGGATGGTGTGCATATTCTCACGTCACAGGGAAAGTTACTCGGACGCATTTCCGTCGGTGGTGTCGTGTCTAACTGCGCCTGGGGAAATGATGGCAGTGTTCTCTATCTGACCGCGCGCAACTATCTTTGTCGTATCCGAACTCTCACCAAAGGAGCCGGATGGGATAACTCAGAATCGAAGTAATTCAGAATCGAAGGAATCATGAAAATTCAGTGCAATCTTGATCCTCGTGGGCGGTGGCTCCGCGTATTGCTGGGAGCGATCTGCGTGATCGGAGGAGTCACTGCCGTCCGCCTGACGGGACAGGGACTGTGGCACATCAGCTCTGTCATCGGGGTGCTGATCCTGATCGAGGCTCTGATCGGATGGTGTCTGATCCGGGGATTGGGGTTTCGCACTCCGTTTTGATATGCGAAAGAGGCGATGTCATGATAGAATCCGCACCGTATGGCATGGCTGATTCTTATTATCGCTGGCTTATTTGAAGTGGGTTGGGCGATCGGTTTGAAGTATTCGCACGGCTTCACTCGACTTTGGCCCAGTATGGCTACGGTCGCCTCGATGGTGGTCAGTCTGTGGTTACTGGGACTGGCGATGAAGTCGCTACCCATCGGCTCTGCCTACGCCGTTTGGGTCGGAGTCGGTGCTGTCGGAACCGTAATTCTGGGGATGGTGCTGTTCAATGAACCGGCGAATGCAGGGCGCTTGATTAGCGTGGGTCTGATCATTTTAGGAATCGTGGGACTGAAACTGGCTGCCTGAGAGAGTCGCAGTGGGGGCTGTGTGAAGCGCGCCCTCACGATATGCTGCATGATTGCGTTAGATTCTTGAAGATGTTAAACTGAAGAATCTGCTGTAGGATAGTCGCCATTACTCATGAGCTCGTTGCCTGTAAATCGTCCGCTTCGCATCCTGTTCTGTCTTCTTGCTGTCTTGTGCGCGAACATCGCTCAGGCAGATTGGAGTGAAGTTCCGAAAGCGATTCGACACGATCTGGGATTACCTGAGAGCGGCGGAGATTGGACGACGGTGTATGAAGCCTCTTCGGGCGCGATCAACAAGTCTGCGAAACAGGCAGATTCCGAGCTTCCTATGGCTGTCACTCGTTGGAGGTCAGCTCATCTAGGCGATGATCGTATTTTCTTTCAAGTCGATTTTGATCAAGAAGTGATTAATAATCGAACGACGCTCATCTTTTACCTAGATGTCGATCACAATCCGGAAACAGGAAGGATGGACGAAGCCTATCGTGGGGTGGACATGATGCTGGTCATCGCAGATAACAATCTCGTTTTCTTAAATCACTCATCTTCCCTGTCTGAGCGAAATGTCCAGTACCGGGGCCGTGCTGTCGGCAAGAGTTTGTATCTCCTCTTTGATGCTCCGATTCTCGGAAAAGAAGATGATCACGTCCGAATGCGCGGTCTAATCATAGGTGAAATCCGAGGCAGGAGTTCTACGAACACCAAATTTCAGGAAATTTCCTTGCCTTTGGTTCAACAAAAAGCCTCCAGTCTTCCGAAAATTCCGCTACCGACTCGAATGACAGTCGACGGCTTCCGCTATATCGATCAGCATGTCGCCTACGAAGATTTGGAGAATCGAGGCTTGTCTGAGCACCAACTTGTCAAAATAGGTGTGACGTACGGTCGCCCTCGACCACTACCAACTTATGATCCAGAAGGTGCAACGCCATCCAAAAAGCAGTCAAAATCTGCTCCTGCTCCTGTTTCTATCCCAGTTCGGGTCAAAGAAGAGATCGGGATTTCGCGTCCTCAGGGTCGAGTGCATTTTGGGTTTCCCTTACCTCAGGGTCACGTATTCGACCCTCGTACGATCACGATCAAAAAGGCTGGGGTGAGCGTGGGCGCTGTCGTTCAAGGCACCTCACGGTGGCCCGATGGCAGTTTGAAATGGGCGGTAATCGATTTTTTGGATTCTTTTGCCGAGAGGGAAGAAGTCACCTATCAAGTCATCGTCGGCTCTGATGCAGAAGGAAAGGAGACGAGGTCCGGTGGGCGGATTGCTCTAAAAGATACGGCTGATCAAATCGTGATCGATACCGGTACTCTCGGTTGCATCATCAGCAAGACTGCGTTCAAAGGGCCAGAGAGATTGTTCGTGCGTGACGGAGACCAATGGAAGCAAGTCGCCACCTCTCCTGTCGGCTTTGAGCTGACGGACCAGAAAGGAGTCCGCTACACGACATCAGCAGCCAAGCCAAAATCGGTATCCATGGAGGAAAACACTCCCCAACGAGTGACTCTTCGCATTGTCGGAGACTACGCCACTGACAAGGGACAAATTCTCATGTCCTACGTTACGCGCCTCTCCTTTCATGCGGGATCATCACGCATCGATGTCGCGCATACCCATATCAATAGCGAGCTGAGTCGAGAATTTACTGATATCCAGTCCCTAGAATATCGGTTACAACCAAATCTTCCTTCGGAGGCAGCCATCAGCAGCTCTCTCGTCGTTTATCAGGGTGATGGCAAGGGGATCGATAGCGCTGACCGCGGTATAGAAGTCCGTTCTGGGAAAGAGACGGCTCTACTCCAGTTTACCGATCAGATGTCCTCTCTATCCTTGGATGCAGCCAGTCCATCTGCTGGGCAAGAAAGTGATCGAAGAAATCCTGGAGGCCTGCGCATCAACCTGTCTGATGGAGGGATTAATCTGGCGATCACTGACTTCTGGCAGCGCTGGCCGAAGGGCATCCGCAGCAATGCCAAAGAAGGTCTGACCCTGCTCCTGCTCCCGGAAGCACCTGATCGAGAGTTTGGCAAGGATTTGCCATTTCATCTGATGTTCCCGCTCGTCGAGGGCTACTATCGCATGAAGTGGGGTATGTCTTTCACCGAGCGCTTTATCATCGATCTTTCCAAGAATACCGGTCCAGAGCAGACATGGGCTGAGGCACAGTGGCCTCTGATTGCGGTGTTACCTCCAGAGTGGTACGCACAGACGGGAGCGTATATGAAATTAGCCGTGCCCCGAGGGAGTCAGTTCACCCTCTGGGATCAATATGCGGAAAATTCACTCGCCGAGCACTGGAAATTAAAGGATAAGAATCGCGAATACGGGTTTTTGAACTATGGAGACTGGTTTGGCGAGCGCAAGCGCAATTGGGGAAATAACGAATACGACTTACCCCATGTTCTCTTCGCACAGTTCGTTCGCACAGGGAATCGCGATTTTTATCGTCTCGCGATTCGCGGGGCGAGGCATCAGGCCGATGTCGATATCGTCCATGCCTACCCGGATCCATTCTTCGTGGGTGCCAATCCCGAACATTCCGTCGGGCACACAGGAAACTGGTCCGAGAAGGTGGAGAGCGCGACTTGGAGTATGGCTTATAACGTTTCCTCAGCTGCAGGGAACGGCCATACCTGGGCGGACGGGATGATTGATGCCTGGTGTTTGGGTGCCGACCCCGTCGTCATGGAATCAGCGCTGATGCTGGGTGAGCACATCAATTACGCCTTTGCCCCCAGCTTTAATCGATTGGGTGATCACGAGCGCACGGCAGGGTGGTCCATGCGGGCGGCGATGGCACTCTACCGAGGCACGAGTGATCCTCTGTATCTCGAGAGTGCGGGGCGGATTGGAGAAGTCGCGTTGAAGCAGCAGGATCTAAAGAAAACAGGGGTCTGGCCTCACGTCTTGCCGCTACAACATGCATCAGGCCAGCCGAATGTGATGGGTAACAACGTGTTTTTAATCGGCGTTCTGCTGGGTGGACTGCAGACCTATCACGCTCTGACAGGGGACGAACGCTATGCGACCTCCCTGAAGGCGGCAGGGAAGTGGCTGTCACGCAATTGGGATCCTGAAACTGCCGCTTGGGCTTATTCTGTCACGACAGACGACAAGCCCGCTGCACAAATGGCTCCCGCACTCAGTCCTCTGATTTATGGGTCTCTCCTGTATTCGGGCGTACTCCTCGACGACCAAAAAATGATCGAGCAGACAAAGAAGTCGATGGAGACCTTATTCTCGCCTGGCAGCCAAGATTCCTTCGGCAAAGACTTCTCGTTCAAAGGCTTCTTCACAGGTGAGATCATGGGCTATCTGCAGGAGTGGATGGACAAAAGCGGAAATTCTGACGATTCCTTTCTCGCCGCACCTGAGAGCAAATAGGCCGGATACTCCTGATGAATCAGAGAATAGGGATCACTGTTGATTCCTGTCGTCTTCCGTGTGCTTCGTTCCTTTTGTGGTTTATTCCTTCACCGTTCGATCATGAACGAAGAGCGTTCGTGCTCCGTAAATCGCGATCACTACAAAGCAGAGTAGCGGTAGGAAGAAGGACGCACGAATGCTGCTGAGCTCCATAAAGCCGAAATTGAAAGGAGGGAGATCGAGGATCTTCCCTTGGAGCACAGGTAATACGCATCCTCCCCCAATCGCTAGGATCAGTCCGGAGGAGGCGAGCTTGGCTTCGTCGCCCAGTCCTTTCAATGCGATCCCGTATATGGTGGGAAACATCAACGACATGCAAGCAGAGACCGCGATCAGGCAATATAGCCCAGCGTAGCCCTGGAGAAAAATTGTGCCACCGGTGAAGAGGATCCCGCCGAGAGCCAGCAGTCCGATGAGAAATCCGGGCGAAACGTAGTGAAGTAGGAAGGTACAAACGAAGCGGCTGGAGACGAAGATCACCATTGCCAAGATGTTGCAATTCTGGGCAGTCGCTTTGGAAATCCCCAGTTCAAGCTCGGCGTATTGGATGATGAAGGTCCAACACATGATCTGCGCTCCCACATAAAAGGTCTGGGCAATCACACCTTCCCAGTAGCGAGGACGCCCACGCAGTCGCTTCAGAGTCGCTGCGATGTGGAGAGGCTGGTGAGAAGAATTGGGATTCTCCGAAGTGCCATTCTCGCCAGGAACAGAAGCGGGAAGCTTCCAGACGAAAAAGAGGAAGACGAGCAGGAGCAGTCCGCCCATCAGTGCATAGGGACCAACGACCGTGAAAAGATCTGTCTCTCGAATCTGCGCAAATTCATCTCCGAATTTTTCAAACACAGGGTGGAGAGTTAGGATAGGGAGTGCGGCAAAGGCTTGCTTGGCGTCGAGGATCGATTTTTCCAACGACAGAATAGTCGAGGAGACTTGATTTGCGGCAGTCGATTTGTCGGCCTGACTGCCTTCGTTCAGAGCGGAATATATGCTGGAGGTTTCTGCTAGCATGGCCTCTGCCATCGGAAGGGCATTTGCGAGAGCAGCTTTGCCTTCCTTATACTCCGGTAGGGCTTGTACTGTCTGACTTTCCTGATCCAAAATTGCTGCCAGTTCCATTCCAACGGGTCCTCCGAAGAACTCCTGTTGCTCCTTTTCCGCAATGCTCGGAGTCGGAGCGCGACGAAGCTGGAGAACGACGGCGACGGAGCGAAGCGCTTCGACGAATGGGTTGCTCCGTGGAGTTGAGGTAAGCGCATCCCGGATCGAGGGAATCCGATCTGCGTGAGGATTGACGAGCAGACCGAGATCATGAGTCAGGGCAGAAGTCAACTCTGCCGCCTTTTTTGCAGATCGCTTCCGTGTGGTCCAGTTCGACTCCGAAATCGTCTTTTGCAGAACATCCAGATCGGAGGCGATTTTTTCGCTCACTTGGAGATGTGCCGACTGGCCCTGATCGGCAGCAGCCACTAGGATACGCCTCGTGTTCTCGCTGGTGCTGTTGAGATTGACCAAGATCACCATGCTGGCGACGAACATCCCGATGATGGAACCCATCGGATTGAAGGCCTGTGCCAGATTCAGCCGTCGAGTCGCCGTGCTCTCATCCCCCATCGACAGAATGTAGGGATTGGCAGTCGTTTCCAGAAAGGATAGGCCACTGGTCATCACCAGATAGGCGAAGAGAAAGGGATAGAAGCTGAGCGTCCATCCGGCTGGGATAAAGAGGAGACAGCCGAGGGCGTAGAGTCCCAAGCCGAGGAGGATACCCTTCTTGTAGGTAAAACGGGTGATGAAGATCGCTGCCGGAATGGCCATGAGCGCGTAGCCTCCGTAAAAGGCCCCCTGCACGAGCGAACTCTCGAAATTGCTTAGCAGAAGGATATTTTTAAACGCCGCGACCATCGGGTTCGTGATGTCGTTGGCGAATCCCCAAAGGGGAAAAAGTAAGGTTACCAGCAGAAAAGGGACGAGGAGTTTGGGCGGGACGACGGGTGCTGTTGACTGCTTCATCTGGAAAGGCGATTCGAGAGGCAGGTGAGAGGCTCGAGCTTATGGTTGTTCCAGTTCGGCGAGAATCGGGAAGTGGTCTGATGGCATTCGTGCGACAGAGCGGACCCACTTTATTTCCGTCGATTTCTTTTCGCCGTCCGCTGTAGGTTCTTCGAAAGGAGTGCGGTAGGAATCTGTCAGGACGCCATAACGTCGAACACGAAAATTGGGACTCACGAAGATGTAGTCGATCCGAGTCCCCGACCAGGAATTGGGATCGAACTGATTGAAAGTGCCGTTTAATTCGAAGCGAATCGCGGCTTTTTCCCGAGAATCGACGAAGTTTGGCAGGTGGGTCATTGTTTTGTACACTTCACTATCCTGCGAGGAATTGAAGTCTCCCACGAGAATCGCTGAGCCATCGCCGACGATTTCTATCGCCTTTTTCGAAAGTAGTTTGGCGCTTTCGTTTCGGGCAGTGACTCCGATGTGGTCGAAGTGGATGCTCATGAAGCAGAGGGATGCCCCGCTGGATTTCGGCTTTAACTTGGCCCAAGTGCAAATGCGAGGCAGTGCAGCATCCCAGCCTTTTCCGGGTTGATCGGGTGTTTCAGAGAGCCAAAAGCGTCCACTATCCTCCCGATCAAAGAGACTCTTGCGATAGAAGATGCCCATGTGCTCGCCCTTTTGATCTCCGTCATCTCGCCCATACGAGATACAGGCGTATTCTGGAAGCAGTTTCATCAGATCGGCCATTTGCGTACTGATGCCCTCCTGCGTTCCGAAAATATCGAAGCCGTGGAAGCGGACCAGAGAGGCGATGATGGGTGCCCGCTGATCCCAACCATTGCCATTCTGGCGGTCTCCTTTGTTGTCGTAGCGGATGTTATAGGAACCGACGGTCAGAGCGGAGGCGGAGGTGACAAGACAGGCGGCGAGCGCGCATAACAGCAGGGAGAGTTTCAGCTTCATATCTGTGAAAAAAGGTGGGATTTAGATTAGGGAAGAGACAATCGTTTCATTTCGCAGAAGGTTTCACGCGGAGCCAGCCCACTACTTCTCTTCCAGTGGCTCCTTCCGTTGCACGGATTTCCCAGAGACCGACACGATCATTTTTGGCCAGATCGAGAGTGAGCTTCAGCACCCCATTTTCAGCTCCGTAGTATCCGTTCGGCTCAGCGGGTGCTCCCTCGGGATCGACGATTCGCAGATCGACGGGGACGACGGCGTCGATGGGCTTGCCTTCGGCGTCTGTGATAGTGATCTCCAGAGGCACTGAGTCTCCTGCTTTCGCTTCTTTGGGAGCATTCAGTCCGATTTTCTCGACAGGTCGCTCGGTCACCATGATGACGCGCCCTTCGCAGGGGCCGAGGGACAAGGGCAAGGAGAGCTGTCCGTCCTTTGCCCCTTCCATCGGAATCGGCTGATGTGCGGACAGGTCGTAGGCATGACCTTTCGCACGGCGCAGCTTCAGCACGGCATCTGAAGGCACTCCGTCCTCCATGACGAGTCCGTGACCGCCGACGTAGGTGCCGGCTTCACGGGAATCATTGATCGCAAAAAGATAATCAGTGTTTCCGACAGCGCGACGACGTGTATAGACCTTCGAGTTGTCAGAGGCGAGAATCCACTGATACCCCTTGCCCGAGAGATCAGTCTTTAGCTTGTCGGCCAAGCCGAGCAGCGCTTTGTAGTCTTCCGCTGCTTTGCCCACCCGAGCGTAGCGAGGCACCAGAATGTCGGGCTTGATCGCAGGGCAGAGTTCTCCGTCGCCGACTACGATCCCTCCCGCTTTCTGAAAAGCCTGAACACGAGTCACGATGGATTTTGGCAACACATCGCAATCGCCCATAATTAGGATTTTTGCTCGGTTGAGACGTTCTTCGGTGAGGTTTTCCTCATAGGTTACGTCCGATTGCAACTGTGCGCTCGTAGCGATCTGGTATAGGTCCGCCGCCCAAGAATTTCCCCAGCCGTAGGTGCCGCGCCGAGCGAACATCTGAGAGGTGAAGCTCTCCAGAAAGACGACGTCGGATTCCACGTCCGGAACCTGCAGGAGTGTTGGACCGAGTGGCTCCACGACGTCAGAGATCAGACGCTTTAGCTCGGGAGCGGTGTTGGGATTGGTGAAGGTGTACCCCGTCGGAGGATCGAGTGGCACCAGTGATCCCCAGCCGTGATACATAATGCCGGATACAGGGCGGGCGAGTTTCAGCCACAGAGCCTCACGCAGGTGCATCGGGGCGATGGTGATGTAACTGGCACCGGCATCGTAGTCGAGCCAGGGAGATTGCGTGACCGGCAGACCTTCGGATGCTGCAGGTGCTGCCGGAGCGGTGCGACTGCGGTACCAGATGATCTGCGTCATTTTCATCACACGCTGATGATGACCGTTCGCTCGTGCCATGGCGAACAACTCGTCCGCGCAGAGTCCGATGCGAATCGGATCTGGGTAGGTGTAGGTCCAGTGAGAGAGCACATCCGCATTCCCCCCACTGCCGTGTACGCTGGGCACGCGCACCGCGGGATCGAAGAAAGTCCAGAAGTTCTTCCGATTGATGGATTCGTGCAGGCCATCGTTCAATCGGGAATGGATGGCGCTCCATCCGTCTCCATCGCTCCAAAACCAGCGGTAATAGGCCAAGATGGGATCATCATCAGCCACGACGCGGTCTTTCGGAAAATCAGGCAGTTCATCGTATTTTACTCCATTCTTGATCTTGGCTACTGCGGGAATGTCGGAGCCGAGCGCCTTTTTCGCAGCTTCGATCTCGATGGGGTGGAAGGAGAGTTGCGTGGCGTCGCGCTGCTCAGTGCTGAGTAGGGCAGACTCGAAGGCAGGATGATCGCCGTACGTGCGACCGAGCGCTACGCCGACGTCGTGACTGAACTCCTGTACCCTCGGGAATAGACCGCTCACATCCGGTCTGTCGTAGGGTTTTCCCTCGCGATTGATTCGGACGTAGGGTTTGCCATCCTCCGATTCGCTCAGCCAATGAGTCGGAGATATTGATGAAATGATACGCATGTCGTTCGCCAGCGCCAGATCGAGCATGTCGCGGCTGGAGCGAACAATATCAGGAGGATTAATTTCCGCCTTGGCGCCATTGTCCCAGACAGCTTTCATGTCTACCCAGAGTCCTAGGCAGTGGGTAAAGCCGATGTCTTTCAGACGAGGCAATTCCTTCGTTAGTCCATTCCCCCCGATTCCCCACATCACGACGGGCATACGGTGGGGCAGAGGACGGCGCACGAGGACGTAGGGCAGTCGCTCGGTAGCGGTGTAGATCTCCTTTTCTCCTCCCCATCCCGGCAGGAGGAAGGTCACGTCTGCGGTGTATTCATCCGCCCGCAATGTCGCGTCAATGGGGAGTTCCAGCGGATGGGATTCGCTAGGGGCGATCACGGGCAGACTGATCTCCTTCGTTCCCGCTCCGGGAAGCGCGAGTCGAAGCTTCGCTCCCGTGAGCGGCGTTGTAGCGAGATTGCGAAGATTCAATCGAATCGCCGCTTTCTCTGTGAATCGGAGGAAGGCAGGGCGTGCAGATTGCGTTTCAATCTGGAAAGGGCGGAAGGTGAGGAGGCCCTCGCTCAGCCGGACTTCATCAACCCAGCCAGGAAAGCCCTGAAAATTTGATCCGAGTCGGTCCGCGATCGACAGATCCTGTTCAGCCATCGCCATTCCACCCGCAGCAGGCACTGTGGACTGCCCGATTTGGACACCATCGAGCCAGAAGCTGGTCGTTCCCTGACCGTCATAAGAGAACGCCGCATGGTGCCATTCCTCAGACGAAAGTGTGATCGGATTAGAAATCCAGTTTGCCGAGCGGTTCCCGAGTCCGATCTCAAGGGCAAAACGTCGTGTTCCGTCTTTCTGGCCCTTGGTCAGACTCCATTTGAAACCATTGTGTCGATAGGGCACGTATTTCGAGTCTGCCAACACTGGAGAGAGTTCAGGAACGAATATGTCAGCGGGCTTCGGACGGAGCCACATCTCCAGTGTGAAAGGCCCAGAGGGCGACAGTACGGGGGATCGCTTTACGAGGAAAGCGTGACGCTTGTCTTCGACTGGAAAGCCGGGAGCACTTTCGATGCAGCCCCCGAATCTGCCCTCGGCACTCCAGAGGGCACCCGCGAGTTTCCCGTCATCGAGCTTATGAGAAGACTCGTTTTTTCCCACGGTTTCAGCCGTGTCAAAGCGCCAGAGCGCCAGTGTGCGAGGGGCTGTCGCATCCGTCACTGGGATTTTCTCCCACCAGCGGGAAGCCGTTGTCGTCGCCTGTGCTGGTGAATCGTCGGCGGAGATTGTCAGATTCGACAGGAGGAGACACGGCAGAAGCCACAGCGATAAACGGAAGAGAGAGTTGCGGATTGGTCTCATGATGATTGATGACTGTAACGAATAGCAGAATTGCGCCCTGATGAAAAGGCGGGGTTGCGGAAATCCTTTGACTTGGCAATCTCCATGAATCATTTCAGGCTTGAATTACGTCCTTCTGCTATGATCACAAAATTTTCCCTTTGTCTGTCGACTCTGTTGCTCATCGGTGGCGAAATGAGTCTTCTTCCCTCTTCTGCCGCCGCTATGCCGCTTGTAAAAAACGGGAGTTCTACGGCAACGATTCGACTCGCTCCAGATGCCAGCGAGGCAGTCCACGAAGCGGCAAAAATCCTGCAGGAGTATGTGAAAAAGAGCAGCGGAGCGACGATAGCGATCAATGATGAGACTGCCGAGAATCTCCTGTTCATCGGAAAGCATCCTGAGGTGGATGTCTCGAAGCTGGACGAGGAAGGCTTCGTCCTCCGGAGCCTCAATTCTCACAATTTCGTGATTAGCGGAGGCAGTGACTACGGAATTGAATACGGAGTTTATGAGTTTCTGGAGCGCTTTCTCGGAGTCCGTTGGCTGATGCCTACTGATCTGGGGATCGATATTCCCGTTCACACGGATATCGATCTGCCGGAGGTAGAAATTATCCAGGAGCCGACGTTTCTCTTTCGGACGCTCTCGCCGCGAGCGTCTTTGCTGGAGTGGGGCCGCTTCAATAAAGTCCACCGTGACGGTCCCACGCGCATGGCTTTTCACCACAATCTGCTAAATCTCCTGCCCGCCAGTGAATTCGGGAAAACGCATCCCGAGTTCTACCCCCTGCTGAACGGAGAGCGACTGATTCCCTTCGAGAAAGGTGAGATCCGCTGGCAGCCAAACCTGTCGGCTCCTGGCATTGTCGATGCCTCTGTAAAACGCATCATCGAATATTTCGACGAGAATCCAGATCAGCAGACCTACTCGCTCGGAATGAACGATTCCAACAACTGGGATCAATCTCCGGCATCACTCGCGAGACGCTCAGGGAAGGAGAACGCGCTGGGCTATCAGGACGTGTCCGATGACTATTTTCAGTGGGCGAACGAGGTGGTCGAGAAGGTGCTCAAAAAATATCCCGACAAATGGTTCGGAACTCTCGCCTACAATGGTCTGTTTTCGCCCCCGACGCGAGTCGGAGTTCACCCGCGCATCATCCCGTTCATGACTTATGACAGGATGCGCTGGACGGATCCGGAGTTGCGTAAACTGGGCGAAGATCTCACCGAGCAGTGGTTGAAAGCTGCTCCAACTCTCGGCTGGTATGGCTACGATTACGGAGGCTCCTATCTGCTTCCTCGCGTGTATTTTCACGAGATGCAACGGTATCTGAGTTGGGGAGCGGCTCATCAGGTGAAGTATCATTACTCCGAGTTCTACCCCAATTGGGGAGAGGGACCGAAGCCTTGGATCTTCACCCGACTGCTGTGGAATCCGAATCAGGATGTGGATGCCCTGCTGACGGACTGGTACACGCATTGTGCGGGAGAAAAGGCTGCGCCAGAGCTCGCACGCTTCTACAGTGTCTGGGAGAAGTTCTGGACCGAGAGTCTCCTAAAATCAGAGTGGAACACGAAGCGAGGTCAGTATTTACCCTTCAATGGTACGCCCACCTATCTACTCGACGTTACTGATGAAATGCTTGCTGAGTCTGATCGCACGATGGAGACGGCGCTGAAGTTGGCCGACTCCCCGCAACGAAAAGCACGGATGGAGATGCTACAGAAAATGTGGTCCTTCTATCGGGCGAACGTTCTTTCCTTCCGGGGGACAAAACCCATGCGCGTCGCTCAATCAGAAAAAGAGGCTCTCACGATGCTGGGCCAAGCGGTGGAGACACTTGAGGCGGGAGCGAAACGACAGGAGTTATTGGCGAGCTTAAAAAATGATCCACTGCATCGCGTGAACTATCAATGGATCACACGAGCAAATCCTCTGAGTGGAGAGAATTGGGCTACGGCTCCTCTTTGGCAACTGCAGCCTTGGATCGGCAAGAGCACACAGGTGAAGGAGCGAATTCAGTCACTCGCAGCGAAGGCGGAAGGAAAACTGCGCGAGCAGGCAGAGCAGATGCTTCGAGCTGCGGGGGGCAAGGTAGAATTGATCACGGAAAATAAATCCTTCGAGGAAGGAAAGAATGGCTGGATCTACTGGGACAAAGCCGGGGAATCGAAGGAATATGCCCGTGGGACATGGAAGATTACGGACGAGCGGGCCTTCAGTGGAATGCACAGTCTGCGCATCAGAGGCCTCGGGCGCGGCGGAGTCTATCAACGCATCGATTATATCTCAGGTGATTATGTGGTCAAAGTGAGCTGTTATCTGCCCGAGGGTATGCAAGCCGGGCAGGTCGGACTCCGAATGACCGCGAACAAAGTCGATGGAAAAATCGTTGCCACCTGGGGCCTCCCGCAGCAGTTCATGAGCATCCAGAACGGAGAGTGGAATTCCTTTGCCATTCCCTTCCATCTCCCGAAAGCCGATGTTCCGACCGAAACAAAAATCGAAGTGATGGTGTTATTGGATGGATTCCCCGCTGACAGCACCATTTACATCGACGATTTCAGCGTGGAGCGGATCAGATAGACGGGATTCCATTGACGATCCTTGGATTCCCAGAGGGGGAACATGATTCACCTCACGAGTCTTCCTCCATGCGATGAGAGTCTTTGATTCGCCATTCACTGGGCGAGATTCCCACGGTCTGACGGAAACTGCGGTTAAACTGGGACAGGGAGCCGAATCCCACCTCGTAGGCGACCTCACTCGCCCTCGCATCAGGATGGCGGAGTCGGCATTTCGCCAGTTCGATCCGCCGACGGGTTAGGAATTGCTTATAGGTCAGTCCAGTCACATTTTTGAAAATACGGCAGAAGTGGTACGGACTCATCGCCACATGAGCGGCAACTTCATTCAGGTCGATGTTCTCAGAGAGATGGGCATTGATGTATCGCTTCGCGCGCGTGATGGCGGATGGTTCGGACTGATTCTCTCCGAGTACGATCTGCTCGACGAGTGCAGAGAGTTGAGTGGCGAAAACAGCGAGCAGATTGACCGCGCCGCCATAACTCTTCTCACTCAGGATACGCGATTTGCGCCATGATTTTTCCAAAACGGTGACCTCCTCACAGTCACATCCTTGTTCGATCAGGTGATTCGCGACATCCTCCCACTGGACCTCGCAACGCTCTTTCACGAAGACTTGACCCGTCGACAGATAGGCCACCACGGTCTGTCCGGCGAACACAGGCACGATGGATTCCTGAAGTCCCGCGAAGCAACAGAGAGACTGTGGAACTGACTCAGCACTTCTGCGGAACTCCTCAATGAGAGCTACGCATTCGGAGAAATTCCTATCCTGATTGAGACGACTACAAAACTGGTTGGACGAGGTGGACCCATGACAGATTCGCTCCAATTCCGGTTCGTGAAGCTCCAGTGGCAAGCCTGTCGCAGCTTCAAAAGCGGCGGTATATTGCGCGAGTAATGGGGATTGTCGGATTTTCCGAAAGGTGTCCGTGGACCTCTCCTTCATTCTGAGTGCGACAAGACTTCACCAAAGATGGCCAAAGCGCAAGTAATGCGCAGTAATTCGCAAGAACTGCACAGCGGACAGGAATCATCTGAAGGACTTTTTCGCACCTTTGCCGAAGAAATCGAAGACGGATGGTCCTGAGTGACTCGACTCATGGCAAAGGCGCGATCCCATCGGTTTCGGTTATGGACGTACTGTATCTCACCACTCTGTTCAGCGTTCTTTTCGCCGCTCTCTTCCTCGTCCTGTTTCTGCGGGTGAGGCAGAAGGCAGAGTCGTGTGCCGATCAGGACTCGCTGATTCCCTTTCGTCGTTTTGAGACACTCCCGGATCAATCTGAATCAAATCGATCTCAGGACGACTTTCCCACTCTATGAGCAATCCCTCCGCATCTTCTCGTAAAATCACGATCGAATTCGATGACCAGACGCCGCGCTGGTTCATGATCGCCTCCATATTCTGGGGTGTCGTTGCCATGCTGGTGGGGGTGATCGCTGCATCACAGCTGAATTTCTGGCAGGCGAATGGACATATCTTCGAGATGTTTACTCGCTTCCTGAATGAGGGATTGGGCCTGTCATTCATTCCGATTTTCGATACCGACGGGATTCATTTTCTCACCTTTGGACGACTACGCCCTCTCCATACGAACGCGGCGATCTTCGCCTTTGTGGGAAACATGATGTTCTCTGGCATCTATTACTCGACGCAGCGACTCTGTTCCGCCCGTACATACTCGGATCTGTTGTCGAAAATCCATTTTTGGGGTTGGCAGCTCATCATCGTGGGTGCTGCGATCTCACTCCCAGCCGGATTGACACGAGGCAAGGAATACGCCGAACTGATCTGGCCGATCAATCTAGCGGTCGTAATCATCTGGGTGATTTTCGCCCTGAATTTCTTCATGACTCTGAAGGTTAGGCGAGAGCGTTCGCTCTACGTTGCGCTGTGGTTTTATATCGCCACGATCATCACGGTCGCGATGCTCTACATCGTCAATCACCTGCAGATCCCTACGAGTTGGGTCCATGCGTATCCGATTTTCGGTGGAGTGCAGGATGCTCTGGTCCAGTGGTGGTATGGACACAATGCGGTGGCCTTCTTCCTGACCACTCCTATTCTGGGGATCATGTACTACTTCCTGCCGAAAGCGGCGGAGCGGCCGGTTTATTCATATAAACTGTCCATCGTACACTTCTGGTCGCTCGTGTTCATCTACATCTGGGCGGGACCACACCATCTGCTGCACACGGCCCTGCCCACTTGGCTACAGTTGCTGGGGATGTTTTTCAGTCTGATGCTCTGGGCTCCCTCTTGGGGCGGGATGATCAATGGACTGCTCACTCTCCGTGGGGCTTGGGATAAGCTGCGCACGGATCCGGTGATCAAGTTCTTCGTGGTCGGCATTACTTTCTATGGAATGGCTACCTTCGAGGGGCCACTGCTATCGATCCGTTCTGTCAGCGCACTGGCGCACTACACGGACTGGATCGTCGGACACGTTCACAGCGGCACGCTGGGCTGGAACGGGTTTATGGCAGCCGGGATGTTTTACTGGCTGGCCCCTCGCTTCTGGGGACGCGAACTGTGGTCGAAAAGTCTCGCCAATTTCCACTTTTGGATTGGCCTCACGGGGATTTTGCTTTACGTCGCCTCGCTCTGGTTCGCTGGGATTATTCAGGGACTGATGCTGAATGAGACGGATGAAACGGGAACTCGTCTGGTGAATGAGTTCGTCCAGACTGTGGATAAGATTCAGATGCTCATGCTCCTGCGTGTGATCGGAGGTGTCTTCTATCTGACGGGCTTCCTACTGCTAGCCGTCAATATCTGGAAGACGGCACGTCTTGGGAAGGCTGTGAATGAAACGCGGGAGGTCTATGAGGATCCAGAGCTGGAAAAAGATCGCATGGTCTGGGGAGCTGTCTTCCGCAAAGATCCCGTCGCCTACACCTTCTGGTGCCTGTTTTTCTGCATTCTTTGGTTCTTCCTACCGCCTGGGGCGAGCCATGTGGCGATGCTTTGCACGCTCGGATTTGCCGCCATGGCCTGGATCCAGGCACGGAGGCACCCTGCCGAGTGGTCTGCGTGGTATGATGAGCTGTCGGAAAACTACCTGCCTTTCTCTGTATTAGTGCTGATCGCGGTGGCCATCGGCGGACTGGTCCAGATCGTGCCAGTAGTGACAGTCAATCGTGCGAAGAATATCGAAGATCGCCTGCAGAAGGTCTATACTCCCTTGGAACTTGCTGGGCGCGATATCTATGTGAGCGAAGGCTGTTACAACTGTCACTCGCAGATGATCCGAACTCTCGTGCCGGATGTTCTTCGCTACGGTGATTACTCTCGCCTAGGAGAGTCTATCTACGATCACCCGTATCAATGGGGATCAAAGCGCACAGGCCCCGATCTAGCTCGCGAGGGTGGAAAGCGGGGAGATGATTGGCAGTATCTCCACCTGATGAATCCTCGCAGTCTCAGCACGGGGTCTCGGATGCCGAATTATCCTTGGCTGGCTCAACACCAGACGGATTTCAAGGCTCTGCCGAGCAAAATCGCCGTCCAGCGCATGATTGGGGTGCCTTATCCGATCATGACTCCCGATGAGATTGAGCAGGGTGCACGCGAACAGGCGCTCGAAATCGCCGGGCGCCTCGTGGAAAAGCAGGTGAAAATTCCACTAGCCAAAGGTCATGCCGAGCCGACGGATGCGAACTCCGCCCGTGATTATCTCGCAGGAACGCAGGTCGTAGCACTGATCGCCTATTTGCAAAAACTCGGCAGCTTCGAGGAGGTCGCTCCGAAGAAAAAGACTCCCGGACAATCTCCCAATCCGCTCCGTTTCGGTATCCCCGACGAGTATCGAACCGGTGGTATGGACGTCGATCCCGCTCCGAAGAGCACTGCGGCTCAGAGCGGAACCACAGCGAGTAACCCCTGATTCCCGATTTCTATGTTTCAACGTGTAATTCTCGAGAACTGGCACGCTATCGTGCCCTACATCGCCTTCTTCTTGGTCGCAGGATCGTTTCTCGTCATCCTTTTTCGAGCGGTCACCATGAGACGAGATGAAGCTGAGAGTCTGGCTCGTCTCCCACTAGATGAGCCGAAGTCACCTCCTTCCGAACCCCCATTTCACCCATGAGCCAAAAACAAAGCAAAGAAGAGTCTGTCCCCATCCGTGAGCATGTGTTCGACGGAATTGAGGAATACGATCAGAGATTGCCCAACTGGTGGCTATTCACCTTCTACATCGCTATCGTCTTTTTCGTGATCGGATGGGCGCTGTACTATCAAAGTCCACTGCGGCTAGCGAATGACTTCCAGTCGATCGACTCAGAAATGGCGGAGATTCACGCGAAGAAGGAGGCCGAAACAGAGAAGGTGCTAGCGACTCTCGACAATGACGCCCTTTATGAAATGAGCAAAAAGCCGGAGCAAACCGAGGCCGGAAAAGCCATTTTCGAGGCGAAATGTGCCGCCTGCCACGGTATGGATCTGTCGGCGAAACTGGGCGGCGTGGCCCTGCCTGGACTGCCTCTAAATGATGCGGAGTGGAAATACGGAGGAGCCCCTCTGGAGATCATGAATACCATTACCAATGGCTCTCCCGACGTGACCAAGGGCATGATTGCCTGGAGTTCCCAGCTCAGTCCAGTCGAGATCGCGCAGGTCGTCTCTTATATCCTCACCTACCATCCCCGTTAGAGCGGCGAGTCATGTCGAGAATCAAAAAGCCGAATCTGGTATCCCTCACCACGGTCAATGCCGATGGCTCTCGCTATGCCGTGCATCCTGCAGACGCGTACGGGCGCTTTACGATCGCGCGGCGCATCTTCGCAGTAGTGCTATTGGCGGTTTATATTTTGCTCCCTTGGATTCAGATCAATGGCAATCCTGCGGTGCTCTTTGATCTCGCTCACCGTCGCTTCCACTTCATGGGCTTAACCTTTCTGTCGGAGGATCTGTGGATCGGATTTTTCCTGCTGACGGGGCTGGGCTTCTCCCTGTTTTACGTAACCTCTCTCTTCGGACGTCTCTGGTGCGGATGGGCCTGTCCCTATACTGTGTTCTTGGATCACGTGTACCGTCGAATCGAGCGATGGATCGACGGAGACGCCGTCCAGCGCCGCCGCCTAGATGCTGCTCCCTGGACCCTGTCGAAGACGGTCAGGCGTGTGATCAAACACGGTCTGTTCATCTTAGTATCTCTTCTGCTCGCGCACATCTTCGTATCCTACTTCGTCTCCATTCCGAGACTGTATGACTACATGCGCAGTTCACCGATGAATAACCTGAAGGCCTTCGGGACCATGGCTTTCCTCGCCGGTGCTTTTTACTACTGCTTCGCCTTTTTCCGAGAACAGTTCTGTGTCATCGTCTGTCCGTACGGGCGCATTCAATCGGCACTGACGGATGATGATACGGTAGTGATCGGCTATGACTCCCGTCGTGGCGAGCCTAGAGGCAAGGCGAAAGACAGCAGTGCAGGGGATTGTGTCGATTGTTTTCGCTGTGTCCAGGTCTGCCCCACCGGGATTGATATCCGCAATGGATTACAGATGGAGTGCATCGGCTGTGCTTACTGCATCGATGCCTGCGATGATATCATGGACAAAACCGGGCGTGACCGTGGATTGATTCGCTATGGCTCGATGCGAAGCTTCGCTGGAGAGAAGACCCGATTTGTTCGGCCTCGTACATTGATTTATACAGGATTCATGATTCTGGGAGCTTTGATGATGACGATCTTTCTCAGCAGCCTGCGCTCGGCCAAAATCGAACTGATTCGAATGCCGGGGCAGCCCTTCTATCTAGGTGAAGAAGTCATTCGCAACCAGTTTCGTCTACAGTTAGTGAATAAGCAGCAGCGAACCGTAAAGTTTCACTTTCGTACCGAGGGAATGCCGGAGGGAATGCAGATCATAGGACTGCCGGAGGAGGTGGAAGTCGGCCCGTCAAAGGAGATGAATCAGACTCTCATCCTCGCTCTGCCTGTTTCGAAGTTTAAGAGTGAGTTCCATTTTCGCGTCTTTGCCGATGTTTCTCCCGGTCATGTTTCCGTGATGCATGGAGCGGAGTTCCTCGGTCCCAGTCCTTATACTCTTCGCAAGGATACAAATAATCCATGATCACCTCTCTCCGCCGCCGTCCCTGGATTCTGATCGTCGCTTTTTTCACGATTCTGATTCTTGCTTGGTCTTGCGTGATCTATATCGCCAATCAATACGGCCCTCGTGCACTTCCGATCTCCCACTCTGAATCAATAAGATCATGAGCTCACTCGATACTGGCGCTCTCACTTTGGGCGGACTCTTTGTGGCGGGACTCGCCACCAGTCTCCATTGTGCGGGGATGTGTGGTTTGCTCACCTGTGGTCTAGGGATCGCAGGATACGGATCCGGTATGGCCGGGACAGGAGTGTATCATGCGATGCGACTGGTGGGATACGCGCTCGCCGGGGCGATCATGGGAGGAATCGGTGCCTGGATCGGAATCGGAGTCTCCCTAGACGGCTCCCGTTGGGTGCCGCTGCTACTGGCTCTGGTATTGGTGGCGATTGCTCTAGGCTTTGATCGACGAGTGGCGTCGATTCCTTGGCTGAATCGCCTGAATCTCCGCGTACGGACATTTTCCCTAGGACTTCACCCATTGCGTCGGGCAGCTCTGGTTGGGCTGGCTACCCCCTTGCTCCCCTGTGCCCCTCTTTATGCAATCCTCGCGTTGGCACTGGCGAGTCAATCTCCCGTGATGGGAGCGAAAATGCTACTCGCCTTCGGACTCGGTCCTATCCTTGCCATTGGATGTGTACAGATAGGCTCCGTGATGGTCAGTCAGCAACTCGGAGCAAAAAAATTTCTGATTGCAAAGCGTGCTCTGGCAGCGGCTGCGGCGGGATCACTGATCTGGCATTTTTCTCTTCTTCAGACCCCTCTCCATGCCCATCACGGCAGCACGGCCACCTGTCGCTGTGAAACAGTTGAACCATGATCTCGTCGCCGGAAGTGGATGGACTGACCCTCACGGGACTGCATGACGCTACGGAACGATCTTGCGCTCATTGTGGAAGTGAGTTCCGAACTCGACGTCGTGACGAGCGATTCTGCTGCGCCGGCTGTCGCGTGGTATATGAAGCCCTGCACGCGGGCGGGC
>JBDHQE010000306.1:0-3503 GCA_039806885.1 Verrucomicrobiales bacterium
GTAGTGCCAGAAGGAAATTTTCTTAGTTGTAATATCCTGATTAATAGTCGCTTACATTTTCGCCTGTTAAAGATGGGCTAGAATTACTCCAGTTCGCATACGCCCGCTGAATGGCGATTCCTCCCTCTGCCAAAAGCTCAACTTTCCGAATCTCCTCCACAATCTTCTTGAGAGATAGACTTTTGATTGCCTCTTTCGACGCCCCGTAGCCGCCGATGAGGTTTTCGATGTCATAAAAAATGGCTGTATTGAGCTTCATCAAGCGAGGAATATTAGAGTAATATTTATTAATATTATGCTATCTATATTAATTTCCAATATTTTTATTTACTGCTTAGCTCCTCCATTCGAGGCCCCCCCTACGTGCCATTCGCCGAGGGATCCGGTCTCCCTCAGATCGACAAAGTTCCACTGGTGACGATGGATTTTGCGACTACTTCGCCCGATCCTCGCGAATAATCCTCTCGACTTCTTTCGGAGTCATCTGGACCGCCGTCGATTTCGGCTTCATCTTGATCACCACGCCGAGTCGCATGGTACTGAGAACCCCGCACAGACGACCGTGGCGGTCGATCAATGGAGATCCGCTATCACCTTTCAGCATGGGCAAAGTCGTGACGACCTTACGAAACAGGGTTCCCGAGGAATCGGAATTCACCGTGTTGTACTGAAGGAATTGCCCCCCAGCCCTCTCGTGCATCCAGCCGCCGGCAAAAAGAGTCTCTCCAGGAGCTAGATCGTCGTATCGAAAGCGGAGATAGCGTGGGGTCGAGATTTTCGCCTTCACAATGGCGACGTCGGCAGCATTATTTCGATAAACGACACGGATCGGAGCATAGTCGATGTAGGTCTTCTGCTGATTCGAAGTGGCATAGAGCACGTAACTATCTTCGTGAGCCAGCACATGAGCCGCCGTCACGAAGTAACCGTCCTGAGTCACCGGTGCGCAACTCCCAAACCCAGAACCGCCCTTGGCGATCGGAACGGAAAAGCCGAGTTCCAGAACCCCGGCCTCAGATCCCCGGCTGGTAGCCAGTCGAGAACGAAAGTCGTTATCAATATATTTTCCACTCACGATCAGCCCCGAATGAAGAGTGAGAAAATCAGCGGCGGAAAAGCCTTCATTGGTACGATTCTTTAACTCCGGCATCGACACAGGCGCATCAATGCCCCGTGAATCGTACTTGGCCAAGGAGCGAATCTGATCCCGATGCGTATTCGACGGCAGCAGAATACACGAAGTCAGAAATAAAGGAATCGCCACCGAGCAGGAAGTCAGAAGCAGAGGTGAGCGAAAAATCCGCATAAAAATCGATCAGTAGGAAAAGGAAATCTGAAAATGATAGCGCAAGGAGAAAAGTCTTCACAGAACAATACGCATCCAGATGAAAAATCTTTCATATCCATTATAAACTCCATTGCAGCCAGCTTGAACAATAGAGAGACCCGTGAATCAGGAAGAAGGATTTTTATTTTTAAATGAGTCGACAGGTGCGATCACAACAGAAACTCCGGAGGGAAGCGATGAACACTCTCAGTCAAAAGCCAGATAAAATTCAAAAAAAGCCGCCCGAAATAAAAATTTCCGTTCACCTGGCTCATCGAATGCACTCTGAAACAAACCATTGTGACTTAAAAAGATTACGCTTCTGAACCGATAACTCTGAAATGTTAAATTCTTTCTTGGCAAGCAGATTCACTTGTAGTAGCATCGCCTTCGCGCCACAATATATTGTGGTCACATTCATTAACTCTACCACATTTAGTAGAAATTGCATCTCGTTTTACAATCGCCAAACCCTCGCAAAGTCCCATAACATCCAACCTTCAAACCGCCACCGCTTCATGAATATCACTGTTGCTGAATCCGAATCAGCCACTTCTTCAGTCCCTACCGACCAATCCTTCGACACGGAAGGCCTCGTCTTTGAACCACAGTTCGCTACGCCTGAAGTCGATCCCTTCGAACAGATCGATTGGGACTTTCGCACTGCGGAGATTGCCGGAGACGGTGGACAAGTGCTCTTTCGTCAGGAAAACGTAGAGGTTCCGAAGAGCTGGAGCCAGCTCGCAACAAAAATCGCGGTATCCAAGTATTTCTTCGGAGATGCGGATCTGGGAAACGACCCTACGAACGGAGGTCGCGAGCGATCCGTGCGTCAATTGATTCACCGTGTGACTCGCACGATCGCGGATTGGGGAGTCGCCGACGGCTATTTTAACAGCGCAGCAGATGGGGAGAACTTCTATCGCGATCTCTCTTGGCTCTGCCTTCACCAGCATGCTGCATTCAATTCTCCCGTCTGGTTTAATGTAGGTCTCTATCAGGTGTACCGCGTCGCCGAGCACAGAGGAGAAGGCGGTTGGCACTGGGAAGAAGACGCTGGAGCAGCGCAGCGTGCCCCCAGTCAGTATGTCTATCCACAAGCCAGTGCCTGCTTCATTCAAGGAGTGGAGGATAATATGGAGGACATCATGCGCCTAGCTAGTGCCGAGGCGATGCTCTTCAAATTCGGGTCTGGCACCGGATCGGACCTTTCGACTCTGCGTTCGACTCGCGAGAAGCTGACTGGTGGCGGTCGTCCTTCCGGTCCCCTTTCCTTCCTGCGCATTTACGATCAGGTGGCCAATGCAGTGAAATCGGGTGGCAAAACTCGACGTGCGGCCAAGATGAACACTCTCAAAGCGTGGCATCCAGACATCGAAGAATTCATCGAAGCGAAGACCATCGAAGAGAAGAAAGCCTGGGCGCTGATCGAGCAGGGCTATGACGGCTCCTTCAACGGTGATGCCTACGGCTCCGTGATGTTCCAGAATGAGAACCTCTCTGTACGTGCCGACGATCAATTCATGGAGGCCGCTGTGAATGGCGGCGACTGGTGGACGCTTCGCGTCGTGGATGGCCAGCCCTGCGAGAAAAAGAATGCCCGTGAACTCTTGCGGAAGATTTCAGAAGGCACTTGGGTCTGCGGCGATCCCGGAATGCAGTTCGATTCCACCATTCACACCTGGCACACGTGTAAAGGTAGCGGTCGTCAGAACTCCACCAATCCCTGCTCAGAGTATCTCTTCCTCGACGACACGGCCTGCAATCTGGCTTCTTTGAATCTGCTCAAATTTCAAAAAACAGATGGATCTTTCGACGTTGATCGCTTCCGCCATGCGGTTCGGATTCTCATCACCGCTCAAGAAATCCTAGTGGATCGCGCCAGCTATCCCACCAAGCCCATCGCAGAGAACTCCCACGTATTTCGGACTCTCGGACTCGGATATGCGAATCTCGGCGCTCTCGTGATGAGCATGGGCTATGGGTATGACTCAAAGGAAGGGCGTGACTACGCAGGAGCCATCACCGCTCTGATGACGGGGACTGCTTACAAGGTCAGCGCGGAAATCGCAGCGAAGAAATCCCCCTTCCCTGGCTATCACGACGCCCGTTACGGCACCGTGACGAATCCGCCGGAGGCTTCCAACGTGAATTCGATGCTCGAAGTGATCGAGCG
>JBDHQE010000307.1:0-3491 GCA_039806885.1 Verrucomicrobiales bacterium
TCCATCGCGGAGGGAGATACAGGGGAGGGAGGGAGGCTCATTGCACGATTTCAGTTCCGACACCTTGGGTGGTGAAGATTTCCAGCAGCAGGGAGTGCGGGATGCGTCCGTCGATCATGTGGACTTTGCCGACCCCAGCGCGGAGGGCTTCGACGGAGGAACGAACTTTGGGGATCATTCCTCCGCTGATGATGCCTGCTTCGATCAGGTCTTCGGCTTCGTCGGCTTTGACGGAGGGGATGAGAGTGTTCTCGTCATTCCTGTCGTGTAGCAGGCCGAGCACGTCGCTGAGATAGACGAGCTTGGTGGCTTTCAGTGCCGCTGCGAGAGCGCTGGCAGCGAGGTCGGCATTAACGTTCAGGCTCAGTCCGGTTTCTTTTTCCAAGGCGATGGGGGAAATGATGGGGACGATTTCGTTGGTGATAGCGGACTGGACTTTTTCCAAATTAAAACCTGTGACACGACCGACGCGCCCGAGTGAGACTTCGCGTCCAGCTTCTTGCGACCAGCTCGTAATACGCTCGCCGATCAGGGCTGAGTGTCCGGGTACGCCGACTGCACGGCCTCCGGCAGTCTCGATTCCACGCACTAGTCCGGGATTAATCTCCTGACTCAGAGTGCGCTCGACTAATTCCATCGCTTCGTCCGATGTAATGCGCAGTCCTCCGGCGAACTCTGCCTCCAGACCGGCGGACTTCATCGCAGCAGAGATCGCTTTGCCGCCCCCGTGAACCAGCACAGGATTGATACCGGCCACTTCCATGAAGACGACGTCGCGTAGGAGCCGCTGCACTAGATCAGCATTCTCCATCGCACTCCCACCGAATTTGATCAGAAAGGTGTGGCCACGAAATTGTTGCAGGTAGGGTAGGGCCTCGAGCAGGACGTCGGCCTTTTCAATCTGCTGCTGATAAGCATTGCCCATGGAGAATAAGAAATACTGGGGGGAACCTAGGAAAATCGCAAGCGGGGAACTTCGTCGCTTTTCAGTAGAGAGCAAGAGCGGAATGCTGAGAGCAAGAGCGGAATGCTCAGCGCTTCTTCAGCGGATGCTTCGACTGGCGATTTTCGTCCTGTTGCTTTCCGGGCAAAAAGCGACTGAGCCAAGAGCCAAGCACCGATATGCCGTCGATGTAAGCGGTGGATGCAGCCCCGATCACGCGCTCGACTCCAACTCTCTCGTCGAGATCGCGAAATGGTCGGAGCTCTGCCAGTACCCTTCGGGCACGGATGCCGGCATCGATTTCTGTCGGAATCGTCAGCAGATTCCAGAGCGCGATGATGGTCCACAGCCCGAGGACGACGGGGAAGATCGTTTTCCCGGCGATTACGGCAGAGATCAAGCCCATCAGAGCGAGCAGAGGAGCGATGTAGACGGACCATTGGATCGCTCCGACGCGCCAGAGGAGAGGTTTATGCCCTTCGTGGTGCTGGATGGCCTTTCCAGCTTGGAGTGCTGCGATCGCCAGTGCGCTGAAGGTGGAGCCCAATAGGTGCTGAGGCGCGAGGCTAATGCACCTCGTCGTCGGATTATAGAAGTCGGGAGTCAGACCGATTCCTTTTGTGATCGTCACTCCGGAGATTTCCTTTTTCCGTAAAATTGCCTCGGCGAGTTGTCCGCCCGTGATGCGTGAGCGGATCAGATGAGCAGATTCTTGGGCATAGATTTTCAGGAATCGGCTACGTCCCCACATCATACCGACGAGGGACATGAGAAACAGTAAGAAGACGAACTTCATGCGGTGAGCGTCGCTGCTCTCCCATGGCTCCGCAATCGCTCAAATGCGTGCAGAGTGACACGAAGAGCGTGCTATTGTCCCAAGGGGATCGATTTCCCATCAGGGAGATTGAGTTGCCAGGTTGTGTAGTTCCACTGATCTGAGCCGGGCGCTTTGGTACCTTCCACTTGGATGGTTCCGCTACCTTTCGGGCCTTTGACAGGGATTGACATGTCGACCGTTCCTTTTCCGTTGCTAATGTTGATTTTTCCACTGATAAAAAGACCTGGTTCGATCGGCTGTCCGAGAGCTTCCACAGCGGCGGCATTCTGCTCGACAGCTGCGATTGAATCCTTGTAGGGAGCGGAAGACTTAATCGTAGTCATCACGACTCCAAAGATGACTGCTGCGACAATACAAATGAGAATCGTGCCGATAGCGGCGCACCCACACCCGATCAGGCAGCCTTTTGAGAATCCTCCATAGAGAGCGGAACGACGAAGGGAAGGTAAGGGATTCATTCTCCGGGATTTTGAAGGATTTACTCGATGAAGACAATCAAAATTCGTCGATTGCGTAATTCTCTTATTGTCGCAAGCTGTGCGGATGCGAAATGATACCCGGGCGTGTAATATCGCCATCTTTGCCGACTTTGAGAATGTAGCGATCGGGGCGGAAAAGGCTAATTACGACCGCTTCGACATGACCAAGGTAATCGAGCGTATCTTGGTGAAGGGAAGTGTCGTGGTGCGGAAGGCGTACTGCGACTGGAGTCGCTATGAGAAGTTCAAGCGAGGGATGCATGAGGAAAACTTCGAGCTGATCGATGTGCCTCACGTCCGGCAGTCTGGGAAAAACTCGGCTGATATCCGCATGGTAGTGGATGCGCTGGATCTGTGCTACACGAAGCCGCACATCGATACCTTCGTGATCGTCAGTGGAGACTCGGATTTTTCTCCTCTCGTGAGCAAGTTGCGAGAAAATGATAAGGACGTGGTAGGCGTGGGCGTGAAGCAGTCCACATCTGACCTATTCGTATCTAACTGTGACGAATTCATCTTCTATGATGATCTCGTCCGCGAGAAGAAGGAGACGAAGAAGCAGGAGGCAAAGAAGCAGCCGGACAAGTCGAATGCAAAGGCAGGCGAGAACGGCGGTGCTGAATCGGCAGCGGCGATAGCGGATCGTCGTGACGAGGCGGTGCAACTGGTGATGGATACGCTTGAGGCGATGTCGGAGGCCCGCAGCGAAGACGAGATGATTTGGGGATCTATGGTGAAGCAGGCGATCAAGAGAAAGCGTCCCGGATTCGCGGAGCGCTACTACGGATTCCGCGGATTCAATGCTCTATTGGAAGAGGTGCAGAGCCGTGGCTTGATCCAACTCCAGCCGGATGAGAAGTCAGGTGGCTATCGAGTGCGCTCGGTTGATTGAAGGGGGAAGATTGGGAGTCGTATCGATCCTGAGTCTGTAGGAAATCATTCTCGAGGCGGGAATTTCGTCACGGAGTATAATTCGACCGTAGCGGCGCGACCCTTGACATGGTGGTGACCGTGGTGCGCACAATAGTGTCGAAGTTCAGGGAGAGCGCCTACGATTTCGCCCGATACGACGACGTCTGCTCCGATCTGTCGCGTGAGTGATTCCAAGCGAAAGGTGAGATTCACTGCATCGCCCAACAGAGTGGACTCCCCGGGACTCATCGCTCCCTGCGTGACTGGTCCGGCATGGATCGCTACCCCGAGTTGAAAGGATCGACCGAGGCGCTCGAAC
>JBDHQE010000308.1:0-3405 GCA_039806885.1 Verrucomicrobiales bacterium
GATGATGCGGAACCGGGAGAGACGGCGGCTGCGGGTTCAAAACCAGTGATCGAGACTCTCTCCAGCGCTCCCGCTCAACCGACGGGCACGGTTAAAAGATCGGATTCGGAGTGGAAAAAAATTCTTACTCCTGAACAATATCGGATTCTTCGCGAGGCAGGAACTGAAAAGCCGAATGGAGAGGTATATGAGCAGTTCAATGCCCAAGGCGGCGGGACATACTATTGTGCTGGATGTGGGGCTGAGCTATTCACCTCAAATGAAAAGTTTAGTTCTCACTGCGGATGGCCCTCTTTTTATGACGAGTCCAAAGTGAAGAATGTGAAGTACCAGACGGACTATCTCTTGGGTTACGCCCGCACCGAAGTCCGCTGCAAAGTGTGCGACGGACACTTGGGACATGTCTTTGAAGGGGAGAAATTCGATACACCGACCGATAAGCGGTATTGCATCAATGGCACGGTTCTGAAGTTCGTACCATTCTCCGAGCAGAAGGCAGAGTCGAAGGAGGTCGACAAAGCTCAGAAGGAGGCGAGTGCAAAAGGTGCTGACGAGAAGAAGTAAGATCGTAGAGCGAGTTGATGCAGTCGCTGCCGAGACGAGTTTTAGAGCTGTGAGTCGCTGCTGATTGTGACTTGATCCTACGGTGGGCTGTGCAAAAATGCCCTCCTTTCTCTCTTATGTCTGAGCATTTTCGCGCTTTTTCATTCGTGGATCGGATTCTTGCTGACGAATCCGGAAAGCGAATTTCAGGGCGTTATCATATTTCCCCTGATCTTCCCAGTTTCCCCTCGGCTCTGGTTACGGAAGCGATCGGTCAACTCGCAGCTTGGTCGTCGATCGCAGCGACGGGATTCACCGTGCGTCCGGTCGCAGGAATCGCTGGACGAGCCATTTTCCACGAATTCGTAAAGCCAGGAGACGTACTGGATCTGGAGGCGACTTTGGTCAAAGCCGATTTGGAGGCCGTCGGCTATCGTGGCAGCGCTAGGGTAGGGGACCGCGTGGTGGTGGAACTGATCGATGCACTCGGCCCCATGGTGCCGATGGAAGAGTTCGATGACCCGACCGCAGTAAGGGAGCGCTATGATCGAATTCTACACGGTGAAGCAGATCGCTTTTCCTTTCGGGACGTGCCTAGGGTAGATGTCGGAGAACTCGTCGAGACCGATACTCAGGAGATGACAGGAGTTCTGCACGTGCCCTCGGAAGCGTCTTTCTTCGACGATCATTTTCCTCGAAATCCGGTTTTTCCTGGCACTCTCTTGATTGATGCGAAGCTCCGCTTTGCCATGACTCTCGCGGGAAGGGTAGCGGGAGGGACAGAAGCAGATTCTTGGCGATTGGCGGCGGTCAGTGATGTAAAGCTGCGTAGCTTCATGCCCCCAGGCGATGTTCTGGAAGTCAATGGCAAGGTAGAATTCCGTGACGAAAGTGGTCTTCGTGTTATCGTTACCACTCGCAAGGGGCGTCGTCTGAACAGCAGTGCCCGATTTGAACTTGTGCGAGAGTTTTGATATCACGATATGTCTGTAAAAGAAAAACGGCGCGTAGCGATCACGGGCTTGGGCTTGGTGACTCCCGTGGGGAATGACGTGGATACGACCTGGGCGGCTCTGAAGGAAGGAAGGAGCGGTGCAGCCCGGATCACGAACTTTGATGCGAGTGGGTTCTCGACGACTTTCGGAGCCGAGGTGAAGGATTTTGATCCAGAAAAGGCGATTGCGGACCGCAAGCTGTTGAAATATGCCTCGCGCTCTCATCGATTTGCACTGGCTGCGGCGGGTGAGGCTCTTGCAGATGCGGGAATCTCTCCGACCGAATCCACGTCTACCCGCTGGGGGCTGGCCGTCGGTGCGGGGATGCTCTCGGTGGATTATACAGATCTGCAAAAGGTGCATCAATATGCCGCTGCGAATGGCGAGTTCAACGCGGACGGGTTGCTCTCGCACGATTTTCCAGGGAATCCGCTCGCTTTCTGCCGCTGGCAGGCGAATGCTGGACAGGCACTGCTAACGAAGCAGTTCGGGATTCGCGGGTATGCCTCCAGTGTCCACACTGCCTGTGCTTCAGGTGGGCAGGCGATCGGCACGGCTCTGAAAGTGATGCGTCGCGGGCAATGTGACTGGATGCTGGCGGGTGGATTTGATTCGATGTTGAATCCCTTGGGAATTTCGGGATTCTGTCTGCTGGGGGCGCTCTCCACCGATAACGAAACTCCTGAGCGGGCGAGCCGCCCCTTCGATTTGACTCGGAACGGGTTCGTATTGGGTGAGGGCGCGGGGTTTTTGGTTCTGGAGGACTGGGACAGGGCCGTGGCTCGTGGTGCCCAAATTTACGCAGAATTGGCAGGAGACGGAAATTCTCTCAGCGCGTATCGCATCACCGATTCGCCTCCTGACGGAGATGGTCCGATTCAGGCCATCCGGCAAGCACTGTCTGATGCAGGAATTACCGAAAATGAAATTGACTACGTGAATGCTCACGGAACCTCGACGCAGATGAATGATCGCAGCGAATGCGCGGCGCTGAAAGCTGTTTTTGCCGATCGTATCGGAGATGTCCGTGTCAGTTCCACCAAAAGCTCTATGGGGCACCTGATCGCGGCTGCTGGAGCTGTAGAGGCGGCAGTTTGCTGCTTGGCCATTCGGGATGGAATCGCCCCGGTCAATGCGAACTATGAAACTCCTGATCCTGACTGCGACGTGAATCTCGTAATCGGGCAGGCTTCAAAGCAGAAAATCCGCACTGCTCTGTCGAATTCACTCGGGTTTGGCGGATCGAATAGTTCACTCGTTTTTAGAAATCCCGAGGAGGTGGAAGCATGAGTCATTCCGGAGAACCCATCGTTTTTACAGGAAGCGGTATCGTCTGTGGAGCCGGGGGAACAGTCCCCGAGGTATGGGAAAAGCTGAATTCCGGTGAGACGGCGGTGCGCCAGATTTCGCAGTTTGATGCGAGTCACTGGCCGGTGAAAGTCGCTTCTGAGGTCACACTCACTCCTCGCGAGCTTGTGAGTGATCGGAAGTTGCACAAGACGATTTCACGCACGGATTTACTCGGCATATACGCAGCGGAGAGGGCTTTGGAAAATTCCGGTCTCCCCGCCTATCGAGACGCGCTCCCAGAGGATGAGCAGAGGGCATGGAATGATCGCACGGGACTCGTAGTAGGTACTGGTGGGGGCAACTATCAGAGCAATTACGACTTCTTCCCTCTGATGACCGAGGCCATCGCATCTGGAGAGGGGGAGCTATATCATTTTGGTCGTGAACTGGGAAATCAGGTTACACCTATGTGGCTGCTAAAAAATCTGCCGAACAACGTGCTGTGCCACGTCGGGATTCGAGGCCAATATCGTGGAACTAACGCCTGTATCACCAACCAGTGCGCGAGTGGAATCCT
>JBDHQE010000309.1:0-3395 GCA_039806885.1 Verrucomicrobiales bacterium
ATACGTTCGGAAAGCGGTGCTTCACACCGCACTCCACAGCGCTTCGCGCAGAGCGTATCGTGCATTGTGCGTATACCTGTCTGACTCAAAATCAGTGAGGAGAAACGACGTTCTTGCCCTTCGGCTGACCAATTTCTTCAAGCAAATTCGTGAACCAGCCTTCGTCGATATCAAAGGGCTTGCCTCCTTTGATCCGGGAGAAATCGATGGTGGACATAGCATCGCCGTCGTCTTCATCGAGTCCCGCAACGCCACTCACTCCATCGAGAGCTGACTGGGCTGCCTGAACGCAACTG
Source organism: Verrucomicrobiales bacterium (assembly GCA_039806885.1). Taxonomy (GTDB): domain Bacteria; phylum Verrucomicrobiota; class Verrucomicrobiia; order Verrucomicrobiales; family DEV007; genus Arctic95D-9. The sequence continues at coordinate 297 of JBDHQE010000309.1, forward strand.
GCTTTGATTAGATCGAGATCCTCGGCATTGGGCGCGGCACTCCGAGCGAAGTAGCCGCTCTTCTGCACCAGCACTTTCTCTGCCCCGAGAGGATCCTTCAAGCGTGAGGCGAACCAGTTTCCGACGTTGACGGTATCGAGTCGATAATGTCCGAAGGCATCTTTGGCTGGCTCCCGCCCCTGAGCAATCATATCGGCGATGATATTCTTCAGACCGGCGCCCTCGCTGATGAAGAGGTTCACGCTGTCGTTTTTATCCATCTGATCGCTTAGACGCTCGATCTCAGAGTCCAGATCGATTTCCATTTCAGGAACCCACACAGCGTCGATGTCCCATCGGATCTGCGCCAGCAGAGCTTCGGGCAGCCAGTCATACTGATGGAGGCTCTCATGATAATCATAAGCGGCCCGTCCGGTGAGCCAGCCGCAGTTTCTTCCCATCACCTCATGGATGATCAACTGGCGCGTGCTGGTGGTGTTCTCATTGGCGACGTTCCGAAAAAAGCGGGCGCTCTGAGCCGCTGCGGTCCAGGCACCGAGCGTTTGGCGAATAGGGAATACGTCGTTATCGATGGTTTTAGGAAGACCGACGACCGTGAGATCGTAGCCATTCTCGGCGAGATAAGCGGCCAGATCCGCAGCGGTAGAATTGGTATCGTCTCCGCCGATAGTGTGGAGAATGTCGATCTCGTCAGCAGCCAGTCGATCTGCCGCTACCTTCAGAGGATTCTCCCCCGCTCTGACCAAGCCTCGGCGGACGCAATCATCAATGTTCGTCAGTTTCACACGGCTGTTACCGATGGGACTGCCGCCGAAATTGTAGAAAATCGCGGCATTCTCGCGAACCTTTTGAGGAAAGTGATAGGATTTCCCGAGCAATAATCCCTGATAGCCATTGAGATAGCCGACGAGGTCTGCCTTGGGAGCGAGACGATTATACTGTTCGATCAGGCCTCCGATCGAAGCGGAGAGACAGGGAGCAATACCCCCGGCAGTTAGAAAGGCGATTCTCATCAGAGAAGGGATCTGGCAAATGAAATAAATGAATAATCAGTGATAGTTCTGCGAGGAGCACTCACTCCCGGCAACGGCTCCCACTTTTCCAATGCTTGTGAATGAAGTCAAGGCGAGTGAACGAATCCTTTGATAATCGGGTGCGTCAGGAGCAACTCATCGTCGAGTGCGGCACAGAACTCCTCAGCATCTGGTTAGGGGGTGGGAGATTCGATCATCTGAGGTCCAATTTCTCGGAATAGTTCGACCCAAGCTCTCCAGATCTCACTCGTAACCGTTCCAGTGCCCGCCTTCCTCATTTCTTCCAGTTTCGTCGGGGATTCATCTGGCCAGTGACCAATCCATCCCTGTGCCAATGGGCGGCTTTGCAGCAGGAAGTCGCGTTCCTCGTCACGGCTGCATTCCAGAGGAAAAGTCTCACCGATTACGATAGGGCGTCCCCAATCAAATTGTCGGAGCAGGTCGAGTTCTTCCTTCACCTTACCCGCCTTGGGGTAGAGGTGAGGCGAAACGAAGTCGAGCTGCGGCGCTAGGGCTTTGTAGGCTCCAGGAAACGGGAGCATTCCCATCGTGACCAAGCGGGCTGAATCATGCTTGCGAATCGCAGAAATCATGAGCTTCGTCCAGTCACGGAAAATATCATCTCCACTGCGTCCCTTCGCATCCAGCGTGAGATATTGGCAGAAGTCCACATCGCCCATGCGCCCCATGTACCAGCCATTCTTCGAATCGCCGACGGCTCCCGGTTCATTGAGCAGATCATAGGCAAACACAGCGGGGCTTTCGGCACAGATCTGAGCGATCGTCTCCCAGAATAGCGCCTGCGTCTTCCACCGCTTTGCTTCATCGAAAGCGTCATACCAAGTCATGCGAGTCGCAGTTTTATAACAGGCCAGACCAGTAATTTGCAGCCGGACTCCCGATTCTTCGGCGATTTTAAGTAATTTTCGGAATTGTTCGAGCGATTGGGGATCGATTTGATTCGGAGCGGAGAAAAACGACGGCATTTCTGGATGAATCCGTGCCACTGTCGTCCCCGCCGATTTCATTTCAGCGAATTCTCGCGTTACTCGCTCTGGTTCTTCCGCGAGTCGCTTCATGATATCCACCGAGGCATAGTTATTTCCCCAAGGAACAAATCTTTTTCCCGAGGGGCTAAGAGCGAATCCGATCGGCCTCTCTGTCACTAGCACCTTCTCTAAATCGTTCGCTCCCAATTCGCTGAAGAAGACGACTGAGACGGAGATTAGAAAGATTCTCGACAGATTTCCGATCCGCTGACAACAAGAGGGATGATTCACTTTCATACGTGAGATTTAATTTCGCCGTGGAACCCTAGGAGAAGGCGAGAAGGCGAATGCTCCGGAAGTGTCCATGGGAGCGAGAGTAGCAGCTTCGATCGAGATTCCGAGAGAATTATCACTGGAAATCGTACTTTTCACACGGTAAAGAATACCCTTCTATCATGACACCTCTCGAAAAAGCACGTTCTCTGAATATCGATCTATCTCCGATCACTCCCGGCTATCTGAATCTCTGCATTCGCAGCGGAAATCAGCTGATCACCTCAGGTCATGTCAGTGACAAAAAAGGAGTTCTAGGGAAGGATCTCTCGGTAGAGGAGGGGTACGACGCGGCGCGGAACTGCGCGGAAAAAATTCTTCGATCCGTTCACGCGGCGCACGGCACGCTGGACGGATTGCGCTGTCTGAAGTTGCTCGGATGTGTGTATTCAGCCCCTGACTTCACTGACCAGCACTTGGTCATCAACGGTGCTTCCGATCTGATCCATGAGATTTTCGGGAAGGATGGTGACGGCTATCACGCCCGGAGCGCCTTGGGATTCGCTGCGATCCCCACTGGCTCTGCTGTCGAAGTGGAAGCGATTTTCGAGATCCTGTGATCCGATGATCCGGTTTTTCTTCCTTATTTCAATTTTAAATAGCCTCTCTCTTAGAGTCCGAAATATCTTCCTGGCAGATGCCAGTTTCATTAATAGCCGTGGACAGGAATGTCCACGCTCCTTTATTCCTTTACTGGCGATTCCTAGCGCATGCCAGTTTCATTAATAGCCGTGGACAGGAAT
>JBDHQE010000035.1:0-21239 GCA_039806885.1 Verrucomicrobiales bacterium
TCCGCTCCTCGGCGAGATCAAGTAGGGAGCTGGCACGAGGAGACTCTTTGTCGGAGTAGAATTCACCGAGCTCGACTGCATAGCGGACGGCTTTCACCAGTGCCCCGGCATCCGCGATGTGGTCACGGTCAGAGAGCTTAGCGATCTGTTCATCCAGCGCACGGATTCGATCTGTCAGACTGGTGCGCAGATCATCGGGCAGGGTGACCCCATCCAGAGGAGGAAGGACTCTCGCAATCGGCGGGATGGGATCGAGAGCATGAGTGATGCCGACTGCGAAAAATCCGACGGCGAGTAGAAGGGAGTGAGTTTTCATCAGAGGCGATCTTCAGTAAATGGATCGATCCAAGCGTGGACCTTATTTCCGTCGAGCAGTGCCTTGTAATCGATTTCGGATTTACCGAAAATGACCGTGTCGATCAGAAAGTGGACTGTCACAGTGTCGTAGGTGCCTGCGTATTCGCCTCCGACGGTCTCGCGACCGTTCCAATGAAAGGACTGAGCCTCTTCGATGCGGGCACTGGCGACTTCCCCGCGCTTCAGGCTTTCCTTGACTAGGGCGATTTTTGCTTCGCCTTCGGCGGGGTTGAGTGGGGCGGTAGATGGACTGGCGGCTGCTCCCCCCGTCAGGGCCGCCAGCTTGGTCGGATCGGAGGCCGCGATCTGCCTAGCACGCTCCCGCTTTTTTTCCACCTCTGCCCGCTTTGCTCCCACCAGTTCCTGATAGCGAGATTCGATACGCGCTTTGAAATCCGTCTTACCGACTGCGATCTGGGCGTTCATTTCCGGGACCGTGGGAGAACCGACGGTGAGTTGGTCTCCGGATAGTCGGACAGGGGTTAGCGGTGCTCCGGCTGGCATGGTGCCTGTGCCGATCGCTCGCCCATTCGCGATCAGCTGATAGGAGATATCCTCGCTGGCGACGATCTCCTTTGGAAAGGCGATTTGGGGAACGCTGCGCCAGTGATCGACGATTTCTAGCAGGGGCTGAAATTGTGGCATGGGATAGGCCTTCTCCAGCGCGAGATCCAGATCAGACTTTGCAGGGAGAGCGGGAGTTGTCGATGTGGGAGCGGGGGCGGGCGTCGTCGTGGTGAGAGGCTCTGCTTTCTGCGGAGTCGTGGTCGGTGTTACGGCTACTGCGGGAGTCGCGGGGACTCTCCGACTGTTATCTACGAGAGGTGCTTCTCCGAAAACCGTATCGATGGCGGACTTCAGGTACGGATCATAGGTGTACCAGCCGATCACGGCCAGAACTGCGATCACAAATAAGAAGGTGAAGAATCCTTTCATAGTTACAGATAGACAGGGAGAGACAGACAGGAAGAGGAGAAACTGAGACTCGATGTGCCCGAAGTCGTTCGACTGCGGAATCTCTCACTTGTTCACTGTCAATCTCGATTTTGCAAGTGAGCCGTGATCACGGTTCGACGTTAGAATGCACTGATCTCAGATTTCTTTTGACCTATCCGTCTGGCGACATTGATTGCGCGATGATGATGCGAATCGTTTTCATGGGCACGGGAGAGATCGCGTTGCCAACGCTGCGATGGCTGCTCGACCACGCCCCGGAGGCAGGTGGGAAGCTAGTGGCGGTCTATACTCAGCCCGACAAGCCGGTGGGGCGTCATCAGGTGCTGACGCCGCCGGAGATCAAGGTCGTGGCTCAGGCGAGTGGAGTGCCTGTGTATCAGCCCGAGCGTTTGCGCGGGGATGGCAGGGCGCTGGAGGAACTCTCGGCTTTGTCTCCCGATCTGATCGTGGTGATGGCATACGGGCAAATCCTCCCACGAGCTGTGATTGCGCTCCCAACTCTGTGCTGCGTGAATCTTCATGCGTCCTTGCTCCCTCGGCATCGAGGTGCTTCACCGATTCAGGCATCTGTCCGCGAGGGGGATGCAGAAACGGGAATCACTCTGATGCACGTCGTCTCACGTCTAGATGCAGGGCCGATGATCCTGCGCCGTGCTCTGTCGATTCGTGAAGATGAGACCGGAGGGACGCTTCATGATCGTCTCGCCGATCTGGGTCCGGAGGTGATGGAGGCGGGGATGCAGCTTTTTTCTTCTGGAGTGCCGGAAGGTGAAGAGCAAAATGAGGCAATGGCGACACACACACGTAAGCTGACTCGCGAGGATGGAGAGATCGATTGGAGTCTGTCGGCCAGCCTGATCGAAAGACTAGTCCGCGCCTATGATCCCTGGCCAGGGACGATGACGAGTCTACAACTCAACGGAAAACTTCTCCGACTAAAGATTCATCCATCTTCCCGTATCATCGAGGGTGCGTTCGGGAGTGCTCCTGGTACGATCTTGGAAAGCGGTCCTCGACTGGTGATTCAGTGTGGGGGGAATGCGTTGGAATTGTGCGGCGATGTGCAGATCGAAGGACGGCGACGCATGACTGTGGCAGAATTTCTTCGCGGGACCCACTTGCCGGAGGGCCTAGTTCTTGGCAGGCCTACTGCTTCGACCGAGTGAAGCTAAGATTGGAGTTTGAAAATTGCTCAGCATGATGGACTGTGCCCGAGATTTTTGAACGATTCCATGAACTCCAGACCATATAAACGCGTCGTCCTGAAACTGAGCGGTGAAGCCTTGAGGGAATCCGGCAGTGAGGACAATATTTCCCCGGAGATTGTCGAAAGGATCGCGGAGCAGATCAAGGCGGCGCACCAGACGGGGCTGGAGATCGCCATTGTGGTAGGAGGTGGCAACTTCTGGCGAGGTGCCTCTGCGGCGGGGCGGGGGATGGATCGGGCGACTGCCGACTACGTGGGGATGCTCGCCACAGTGATGAATGCTCTCGCTCTGCATAGTATGCTGGAGGCGGTCGGGGTACCTTCGCGCGTTCAGAGTGCGATCGAGATGAAGAATGTGGCTGAAAATTTCGTCCGTCGCGTGGCGATCCGGCACTTGGAAAAAGGCCGCGTCGTCATTTTCGGAGCTGGAACAGGGAATCCTTTCTTTACGACTGACACGACAGCGGCTCTCCGAGCCAGTGAAATTTGCGCGGATGCAATCCTCAAGGCGACGAACGTTGATGGAGTGTACAATAAGGATCCCAGGAAGCACGAGGATGCTATTCGATACGAGTCAGTTACTTACAAGGAAGCAATTACCCAAGGTCTGAAAGTCATGGATGGCACTGCCTTTACCCTTTGTCAGGACAACAGCATTCCCATCATCGTGTTCGATATGACGAAGAAAGGAAATATCCAGAGAGCACTGATGGGTGAGGAGATCGGCACGGTCGTTCACAGGTGAAGCTTGCGGTGAGAGGTTCTCGCTCTATTTTAGATCAATTATCCTACATTCCATGGACCTAGAAACATTTCAGCTTGAGACAGACGAAGCAATGGAAAAAGCGGCCGATTTTGTCGCGACGGAGATGACCGGGATTCGAACCGGGAAGGCTACTCCTGCTCTGCTCGACAATATCCACGTTCACGTCCAGTCCTACGGGACGACGATGCAGCTCAAGCAGATCGCTCTGATCACAGCTCCCGAGCCTCGGCTACTGACGGTACAGCCGCACGATCCGAGCACTCTGCACGACATTGATCGAGCGCTGCGCGAGTCGAGGCTAGGGATTAATCCGTCCAATGACGGACGCATCATTCGTTTGCCGATTCCGGAGCTATCTGAAGAGCGGCGGCGCGATCTGGTAAAAATCGTGCGCGACATGGCTGAGCAGGGGCGCGTCCGAGTCCGTGGTGCCCGCAAGGAAGCCATGGACAAGCTAAAAGTCGCTGTGAAGGCCAATTTGATTTCAGAAGACCAGTTTCACGATCAGGAAAAAGAGGTGCAGACTTTAACCGATAAGCACGTCAAGGCCATCGATGCTCATTTGGCAGCGAAGGAGAAAGACGTGATGACGGTGTAAGCAGTCGATCTCCTCAGGGGAAATGCGGAGGGCTTATTTTCCCAAATCCTCCCATTCCCATCGGACCGGATCGAGTCCGTAAAATTCGCGGAGTTCCGCATACAGATCCGGATGCTCGTGTTTCAGACCGTGCGGATCGACAAAGAAGGCTTCGGAGATGACTGCGAAGAACTCGGCAGGATGGGTCGCGCCATAGGGATCGAGCCAGGGTTCGGTATCACGAGTGCGCGTGGCTGCGACCAGAGCATCATATTCTCGTCTCATGATTTCGACCCATCGCGTGTAGTCATTGCGCTCTGCCAGTCGAGGAATCCCATCCGCGACACCGTTGTACTGATCGAGTTGGTGTGCGAATTCGTGGATTACGACGTTCATACCGCCGTCGTTGTCGCGTCCTCCCAGGAGAACGCTTTCCCAAGAGAGAACGACAGAGCCAGTCTCCCAGGATTCCCCCGAGAGAAGTCCACGTTCCTCTTCATTCACGCCGAAAGCCCGCCGTCCAGGATCCCGAAAGCCCCGGGGATAGACTAAGATGGAGCGTAGCCGAGGAAGAAAATCGTGATCGTCGCGACCGATCAGTGTGAGTGCTGCCTGTGCAGCGATGGTCAGGCGCATGTCCCTCGTCACTTCTGTCAATCCGCCGCAGGCTTCATAGGATTTTTCCTCCGTCAGAACGCGAGTGAACCCGGCGTGTTTCTGTCTCAGATCGGGAGGGATTTTTCGCCACGTGGGAAAATTGTGGTCGAGAAGAGTGATTTCCTCTTTGCGAAAAGGCTGTGTTAATCGTCGCTGCCTAGCGCGTTTTCTCTTCCTTGATCGCAGAATCAAGAACAGGACCACGATTTTCCCGAGCAGAATGACGAGGAGGAATGGCCAGTTCTGAGCAGCGAACTCGTTCATTCTTTTCCGCGATCAAACGGACTGGGTGAGAATTCATACGCCTCGTTTCGATCCCGAAGAATTCCCGTCAGATAGGCGGCGGGCAGTAGCACCAGCCAGTCTCCATCCTGATCAGTGGCCAGACTGGAACCGGAAGGCAGGGAGAGAGGGGGAGGGTCGAGTCGATTGGTGTCTGAGGAAGGATTTTTGGCTCTTACCCATTGAGCGACACTCCAGGGCGAAGACTCGATGCGACAATCGACATTGTATTCGCCCTCTAGACGCGCTTTCATTACTTCAAACTGGAGAGGACCCACTGCTCCCAAGAGCGGGATCTTCCGGGCGCTGCCGTAGACCTCGTAGGCCTGTGTTACACCTTCCTTCAGCAGTTGTTCCATTCCAGACCGGTAGCGCTTCACGTTGGCCGTATCATTATTGTGCAGATAGGAGAAACACTCAGGACGAAAGCGCGGCATCTCATCGTATTGAATCGAATTGTCGCTGGAAAGCGTGTCGCCGATCACGAAGTCATAGTTCCCGATCAGGGCCAGAATATCGCCTGCGTAGGCCGTGTCGAGTGTCTCTCGATCCTGTCCGAAAAGCTTCTGTGCATTCCCGAGGCGTACCTTTCGCCCGGTTTTCGCATCGGTGACTTGCATGTCACGGGTGAAAATGCCTGACACGATGCGGATGAAGATGGCCTTATCCCGATGGCGGGGATTCATGTTGGCTTGGATCTTGAACACGAAACCCGAAAAACTGTCGCGCAGGGGATCGACTGGGCCTTTGGTCGATTCGCGAGGAGCGGGACCAGGGGCCAGAGCGAGGAAACGATCGAGCATCAACTTCACCCCGAAGTTATTCATGGCGCTGCCGAAGAAAACAGGCATCTGCTCGCCAGCGAGCGTCTTTTCCAGATCGAGTTCTTCGGTGAGACCGTCGAGCAGATCGAGTTCCTGCTTCGCCGTCTCATGCACTTCACCATCGATGAGATCGCGAATGTGAGGATCGTCGATTCCCCCCACCGACAGTGGAGCTTTAAAAGCACCGTGAGCAGTTCGCTCGAAGAGGTTCACCTCATTCGTCTCGCGATTGAATATCCCGCGAAAACGTGGTCCGTCACCGAGTGGCCAGTTCAGCGGCACGGGCGGCAGGCCGAGAACTCGCTCTAGTTCGTCCAGCAGCTCTAGCGGTGGTCGAGCCGGGCGGTCGAGCTTGTTGATAAAGACGAAAATCGGAACTCCACGTTTTCGACAAACCTCGAAGAGCTTCAGCGTTTGAGCCTCGATTCCTTTTCCTGCGTCGATCACCATCACGGCGGCATCAACGGCGGACAGCACGCGGTAGGTATCTTCGGAGAAATCGTGGTGTCCGGGCGTATCGAGGAGATTGACGCAGCAATCTGCGTAATCAAACTGCAGCACGGTGGAGGACACCGAGATCCCACGAGACTTCTCCATCGCCATCCAGTCGCTGGTGGTCGCATTCTGATTGCGACGGGCGGTGACGCTGCCGGCGAGATGGATCGCGCCTCCGTAGAGCAGCAGCTTTTCCGTGAGCGTAGTTTTTCCCGCGTCTGGATGCGAAATAATGGCGAAGGTGCGACGTCGCCGGATCTGACGAGCGGCTTCCTGGGGGACGAGTTGGATGGCTGAGGACACGGATGAAACGGGCAAGGGAAGGGGAATTTCCCGTCTCAAAGCGATTTTGCCACTCCTAAGTTTCTGTTTTACGCGAAAAGCACAGAGTTCTTTCACTGAAAAGTGCCGCGAACGTGTGAGGCGGAATGACGTTATTGAGAAGCTGCAATTTCTGACGGACCTTTACGAAGATGAAAAAGAAATTAGCTTCTAAGGCTTCTTCAATATCGAGCAGGATACTTCTTGTCTCGATATTGCTTTTTTTGCTGGGAAGTGGAGGGCTGATTGGGCAGGAAAAGCCGAAAGAGCCGGCCAAGCCTGCGCCCGCTAGACCTGCTGCCAAACCTGCGCCCGCTAGACCTGCGGCTACACCAGCGGTAAAAGTGGCGTCCGTCGATCCGAAGCTGATGCGGGCACCATCCTCTGTCGTGCTCGGTGAGACGATGACTCTCCGCAATACGACCGGTCAAGAGATCGAAGCTCGCCTACTTTCAGCAAGCGGTGAATTTATAACAATTGAGCGAGTGGAGGATACTCGCCGATTCGAGATTCCGATTTCCACCTTGGACGACTTCACTGCGGATCGCATTCGTCAATGGATGGAAACCAGTCCTAAAGCCGTAAATTTCTCGCTTTCGATCGAGTCCTCGAAAAGCCTCTCGAATGCGTCGAGCTTTATGAATATCGGACGTGAGTTCAAAACATCGGAATGGACATATCGTGTTTCCATTACCAATCTCACTCGCAATGTTCTTTCTGGTGCGCAGGTCGAGTATCGAGTGATCTATGATGATGCGGTCGATGTATCCCGAGGTAGTGCACTGCCAGGGAAGGGAATCGATCAGCAGGAAGGGCAGATCGTCGATCTTCCGGACATGGTGTTTAATGATCAGGTTGAGTTCGAGACCCTGCCGGTGAAAATCGATAACTACGAATATATCCCGACGACACGAGGAGCACCCCGTGAGTTCTCCCGCGATTCACTTCGCGGAATCTGGGTGCGTGTAATTAAGAACGGTGAGGTGATCGCTGAGTATCAAAGTAGTCCAGCTTCGTTGGCTCGAACTTCGTGGGACAATGAGAATCGCACAGAGATCCGCCTGAAGAATAATTTTCGCTCTCAGTTTGGAGCGCAGAAGTAAGGGGATCGAGGAGCGGAGAAGATCGATGGATGGGGCGGAGCTGGAACGTCGGCGGCCATGGTTGTCGACCCGCCAGAACGTGGATTCGCTAGTCTAGAGCAATGGAGTAGACTGGAAAAAGCGAATTCACCTTGGCATTGTGAGTTCGCGGAGCCGATAATTACTCTGAGCGTTGAGCAACTTTTTATACAAGCCCTTGCACACGTAGAACCTTGAAAGTGGTTCTCTCCGAACTCGACCTTGACTCCAAGGTGCTGACACTCGAGATCTATTTTCCCCGAGGGGCACGTTTTCCCGATCCTGATTCTGGGGAACTCTGCACCGTCCACGATACGATCTAAAGAAAATAGAAACACCTCAATTTTCTTGAGTGTCATACGATTATCACGGCTCAGATTCCTCGAATCACCACTTCGTCAGGGGCCGTACTAACTGTTCGAGTTCCATGGGCGGTCAAGAGCAGTGGTTTTCCTCTCTGGATGGAGGCCTATTTGCTCACGATGGCCAAGATGTCTTGTTTTAAGGAACAATGTTGCGCTTACCGACTTAGTTCTCGACAGAACCCTGAAAAGGTACCTCCATGATGACTTCGACAACACATTCGTTTTTGTGCTTTTTTCACGATAAAATACTTACGCTAGGAGCCGCTAGTTGATAAGATTTCTTACACTTTTGTCGTGCAGTGTAGAACAGTATGAAAAACAGAATAGACACTTGGAAAGCCCGAATCGCGGGAGCCTTGTTCCTCCTGATCGGTGTCGCTACAGCCCAGGACGCCCCTCTACTGCGCTTCGCCCCCGACGGTGCTTCCTTTGATGGGAGAGGGAACGGGCCTGTCGAGACGGACTTCGGCATTGCTCCCAGAGAGCTGCTTGGGCAGGGGGACTTCACCCTATCCCTTTGGCTAAATGCACCTGATGAGAACGATGTGCCCGGCGACTTGCTTTCGTGGAGAGACGAGGCGAGCCAGAAAGGCGTGCTTCTCAGCCTGAAGACCAACCCCGGCGTCACCGCTAGCGAGTCGAACCGGCGGCATCTGCAATTCAGCATCGACGACGGAAGGACGTCGCCGTGGATCGACCGCGCTCGTCCCGGAGGGGAGCATTCGCTCATGGCCTTCGCGCTCGTCGTGCACGAGGGACAGCTCTACGCTGGCACCTGCGAGCCCTACAGTGGTCGCACTGGACATGTCTATCGACTCGAGGCCGACGACCATTGGGTCTCCTGCGGCTCGCCCGACGGCTCAAACAGCGTCATTGCCCTAATCGTACACGAAGGGAAGTTGTACGCGGGCACTGGCAAATACCGCGTGGCTGGTTCGTCCCTCACTGAGTCGGAGAACACGGAGCGTGGCGGTCGCATCTTTCGCTATCTCGGCGGAGACCAGTGGGAACTGGTCGGCGAATTGCCGGAAACCGAGGCCGTGGGTGGACTCGCTGTCTATGGTGGGCGACTCCATGCCTCCTCCTTCTATCGACCCGCTGGTTTCTTCCGCTACGAAGGCGGTAAAGAATGGACATCCCTGCCCGTGCCCGAAGGCACACCCCGCGATGGTGGCACGGAGATCGTGCCGAAGCGCACCCTAGCCCTTGCCGCGCACGATGGCTCCCTCTACGCGAGCAGCTACGACGGAGGCCGCGTCTATCGCTGGGACGGGACCTCGTGGACAGATCTCGGACAGATTGGCGACAACACGCAGACCTATTCCTTCACCCCCTACGAGGGGCGTCTCCTTGTAGGCACGTGGCCCAGCGGCAAGGTCTATCGTCTGGAGAAAGATGACAGTTGGACCGATCTCGGCCAACTTGGGAAAGAGATGGAGGTAATGGGCATGACGGTTCATCACGGTCGCCTCCTCGGAGGCACCCTGCCACTCGCTGAGATTTACGAATACCGGGGCGGTACGAAATGGGAGCGCCATACCCAGCTCGATCTGACGCCGGATGTGAAATACCACCGGGCCTGGACGATGGCCGAGCACGACGGCGAGGTCTATTGTAGCACGCTGCCGTCTGGCCATATCTACTCGTGGCGGGCGGGTGCGGGGATTGCCTGGGGCCATTCCCTACCCGAGGGCTGGCATCACGTCGTCGCGATTCGTTCCGCCGAGAAAATTGCGCTGCATCTCGACGGCGAACTCGTTGCCGAGCGCCCGTTGGATGGTGAGCCTTTCGACCTCCGCCACGGCGGCAAGCTCCGCATTGGCAGCGGTCCCAATGATCATTTCTTGGGTCAGATCCGAGATCTCCGTATTTACAAGCGCGTCCTCGCCGCTAAGGAAATCCAAGAGCTAGCGAAGCCGTGAGGAGAGAAAGGGGCTAAATGATGACTTCACGGCGTTTTTTAATTTTCTCCCTAGTTCTTATTATGGGAAGCGTCCCAGAAATTGTTGAAATTGGTAGCTCTGTGGCCGAATGACCGTTAAGTCTTTCGTGATGAAATCGATGAGACTCAGCAGGGCGTAAAGTCCGACCATGTCGATGAGAACATACATCTTGGCATCGAAGTCCACAGATTCCCTGCGCCGTGATAAGCCACGAGAATTGCTACTATGGCAAGAATGCGCATGGTACGTCTCGATATACGTACCCGTAGCCTAACGCCTCAGCGAATCTTCTTCAGCAGTTCGAGCACTTTATCTCGGATTTTTTCAGAGGCATCGCGCTCGACCCGATTGGTGCCGATCCAGGTTTCGTAACCTCCGAGGTCGATTTGCTTCGGAGTCGGCAGATAGCCACCACTGCCGTTGGCCAGTTCGATGGTAAAGGTATCGGGGAAAGGACTCTGATCACGAATCTGCAATCCGGTCTCGGTGAAGACTTCGAAGGGAATGGAGGGGATGCCGAGATCGCCAATGCCAAAGGCCTGAAGAAAAACGGTAGTTGTATCCTCGGCTTTACTCATACTGATGGCATTCAGGGCATAGTGACGCTCCAGTCGATGCTTCGGCTTTTCTCCCTCAGGTTTAGCGAGCACGGCTTTGGCGTAGGCAAGTTGCTCTGCTGAGGGGTGACGAACGCGCAGTTTGAGTTCCTCTGCTGCGGCTCTGAGGGGAACCCAGTTCTGATACTTCATTTTCTCGCGAACGCGCATGACTTCATTTGCCAGATCATTGGCGACGAGATGCATTTTTTCATAGGGCTTGTACGTGACGGCAGGAGATTTTCCCGTGCGATCAATATTGTTCACGTCACCACAGGGACCATTGGCGAGTATCCCGACGAAGGGAGGTACTGCTGTGTCGTCGGTGCCCAGTTTCCCTTCCATGATGCGGCAGAATTCGCCGAAGTAGTCTGCGGAGAAATCCTCGCGCTCGACGCCTCCGACGTAATGTAGCCAGTAGTTGGCCAGCAGAGCGATCGGGCGTCCCTCGGGAGTCTGGACAGAGAGGCAATAGACTTGAGGATTGGTCGGCCCGGCAGGCTCAGAAAGCTTCGGGCGCAGGGCAGAGGAAGGATTCATCACTGCGTGATCTGGTTCACCGAGGGGACTGAGTACGCTGTCGCCTTCCTTCACGAGCCAGCGTCGATTGAAGACGTGCTGTGGGAGCTGGCCATTGCCCCAAGCGATCTCGGCGGGTTCGAGATTGCCCAGAGCCATGGACACGGCGTCAACGATACGAGAGATCATGAGGACGCGGTATTCATCGGACAGCTGATTCCCGGAACCGGCTGCGGCAGGCACTCGCACGCTGGAGTGAGTGTGAATGGCGGAGAACATTAGGTTTTCCGGTGGCAATCCGGTGGCTTCCTTGATGCGGGCTTTCGCTTCATCCCAGATTTCACGAACCATGGAGATGTTATCGACGACGGCAAAGACGAGTTTGGTTTTCCCATCGTCGAGGGCGAGACAGCGGACATGCAGCTCATCATGAACGTTGTTCCCGATGGGCTGCGGAGCGAAGTTCCCGACGATGGTCATCCCTAGAAAAGGAGTGATATTCGTAGTGGCTGCTCCGGCCCGGAAGACTTTAGTCTCGGTTTTGGGTTCCGTGGCGGGCTTTTCCTGTGCCGACAAAGGGAGGATCAGGGACAGGGCGGATAGAATGAGTAGGATGTATCGGATTTTCATGGAATGCAGGATTGGTTGATCTAATAGAGGGAAGAAATGGTTCAACGCAGGCGCTTCAGCAGATCGAGCACCTTGTCACGAATCTTTTCGGAGGCATCGCGCTCGACTCGGTTGGTGCCTATCCAGGTTTCGTAGCCTCCAAGATCGATTTGCTTGGGAGTCGGCAGATAGCCACCACTGCCGTTGGCCAGCTCGATGGTGAAAGTATCGGGGAAGGGACTCTGATCGCGAATCTGCAATCCAGTTTCCGTGAAGACTTCAAAAGGAATGGAAGGGATGCCGAGATCACCGATTCCAAAAGCCTGGAGAAAGACGGAGGTAGTGTCTTCCTTTGCTTTCTTCAGAGCCAACACTCGTGCGGCATAGGGGCGCTCCAGACGATGTTTCTGGCTTTCGCCCTCTGGTTTCGCAAGCACTGATTCGGCCCATGCAATTTGCTCTGGTGTGGGACGACGCACTTTTAGCACCAACTCTTCCCCAGCAGCACGCAAAGGAACCCATTTCTGGTATTCCATTTTCTCCCGAATTTGCATGACCTCATCCGCTAGGTCGCCCGCGACAAGACGTAGCTTTTCATAGGGCTTATTGGAGCCTTCCGGTGCGCCGAAGCTGCGATCCGTACTGTTGACATCGCCGCAAGGACCGTTGGCCAAGATGGCCACAAAGGGGGGATACTGATCGTCAGAGCCGAGTTTATGCTCCATGAGACGACAGAATTCGCCAAAATAATCCGCACTGAGATCATCCCGCACCCGATTGCCGACATAGTGCAGCCAATAATTGGTGAGCAGGGCGATGGGGCGACCCTCTGCACTCTGAACAGAGAGACTGTACACCTGGGGATTCGTAGGACCGGCGGGATCAGCAAGATTCTTGCGGATCGGGACACTTGGATTCATCACGGCACGGTCTTCTCCACCGAATGGATTGGGATTCGTCAGGCCTTCCTTCATCATGAAACGTCGATTGAAGACGTGTTGTGGGAGCTGCCCCGTCGCCCAAGCGATCTCAGCGGGTTCGAGACGGTTCAAAGCCATCTGGACGCCGTCTACGACGCGAGAGATGAAGAGAGCGCGATAGTGATTCAGCAGAGGATTTTTTGTCTCCTTCGTGTCTGCCACGGTGACGCTGGAGTGGGTGTGGGTGGCAGAGAACATCAGGTTTTCAGGTGGCAGGCCCGTGGTTTTCTGGAGGATGGTCTTGATCTCGTCCCAGACTTCCCGGACGACATGGAGATTGTCTGCCACAGCGAAAACGAGCTTAGTCTCTCCGTCATCGAGAGCCAAGCATCGAACGTGCAGCTCGTCATGGACATTCACGGCGACAGGACGCGGAGCAAAATTCCCGACAATGTCCATGCCGAGAAAAGGGGTGATATTCGCAGTGGCGGCCCCGGCACGGAAAACAGGCGTCTCCGGCTTCGCGGTAGAGGTCTCTTGGGCAAAGGAGGATAGGACGAGGAAGAGAGCGAGAAGGGATAGGATAAATCGGATTTTCATGGGACAATGCAGTCTCGTAATCAAGTGCAAGATTCTATTCAGGAGGACTGATGAGCATTCAGGATGAGATCCACCAGCTTGCCAAACTCTCCTTTTTCCACTCGTGCGCCCTGCACGTCGGTATTGACGCGATGGACGATTACGAGATTCAGGCTCGGCACGACTAGGATATAATGGCCGCCTGCACCCCGAGCAGAATAGCTCCCATCGGGCAGAGTGACGCCGGGGAGATGTTTTCCGTGTGCGGCGATCCACCACAGGTAGCCATACCCTCCGCCATCTCCGGTCTTGGAATAGGCGGTTACGCTGTCACGCACCCATTCAGCAGGGAGGATCTGGTTTCCTCCCCACTGCCCGTTTTGCAAGTAAAGCTGCCCGAAGCGTGCCATGTCGCGAGCTGTCATTCGGAAGGGATAGGCTCGATGGATAGAGTCCGCTCCAGTGACATAACGTCCGTCGGCTGCGGTGTAATCCTCCATGCCGAGAGGTTGGGCGATCAGGGTCTCAAAGTCTTGGTAGATATTGCCTTTGGCATTTTTATAAATCGTGCCGAGTGCGTTGAAATCCCAGTTGTTGTAATACCAGAAGGTGCCCGGCTTGTGGCTGTATCGCTCGGGCCGATTCTCCTTCATCGTGGCCGTTTCATACAGGGCGGGATGATAAACGCCGGAGCGAGCTTTCAGCAGATCGTGTACCGTTGCTTGCTTTTCCTCCTCGGTCAGTGACGGAGGATTATCGTCGATCCCGAGATCGGCCATTGTTGCCTCCAGCTTGATTCTTCCTTCTGCCACAGCGATTCCGTACAATGCGCTCAGGAAGCTCTTCCGAACGGAGTGAACATTGAATTTTTGATCAATTGGCCCCCATTGATCGAGAACTTTTCCATTCACAACGATCATTACTGCCTCTGTCTTGATCGTGTCTGCGTATTCTTTGGCTGCTGCCAGTTTGGCTCGTGTCCAGCCTGACGCGGAGGCTTCATCATCGGATAATGTTTCCCACGGAGCGGCGAATAGAGGTGTGCTCATCAGGAAAAATGCGAAGACTCCGGGAACGATCATCCGAAACACGCGGGCCGCAGTTGGGAATCGGGATGGGAAGCAAGAGGTCGCATTCATGCGGTAAAAGGAAAGGCTGCGCGGCCTTTTTACGCAGGTATTAGAGGCCGACTTTTTCGCGCCAGACTTTTGCCATCAGCGCGTGACCTGCCTGAGTGGGATGGACTCCGTCGGCGGCCCAGTAGGCAGGCTCGGTCCCTGATTTCACCGCAGCTTCGAAAGTTTGGTGAAAAGGAACCCAGATAGCCCCCACCGTTTGAGCGACTTCGGCAGCGATATTGCGGCGGGTTTCAAATTCTGGAAACCACGAATCATCCACCGCCCCACATCTTAAAACGAATGGCTCGCAGATCACCAGAGTGGTCGTAGGCAGAGCCTTTTTTGTCTCATCCAGTAACTGAGTGAAGCCTTCACGATAGAGTTCTGGAGTGCCATCATAGCGGCCTCCCAGCTTATGCCAAAGATCATTGATTCCGATCAGAATGCTGATGAGATCGGGCTTTAGATCGAGGCAGTCCTTCTGCCAGCGAGCGGCCAGATCGGGAACTTTATTCCCTGAGATACCGCGATTGTAGATGACATACTCCTGCTTTGGATGATCGGCCAAAATCTGCCCACCGAGATGGAATGGATAACCGCGTCCAAACATCGCGGGATCGTTTGCCTTGTCTTCAACCTTGCGATCTCGATGGGCATCGGTGATGGAATCTCCTTGGAAGAGGATTACGGCTCCCTTTTTTAGAGCAAGAGCTGACTTTTCAGAGGCTCGGGTGGAGAAGGCGGGAACCGCAGTGGCCGCAGCGGAGAGGGCAAGAAGATGGCGTCGATTCATGATGAGGAAGCTCGATGGTAGCTCACTCTGAATCGTGAAAGAAAGAAAAATTAGTGGCACGATTACGCGAGCGAGTCGCCCTGATGCGAACGGGTAGCGGAGATCAGCGCTTGGATGCAGATTGCATCGCAGCGACATAGTCCGACATGACATTCATATTTTGAGTGAAAGGAGTGGCGTCGATTTTGCCACTTTTCTCCCAGACTCCATTTGCATTTCGTTGAGCGAGAGCATTGTCCACTTTGGATCGGAGACTCCGAGCACGTTTCATCCAGGCATCCGGAGAGTCAGGAGCATTTCTCGCTGCGAGCAGTTCCTCTCTCGGGGTGGCGATTTCCTTCCGCAAATGTTGGATCGTATTGATTGAAATTTTGGGATGAAATGAGTAGTGGGTGGGTGTGTTCGAGCCGTCGTAGGTGAGCTGATAAGTCTCGGCTGTCATGTAGAGCGGTCGATTGGTTCGCAGTTCATAGAACCGGGACCAGTCTCCGTCGTCGAGGCGGCTGCGCTCGAGCCAGTCGAGGGCAGGTTCGATCGCTGCCCGATATTTCTCCTCTCCGGAGGCCAGCCAGATCGCGACGAGCGTGCGACAGGCACCGATGGATTCGGTGGAAGTCAGTGCCGGAGGCTCGAATTTTCGCGCCCAGACGGGCTCCATGTCCTCATTGTACTGCTGCGCCCAGGCAGATTGATCCCCTTCGAACTGAGCGAGCAGCAGGAAGTCGCCGCAGTGCTTTGCCGAATCTAGGTAGCGGGTATTCCCCGTCAGTTCCCAAGCTCTGAGAAGAAGGTTAACGATATTGAGCAGATTGTCGTCGTTCAGGGTGTAGTAGCTGTAGTAGCTTTGCTTGGGATATTCGTGCGGCCATTCCTGTGGGAAGCTCGCCTTTTTGACTTTCCCATTTGGATCTGCTGGACGATCGAATTGCTGGGGCCAGCCTCCATTCTTCGCCTGTGCTGCCAAGAGGTGGTCGAAGGCGTACGCGAGAGAATCGTGCAGTTCTTTGTCGTCTTTAAAGGCGGGATCGTGGGCGAGTTCTAGCAGGAAGAGCATCGCTGACTGTGTTTTGTCGTCGTCTACGGTGGTGAGATTCCGGAGCTTTTTTTGTCTAGTTTCGTCGATTTTTACGATAGGCTTTCTCAAACGGTATCGGGCAGGATCGTCTGCATCGAAGTCGAAGTCCTCGCTCCATCCGCCCGATTCGAGCTGGCAGTCGATCAGCGCTTGGGCAGCGGCGCGAGCTGCGTCTCGATGGATGGGATCTCCTGTCGCTTGCCAGGCTTTCAGCATTGACAAGCCTACAGTAGTCGTGCCAAAGGGCTGGATCGAGATGACAGAGGGACCTTCCTTCGCTTCCACATAACCGATACGAGGATTCAGTGTCCAAGCGCGAGCATAGCCGCCGTGGGAGGAAAGTTGCGTCGCGTAGAATTCTGTCGCCTTGTGCAGGGCGGCTGATACGACGCCCGGATCGGGCAGATCGTCGGCTGCCTTTGTGGGCTTTATAGTGAATGCGAGTAGAATCGTAGCCAAGGAAGTGATGACTGTTCTCAGAAGCGGAGCGGATCGTCTGGGAAGAGACTTCGGATGGGGCGAGAAGGTATTCATAGGATACAGCGTGATTGTGGCCTTACCTCGCATTCTGCTGCAAGTAAAAACCTCAATTCAGATCGCCCGATATGTGCTATCCGTGAAGGAAGGGGATTTCCGAATCCTGACCTAGAGATAGCGATCCAGAATTGCTCGCATTTTCCCTTCGCGGGCCTCAATGCTTTCACAGAGGGCGAACTGCACTCGTGCTCTGTTGAGGTTCTGGCCTTCGTGCCCGACCTTGAAATAGACATCGCCCGCCAGATAGTCGGTAAAGAAGCGTAGGCCCAGCTCAAAGGCAATCAGGCGGACGGAATCGAAAAGATAGCGTCGATCTGCCTCGGTCAGGAAATCCTTCGCTTCCGTCAGATAGCCCTTCACGAGAGCTTCGAAGAGGTGGAGATCGAGAAAGACTCCGCTCAGATCGCTCGTTTCTTCCCCTGCTGGATTGCATCCACTCCTTACCGCATCGCCGAAATCGTAGTGGATGAGACCGGGCTTAACCGTATCGAGATCGACAATCGCGGTCCCTTTTCCAGTGAAGTTATCGATCATCACGTTAGTGATCTTCGGATCGCCGTGGATGGGGCGGAGCTGTAATTCTCCGGAGGTCTTGGCACCTTCTAGGATGTGCACCATGTTTCGTCGCTGCTCCACGAATTTCGCAAGCCGCTTCGCCTCGGAGACTCCTGTGAGACGATTCTGTGCTCCTTGCGTCGTAATGACCTTGTCATAGGCGTCTAGGTAGCCAGGTGCGATATGAAAGCCAGGTAATGTGTCAACCAATTCGTCAGCGGACAGGTCGGAGATAATTCGCTGAAAGTAGCCTAGTACGCGTCCGGCCTCAGCTGCATGTTCAGGCTCGGTGACTTTGTCGTAATTGGTCGAGCTAGAAATGAGGGAAAGAGCGCGCCAATATTCCCCTTTAGAATCGACCACATAGTCCTTTCCATCGAGGGAAGGAATGACTCGCGGGAGCTGCCAGATGCGATCCGTCTGATCCGCCTCCGCCTCGATTCGGCGGTGGGCGTGATCGGTCACGATTTTCATATTCCGCATCACGGCAGGAGGATCTTTGAACACGGATTTATTGATTCTCTGCAGGATGAATTGCTCCTCGGAGAATACGGTTCGAAAAATTACGCGATATGTGTCATTCACATTGCCCGCACCGATGGTGCGCAGGGCGACGAGACGTCCGGGAACATCAAATTGAGCAGCTACGGATTCCGCGATCATGTTAGGAATCGGCAGAGTAATCGCCAATCGTTTGATCGCAAACGGTCTTTCAGTTCCGCGTTTAGCGAGTCACGTCCACTGGCTCTTTATGGTTCCGTCTTTGTCCGGGATTGTTCTGTCGATGTGCCCGATTCTTGCGTTTTCAAAAGGTGGGCACTTATTGAGGTATTCTTGAGTTCCTAATCCAAATTATCTATCATGAGCGAGTCCCTTCCCGATGATGTCCGTCCACTGGCTCCGTTGGAGCGCCACAAGCGGATCGGAGACCGATTCCGGGATTTAGCGGTGGGGGAGAGTTTTGTCTTCATCAACGATCACGATCCGAAGGCTCTCTTCTATGAGTTACAATCTCTGTTCGGAGAAGTGGTGGGATGGGAATACCTGACGCGAGAGGGAAAGGAGTGGACCGTGCGCGTGACCCGGACGGGGGACTCGACAGTACATCCGACAGAAGGAGTATCCACCGTGATGAATCTGCGAAAGATTCCTGATGGTGACGCGCTACATGCGGTGTCTCATCGATATGGGATGATGGAGGCGGGGGATACGATGGAATTGATTTCAGATAAGATGCCCATGCTGATTCGGGGTGTTTTTCGCAATCGATTTCCCGGCAAGCACTCGTGGGAGGTGAAAAAGGAGACGACGAGCGAGGTGATCATCCATCTGACGAAGCTGCAGGCAGACGAATCCGTCGATTCTGGGATCAAAGTGGTGACTCGACTCGATTTGCGCCCTCATCCTCCCGGCGAGCGCCATGAGATTTTTCATCAGGCACTGAAGAATTTAGCTCCCGGTGAGGCATTCGAGTTCACAAACGATCACGATCCTAAGCCTCTGCACTATCAGATCAAGGTGGAAGAAAGTATTCCTTTCCAGTGGGATTACATGGAATTCGGTCCTGTGGCTTGGCGTGTGCGTGTCACGAGGCCGCAGGAGGCGTAGCGCAGATATTTTCGTCTGTGCTTTCATCGATTCTTTCTGAATTCACGAGTGCTTTTGCTCGTGAGTAGCGCAAAATTATTGTGAAAATTATCAATTATACTAAAATATAATGAAAAATTAAGTAATTAGAATGTTGTTACCTCCCCTTGCTCTCGGCTTTCGCCTCCTCGCCTTTTTTGGCTTCTGGGGGATGCTAGTGCTCAGTGGGGAGCGAGACTCCTACGGAGGGGAGTTGGGCAGTGAGATTGTGGAATTGGGGGTGGATACATCGCTGGGTAATGAATTCGAGTGGAGTGTCGGCTATGATTCTCATTATATTTTTCGCGGAGAGTTCCTGCAATACAGCACGTTTTGGACGGAGCTATCCTATGAATGGGAGATTAACGACACCTTTTCACTTGGCGTGACTCCTTGGTTTCTCCAGGATGCCATCGCCGACTACGACGAGTGGAATCTGTTAGTCGATCTCACGGCGACGTTCGGAGAGACCGAGTTCACGCTCGGCTATGCTGGGTTCTGGTATCCACGAGGCGATATCGGAGCGGGAGTCGGGGAAGGAGCGGAGCACGAGTTCTCAGTGGGCGCGAGTCGTTCACTCGGTCCGCTGACCGTCGGTGTTCTGTCTGCCTGGAATTACAATCGAGACGGCTTTTATTACGAACTCTCCGTGGAATACGAGCACGAACTCAGTGATTCACTGACGCTTACTCCCATGGTAACCAGTGGATGGGATCACAAATACTACGACAATGGCGGCGGATGGAACCACATGGCCTTCTTGGTGAAGGTCGATTGGGCGGTTTCCTCTCGCCTAAGCGTGAGTCCTTATGTCGCAGAAAACATCACTTCTGCACGCCTTGAAAATCGGAACGATTTCTTCGGCGGAATACAGATCGCAATGGAGTTTTGACTCGGAGAGATCGTCCTCCGTGTCACGCCGCATCGACGGCTATCACACTCAGCTTGCAGCGCCAGTTACTTCGCGAACCAGCGATTCCAAGCGGCGGGTGTATTCTACCCATACGGCGCGGGCTTCTCCGGAGTCGTCGACATCCTGTCCTGCATGGATGGCCGCTTTGATGTGGGGTTCAATGGAGAGCCAGCCTTTGTAGCCGGTTCGATTCAGATCTTCCAGAATCCGTCGCTGAACAGGATCTTCATCGACGTGACAGGTGATCCAGTCGCCACCGGCAGGGTTGGGTTTCGCGCTTTTAATGTGAACGTGGACAACATGATCGCGACATTTCGAGTAATAGTCCCAAGTCGCCTCATTACTGTTGTGGTGTAGGCTGTTATTCCCGGTATCCATGATGAGCTGGAAGGCGGGGTTCCCGACGGCTTCGATGAGTTCTAGAGCTCCTTCAGGGCTTTCGCCGTATCCGTTACAGTTTTCATGGGCCAAGATTACGCCTTCTGCTTCGGCGATGGGAGCCAATTCTCGGAGGCGACGGACGACTTCGGCTTTCCAAGCAGCACGCTCCAGTGGAGCTTCTTTGTCATTCGGCCAAGACATGATGCGCAGCAGCTTCGCGCCCACCGAACGCATCCGGGGAGCGACGCGACGCAGTTCGTCGATGTCCTTTTGGAAATCTGAAGTCACGGGGCGTGCCCAGTTTCCGATTTGACCGCCGAAGCCGACGATCTCGATGCCGTTCTTCTCTAGCTCAGCGCGTGTGGCATTCCATTCGTCCTCGGTTTGGTCGCTAATGCTTTTTCCATTGACTAGGCGCAGTTCGATGGCGCTCCAACCCGCTTCTTTGAGGGTGGAAATCTGGCCATCCAGAGATTTTTCAGCTTCGTCGACGAATCCAGTGAATCGGAAAGACATGATCAGGATAGGGGGTAAGAGATGAATTTGAGAACAGGAATGCGTGGGGAAAGCAATCAGACGCTGCCACGCGATAACCGTGGCATGATACACGGGAGTGACTTTTCTGCAAGGCAGGAGGGTAAAGGGGCGCTGTTCGGGGAGAATTGGGTGTGTGGGGATGCGCTAGTTCGCCGTCTTCTTCAGCAGAAGTCGTGCGATTCAGAGGCGGGGAGCGATTGCTCGATGGGAAGTGGGACAAAGTGACATGCCAGAATATGAATCCCTCCGTCGGGGGCACGCTGGAGGGTTCCGGTGACCAGCAGGAAAGGCTCGGTGACAATGGGAAGTCGATACTTTTCGAAAATTTTTCCGTAGATGATGAGATTGGCCAGTCCGGTTTCATCCTCTAGTGTGAGAAAGACGACGCCTTTCGCCGTGCTGGGCTGTTGGCGACAGATGACGGCACCAGCGACGACGACGGAAGTTCCCTGGGGTAGTGCGGAGAGTTCGGCGAAGTTGGGTGTGCCAGGCGGTAGGCAGGGGCGCACGAGCGTCATGGGATGGTGGCCAGTGGTCAGGCCCATCGTATCATAATCGGCCTGAAGGCGCTCGGGATAGCTCATCTCGGGCAGATAGGTCTGTTCCGAC
>JBDHQE010000310.1:0-3392 GCA_039806885.1 Verrucomicrobiales bacterium
GACGTGCTCTGATTATCGAAATTGAACCCTCTAAATTTGCAGATTTCGAACATAAGAATTATCTCACGGAATCAGGTTCATAATTTAAAAACCCGGAGCCTATCAGGTTCGTGATGGTCCTGAATCGCCTGTCCCTTAGAATCCGAAATATCTTCCTGGCGGATGCCAGTTCCATTAAAAGTCGCCGACAGGAATGTCCGCGCTCCTTTCTTCTTTCGCTAGCGCGGCACTCCATCATTCATCGTTAAAACCAGCAGAGCCTATCAGGTTCGTGTCGTTCGCGTGGTTCGTGGTTAAAAATCCGGAGCCTATCAGTTTCGTGGTAGTCCTAGAATCGCCTGTCCCTTAGAATCAGGGATCGATACTATTCATGAGGCTCTTCGGGAGAACCTTGATGTGTAGTCTTGTGTGAAGCACTTCGAGACTTACGGATAAGAGTGATCACAGTGTATGAAACAGCGACCCATACGAAAGCAAGAATGCCTCGGGACATCGGAACCGCCTCAGCAAGGCTTAGGATGAAGGTACAAAGGAGCCAAGCAAGAATGAAAATCGCTGCGGGATGGGTCTGGCTCCCTAGCACTCGCTTCCCTGCGAGAATAAGAGCGATTGGTGCAAGAGCAGCTACTGTGATATAGAAGAAATCCATTTTTAGAGAACGTTTGAATTAAGTCGTGTCACGAAGTGGTATCGGCTTAAATGACTTGTTGGATTTTTGCAAGCTCAGCACTTCTGCATTCAACATTCTGCCTTTCTCTAGTCAAGCCTAGAATGGCGGACACAGACAAGATTGTCTGCGCTACTCTTCCTCTACTTGCACCACTTTGTAACCTCCGATCATGCGGAAGTAGATCAGGAGCAGGAGATAGATCCCTGCCATGGTTGCAGGGAGGAAGGAGTCCGCTCGAAGGGTTTTTCGAGATCCGACGATCAGAGAATCGAGCAAGGTTTTCTGTTCCGCAGAACGCTCAGCTTCGGGTTTATCCTTTGCTTCGACTACGTTTTTTTGATCGACGGCATGCACTTTCTCAAAAAACAGGAAGGAAGACGACTTCTCGACCTTTTGCGCTGCATACAGTTCCGGATTCGCCTGCTGCAGATGTTCCACCATAAAGCGATCTTGAGCATAGCCCAGTCCCTGACTGCCGATCAAGCCTGCTGACATCATTCCGATGCCACCCATGATGGACATCGCGACAGCTCCTGTCTTGGGAAAGCGATCACCGATCACAGCCAGCATGGTAGGCCAGAGAAAGGTTTTTCCCAATGCGTAGACTCCGAGTGCGATCAGAGCGCTCGCGAATGTCGT
Source organism: Verrucomicrobiales bacterium (assembly GCA_039806885.1). Lineage (GTDB taxonomy): Bacteria > Verrucomicrobiota > Verrucomicrobiia > Verrucomicrobiales > DEV007 > Arctic95D-9. Next base: position 1,310 of record JBDHQE010000310.1, read on the forward strand.
GATTCCGCTCGCCAGATTGAGGCCGATGCATGCGATGATAGAACCGATGAGAAGAATTCCGATGGGAGAGAGCTTCAGATTCTTTTCTATCCAGCCCGAGCAGAAACGCAGTACGAACATCAGTGAACTAGTCCAGACAAAAAGGATTTTTCCTTCTTTCTGAGTCAGTAGATTTCCAGTGATGTTTTGAATCCAGTTGTCTGTTCCGAGTTCCACAGCTCCCAGAAATGTGTGAGCGATGTAGAGAACAAAGAGAAGGAGTGAACCGAGAGAAAAGCGAGTCAGGACTCCGACCGTAAGTAAAAGAACGCCACCGATAGACCATGCGGCCCAGCCGGGCAGCCCGAGGTCGGTTCGGAAGAATAGAACGAGTAGATAGGCGGCCAAAGCTGCGCCGGGCAGACCGATTTCACGCATCATTTCGCCGAACGGTAGACCTTTCTCAGCCGCCTCAGATTTCGGGAATCTCTGTCCGAGAAAGGCTAGGCCATAAAGTAAGGTCGGTATGAGAAACAAGCCCAACTGGATACGCCAATTCAGTCCTTCAGCTCCGAAAATTCCACCTTTGCCCAGAAACCATCCGATCATTCCGCCGAGAATGAGTCCGGCGGGCCAGGAGGCGTGGAGTATATTGAGATAGTGCGTTCGATTTTTCGGAAAGAGGGTGGCTACCAGAGGATTCGCCACTCCTTCGAGACTGCCGTTCGCCAGAGCGAAAAGAAAGGTGCCCCAATAGAGAAAGCTGCGAGCAACCTCGGGACTCTGATTGCTCGTGGCGGCAAAGGCGACGAGGGCGGAGACGACGTGCAGAAGAAACGCGACTAGAACGATTTTCCCATACCCGAGCTTATCCACGATGACTCCGCTAATGATGATCCCGAAACAAAAGCCGGTAAAGCCAGCCCCGATAATTTCACCGATTACAGAGGAGGTTAGGTGAAATTCGGATGCCCAGTTGTCGAGGATTCCTCCCCGCACACCGGCACCGATGCCGGCAGCGAGGATGGCGAGAAACCCGGCCCAGAGCAGGCGCATGGCATTCGGGGTTGGTTGATTCGGGGCAGAAGTTGCACTAGTGGCTGTCATATCGTGAGAGAGTAGCGTGATATATGATTCGGAGTCGATAATTTTTTTACGCAATCGATGCGGGGCTGTCAGGGGAGGTCATTCCTGCATGGCGAGATTTCCAAGGTTCGTTCTCAAAAACATCCACAGTCATTCCGCCGGGCGCAGAACCAGGAGAGATAATGGCGAGAAAAACAAGATCCTGAGCGGTCAGGTTATAGGCCGCGTGGATTTCCGATGCAGGAATCCAGGCTGACTCCCCAGGTCCGAGATCGCGATGCGCTTCGCCTATCCACAGATGGGCTTGTCCGGACAGGATGTGGATGATCTCTTCCTTGCCGGGATGGTAGTGAAAAGGATGGCTGCCACCGGGAGGGATGATGACTTTGACGCAGTAGAGATCTTCTGTGCCTGTGAGTTCCGGGCGCGAGATCCAGAAGTGGGCACGCTGGTCGACGACTTCATCCGGGGTATTGCTAGCTTCGAGAAACATGGGATCGAGAGGTGAGGCTGCGATTGAAATCCACAATGATTCTCAAAGAAACTGTTTGATCATCGCGGTGTTTCAGAGTGTGGAGCGGACGGTGATCGATTTGAACTGGCGTGTTAGCGCCGTGAGCGATTCCTCCACTCCCATGCGCTCGAGGCTGGACGCCCCGACAAAGCCGACGCACTCGGTCGCACGAATGACTCTCTCCGCATCTTCCGGAGTATTGATCGGACCGCCATGACAGAGGAAAAAGATGTCTTTGCGCACGGATTTTGCGGCATCAATGATCGCCTGAGTCCGACGGATCGTATCCTCCCACGAAACCACGGCCCCGACGACTCCGATCGATCCTCCGACGGTCGTCCCGACATGCGCGATGATCGCATCCGCTCCGCTCTCGGCCATGCGCTTTGCTTCTTCGGGTGATCCGACGTACACGATGCTGAACATGTCCATCCGCCGGGCAAGGGCCACTGCCTCGAATTCCTTCTCTACGCTCATTCCGGTTTCTTCAAGGACTTGTCGGAA
>JBDHQE010000311.1:0-3377 GCA_039806885.1 Verrucomicrobiales bacterium
GAGAAGCGGTAAAAGCGAATGAGGTCATCTTCAATCTGCCGAGGGCGGAACGGGATCGATATCTTAAACAATGGGCGATTTCCGGCTTTGATATGGGGTACAATACCCGGAAGTACAATGAGTTGATTCGTGTGTTTCCTGCCGGAATCCGAGATATCGTCGTTCAGGGGCCTTCTTTCGGACCTAGAAAATTCCACGCACGGACGACTAGCAGTAAGATCCTGCTGACTGGAGGAGCTGGACGGAGAGATATTGAACCTTGGGAGAGCTACTGGGCTTCGCTACGCCGCAGTAATAATGACCGCGAAAGATTCACCAAGACCGAGGCGATCGAGGTTCAGATCGAGTGAATCAATCGGAATAGAGAGGAGGGATTCGAACCAGTGTTCAGACCCTTCTCTCGTATCCGGCGATTTTCAGAATTTTTCGAAAGTGCGTCGCTTCGACGGGAGTGATGGAAAGCCGGGAGCCTCGCTGGCAGACCATCATCTCGCGTAGTGTCTCGTCCTCGCGTAGTTGCTGAAGTGAAATGATCTCGCGAAACGTGGCGATGTGACGAAAATCTACCAGGTACCAGCGCGGGGATGATTCGCTCGCCTTCGGATCGTAGTATTCAGAAGTGGGATCAAATTGCGTTGAATCAGGATAAGGGGGGGATGCGACTTCGGCCAGCCCCACGATCCCTGGAGGTGTTGCGTTGGAGTGATAGAACAGCGCCAGATCCCCGAGTTTCATCTCTTTCCACATGAAATTCCGCGCTTGGTAGTTGCGCACTCCGTTCCAGGGTTCCTGCTTTACCTTTTGTAGATCCTGTATGGAAAAAACGTTCGGTTCGGATTTGATCAGCCAGGGCATTTGAGTTCTGTGGGTAAGGTGTTCTTGAGAAATGCTCACTCTCCCGGCACGAGAACTTTTGGCTCGTCCTGTTCAGACTTGAGCACGATTTTTCCGCTCTCATCTTCCCTCCACACGATCACATCCTTTCCATCAGCATCCGTGCCGACAGCCAAACCGGTGCAGGGACCGCCATCGAAGAGAATCTCTACTGCACTCAAGACTTCCCTTTCTATGGCATAGGCTTCAGCTAGTTCGGGATGCTCGCTTTCACTGTTGTCGAGGTAGCGAGACTTTTGAGGTATCGTGACCGCGAGAATCGCTCCCATGTGTCGCCCCGCCAAGTTCACATAGACCTTTCGATGGCCCACGGCCACACAGCGAACACCCATTGATCCGGAGTTTCCTTCATCGCTGTTCGCCAGTGCCAAAGGGGCCAGGCGACAGCCCGTAAATGGCAGTATGGGATCGTCATCTCCTGCTTCGGGGCCGTCGATGCGCCCTTCCCAGAGGTCGGAATCTGCTCCGAGGAACATGCGTCCATCGCGAGATTGGTCAGGCAGAGCGGTGAGAGAAGTGCGCCGAAAAAAGACTTTGGCAAATTTTTTGGCACCGGGCGTCAGGGCGATCACCACGCTTTCCGGATCGTCTCCATAGGAGCCGTAAAGGAGAATGGTGCCGACTGGTCCAGAACCCGTGCTGGTGAGGCAAGAAATATCCCAAGCAGAGAAGCCTTCTGGCAGATTTCTTAGCTTCACTGGCTTTTCGGATAAGGCGGTATTCGGCCAGGTCCACACAGCGCCACCGGCGATGATCGCGGCTCCGCCTTCGGGAAGATCGCAAATGGCGGAAATCTCGGCATCCTGCAGGGGGTCGGCGAGTTTATGCATGGTCACAGCGCCAGTGTCGAGATTGATCTGCTGGAGAGTGCCGCCTTCTCCCAATGGAATGAACCAAGCGCTCGACAGATCAGGTAGAATGATCGCTTGACCGGCGTGCACGAGTGGAGAAACCGAGATGAATGAAACTACGGTTACGATGAACGCGTAGAAAGAGAACTTCTTCATAAGGAGGATCATGTCCGATAAATTTCCGATTTGAAAGAATGAAATGATCGTGTAAGTCTCTCACGAATGAAAGCATTGTATTTCGGGTTGATTGTCGTATGCCTTTGCGGATGCAAGTCAGTCGAAATATCCGGAGAGGGCGCATCCAAAACCGCTGAAGCGAGAAGCAGTCTCGAGAAATTGAATGCGACGGGAAAACTGGCAGTTCTTCATTCCGCATGGTGCGCAAAGAACTGGGGTGGTCCCGAGAATATAGAATCACTGCCGGACGGGGGCTATCGCCTGCGGTATCGCAAAGCAGATTCTCTGAATTATCTCTGGGTGAAAGCTTCTCCTGTGCCGCAGAAAACTCCCGACAGTCCTCCGCCTTGGGAGGAGTTCCTAGAAGGATCAGAAGATAAAGTAAAAGTGCTCCATCACGCACAAAAATGGCGTGTCGCCCGCATTCTGGGGCGCGAGATCAAGTGGTATCAGGTTGATGCCGGGAGTGGTGCTGACTTTCCTCTATATGAGACACTGTATTTCGAGGCGACTGCCCCTGATGGGCGAGTTGGATGGTATCAAGTGTCTGTTTGTGCAGAGAGTGATTCGAGCGCGGCGGAGTGGATCAATCGGGTGGAGTGGTTGAATCCGAAGTCCTGATTTTTAGTATACAGGATAGGGGGTGTGAAATTCCTTTTTCGTATATTTGGGGAGGTCGTGAGTCAAGGTTTAAGACTACGAGCCTCGTTTACGCTTTTGCAGTATTCACGCTCGGCTTCTATTGTGCCTGATATGAAACGACGTCACTTTCTTTCTCAAACCAGTGCTCTTGGAGTCGTGGGCAGTGTGAGTTCCTCGCTCGTTCAGGCTGCTGGGTCAGACGATGCTTCCAAAGAGGAGTCGCTCATCCGCAGCCCTCTGGTCGTGATGGCACCCCGCCGGGATGGCGCGGAACTGATTTGGGCGGTGAGTCGCCTCTCTCGTGGGCGAGTCGAGTGGACGGGACTGAACGGTGAGAGTGGGCAAGCGCATACGGATGGATTTGGATTTTATCCTCAGTCTGATACTGTCTTACGCATTCGACTGGACGGGTTAAAGCCGGACACGGAATATAAGGTGCGCTCCGTGACAGAGGCGATCGACGGAGACGCAGAAACCGCAATTAGCGAATGGCGTCAGTTTCGCACTCTCGCAGGACTGGAGCGAGATCATGCCAGCTTCGTAGTTTGGAATGATACGCACATCCACGACGAGACGATTCGCAGACTCTACGAGCTGACTCCAAAGGCAGACTTTCATCTCTGGAATGGTGATACTTGTAACAACTGGAAGGATGAGAGCCTGTTCGTTCCAGTGTTGCTAAATCCCGGTGGTTGCGACCTCACGGTGAAACAGCCGCTCTTTCTGACGATGGGGAATCACGATGTCAGAGGGAAATACGCCTTCGAGATGCCGCGCTATTTTGCGACTCCCTCAGGACGAGCCTATTGGGCG
>JBDHQE010000036.1:0-21090 GCA_039806885.1 Verrucomicrobiales bacterium
TCAGATGGGGCTTGAATAGGTGAAAAAGTTCCTCTAGAGTGACTTCGGCGGCTCGTTGGTGTCGGTCTTTGTTATTCGTACCCAATTTCCTACACCACAAGCCGTCAATTGTTAAGTTATATTAAATTTTGTCGTGTAGTGTGCACTGGGGCAATAGGAGATGCCAGAGAGTTCGAGGGTTTTATCCACAGATTTCACGGATGAACACAGATTTTTTGATTCTTATCTGTGAAAATCTGTGTAATCTGTGGATTCACGAACTAGCCAGTCCCTTTTCTGTAATCATGGCGTTGGTGCTTCCACAAAGCTTCGCATCCGGAAGAGCTACCCAAGCAGGTGTCCCAGCGGGACAAAATAAGGTAGCCTCGGACGTAGTCTGGGGTCTCGAGTTCGTCTACTAATTTAGCGTCCTAGGGGGGGGGCGCGATAGAGCGGAGGAAACGCGGTGGTTCTGTCGTAAGCACAGTGTGATTCAGACGTTTATGGCACCCCTTCAGGGTGCAACATTGTGGGTGATACCGAGTCTCAGGGCTCTGCCCTGAGCTAGCATATTTTGCCCCGTTGGGGCAAGAGAATGAGAGCCTTGTTCGGGCAAGATGCTTTTCAAGGGGCAAGCTATTTTCAACTGGTGAAGTAGGAGACTCCGGGAAGTTCGAGGGTTTTATCCACAGATTTCACGGATGAACACAGATTTTTTGATTCTTATCTGCGAAAATCTGTGTAATCTGTGGATTCACGAAATAGCGTGTCCTTTATGGAATTCCGAAATTTCATACTACAATCATTCTCCTTTCTGCGTTCACTCTCCTACCAGCTCGTACCATAGCGTCTGAAACGGGGTGCCTATGGTGAACACGAGTTTTCCTTCGCTGATGTTCGCGGGGACTTCTGCGATTCGCTCGCCAGTCCCATCCAGAGCGTATACTTTTGTCGATCTCATCTGCGTATTCAGGGAGACGGTGGCTTGGATGCTTTCACAGATGGTCGGTGCCGTGCCCCATCGGCGTCCGAGACTGGTGTGGTCATCGTTCCATACCATATCTGTGTTTTCCACGTTCCCCACCGCTGTCAGGAGCAGTCGCTGAGACTGGGAGATCACCTTGCCATCCATTGCGTTGAGCGCCAGCGCGGCGAAACTTCGTGGATTCGGTTCCACGACGAACTGCACTTCGTCCAGTTCCGTCGTTTTGTCGGTGCAGCGGCCCACTACGACCTTTGCTGCGGGAGCGTCTACAGAGTAGATGGCCGCTTGCGTATCCCATCTGATCTGCGGAGGGGTGTTGCCAGCCTCCGTTTTGAGCTCAATGCGGTCGCTTTCAACAAAACGCAGACTGAGCCGCTTCGACAGGATATCCTCGGGTCGAATGCCAGCGTCGAGCCATGTTTTGGACATAGAAACTCTCTCGGCTGTCAGCGATGTCACCGCCTCGACAGGTATGTCTAGTCTCGCACTGCCAGCAGCTGGGGAGACGTCGCCTCGACGCATCATCAGTGCGGCAGCGGGTAAGAAAGCGAGTTTGGCAGGGTGTTGTTGGAGCGCAAAGTAGCCGCCTATCTTCTGCTGATCCCAGCCCGTGCCGCCCCAGTCGAATTGAAACAGACCATCCCAATCCTGCGCCGCAGCGAAGCTGGCGATCATGGGAAACATTTCCGCAGAGTAGTGATTGGGGGCAGGATGGTCGTATTCGCTGACGGTGAACGGTAGTCCGTCCACCCGATAGATGGCTAGGTTCCACAGATTGCCCATTTTTTGATCGGCGGTCATGGGAGTGTTCCTGATGAACCAATGATTGCTATCCCAAGGACGCCCAGGGAAGCTCGGATGCTGCCAATAGGCGTGCATATCCACGAAGTCATTCCGCGACTCGCGATAGGTGCCTACGATATCGCCATAGCTGGCTTGGCTGTCTATGATGTTGGCACGAACGCCGAGTTCCTTTTGTAAAAGCTGGCGCATCTCGTCATTGTAATGGCGTTCGGTATCCGCAAGAAATCGCGTCCAGTCCACCCCGCGAGGAGTGCCCATACGGCTCTCTCCGCCGTCGATATTTCTTGCGCTCAGGGATTCGCTGGTCTGCAATCCCAAGCTACCTCCGGGACGTAGGGTGAGGTCTTTGATTTCGAAGTCTCCGATAGGTCCGGCACCGATGATGAAATCTAGGCGCACCGCCTCTGGCTCGGTCTGTCGGGCGCGGAAGCTGAAGGAAAAGCTCTGCCAGTCTGGCGTCAGTCGGACTTTCTCGCTGAGACCGCAGTTGTGATAGTCTTCCTTGCTGAGGCGGGTGCTGAGAGGCAGCTCTCGGGCTTGGTCTGATCGGCCGCTGAACTCTACGGTGTAGAGTTTTCCCTCTTCCAAAGGCACCGCCTGCCATTGCAGTTGGGCGTGCCACGCTACCTCGGGCCTTTGTTTTAGCTGCACGCGTATCTCGTTCGCTTCCTTTTCTTTTCCTTGGCTCAAGTCAAAATACTTGCCTCCTTGGAAAGTGATCTGGGCGGGTAGCAGGTCTGCCCCCAATTCCTCGCGAGCGCCCCAGGCAGCGATGAGTTTTTCTTCCGTGGCATAGTGTTCGCTCAGCCAAGTGTTCCATTTTTTCAAGATCTCGGCTCGGTAGTATTCGGGTAGCGACTCGACCTTCAGCCGCAGCAATGAGTTTTCATTGTTCAGCTCGACTATGGCTACGGCTGGTTCGGTGGCATAGGAATTCTTTGTATAGGGGTTCACATGAGCCAACAACTGTTGGGCATAGTCGCGCTGCATGCGCATCATCTGATCGTTGATTTTATCAATCCCCTTGCCGTAGCGAGGTAGTAGCTCGCGCCGTTCCTCGCTGCTGAGGCCATCGGGAAAATCCTCGCCTTCCCAGTAATTGCGTGAGACGTGTAAATTGAGATTGGTATAAATGCCGTGGCGTTTCAGCGCAGCGATGAAATAGTCCAAGCGGTCGAGCTGTTGAGGATCGAATTCGTTTTTCTTTTCCGACCTCGCTTTCCATATTCCACGCGGGGCGCTGGCGTTGTCCATGTGGTGAAAGCGCACGCAGTTGATGCCTAGGCTGGCCAGTCGTGGCGCGAGTTTGTCCGCCGTCTCGTGATCGGGGAAGCAACTGCCAAAGGTCATGTTGGTGGCGAGAAATTGGACTCGTTCGCCTCGTTCGTCCACGAAGTGGCCATCGCGCACCGAGAGGAAGCCGTGTTTCCCCGCCGGAGCCTCGTTCAACCAGGACATATTCACGATGGATTTTTCACTCGGTCTTTTGAGTCCTGGGATGACAAAGGGGAACATTTCCTCGGCGAGAGAGATGGCATTCGGGCCAAAAAGAGAGCCGATAAGGAATGCGATCAGGAGATGGAAATGCGATAGGCTGCGCCATAGAGGGTGCGATAGCGGACGCAAGAGGGTAGAGTCGGGTGGGCCGGAGTTCATAGGGCTATTCATTTATCATCTGTAGGGCTTTTTCCTCTATATCTTACGTTGGGAAGTGATGATTCGGCTAGCATGGAAGCGAGATATTCTGTCGCTAGGATAGCCGGCGCGAGAGATAGGCTCTCCCTTCTTCGCGCTGATAAGAGGTGCTTGCGTAGCTCCCATCCCAATGCGTCCTTGTCGCTCCCTAGCGACTAGCAATGAGACTTTTTTACCTTTCCCTTACTCTTTTTCTGACAGGCTTTTGTTTCGCTGCCGATCCGGATCCGTCCTTGCGGCTTTGGTTGCCTTTCGACGAAGGAGTGGGAGCGATCACGGAGGACAAGTCAGCCAGCCGATTAGAGGGCGAGATGGAGGGAGTACAGTGGGCGAAAGGTCCTTTTGGCTCAGCCGTCTATTTTGGTGGTGAAAATGCCTCCATCGAATTGCCTCCTGTGCCCGGCCTAGACGGAGCGGAAGCGTTCACGATCTCACTGTGGGCGACTTGGGAAAGCAAGGACGTGGGACGCTATCCGAACCTGCTCGTCACTCGCACCTGGAGTCCGGGCGGTCTGATGATCTTCAGCAATGAGAAAACGCTCTCTTTCCGCATGGGACGACCCGGTCAGAGAGCCGGAGTGGCGGGCGACACTTGGGGAGAAACGAGCGCTCACCTGCTTTCCGCCCTGCCTCAAAAGAAGTGGACGCACGTGTGTGTGGTCTTTTCTCTGCCAGAAATCAGAACCTATATCAATGGGAAACAGGTGGGCACGAGCAAGTGGGACTACCCCGCTGCCGCCGATGGGCTGCGTCTGGGGACTTGGAATGGGAAAGTGAGCCATCACGGATTGCTCGACGACTTGCGTATCTATACCCGGGCTTTTTCGGCCGAAGAAGTGGCCGAACTGGCGAAGGATACGGCGCATAAGGAGGCGAATTACACGCTGGTGGATGACGAAAAGGTCGCGCCTACGCTCGTGGCGACTTTTGAGAACAAGAGAACGAAGCTGGAGGTCGATACCCTGGGGCGTGTGGTCTCGCTGAAGAGCAAAGCCTCTGGACGCGAGTTGTTGGCTCGTCGTCAGGAACTCGTATCGGCAAGGCTAAAGGATGGCCGCGTGACGACGGCTCGCAAAGCGACCTTTGCGGACGGTGCGCTGACCTTTACCTTTCCCCATGGCCAAGGGCAAGCTGTGGTGGATGTGAAGACGGAGGGTGACTTTTTCACCTTTACCTTGCGCTCTCTGACTCTGCCAGAGGTGACTGAGTTGAGCTTCGTCAATCTGCCCGTCACACCGACCAAATATTATGGTACGATGGCGAATATGCTCTCCGACGATGAGGACGCCGTTTGTCTGCGTGGTTATGAGTTGCCAGTGGAAATGCGTATCCTCGGCAATCCGAGTTCACTGCGAGTATGGACGACGGAGGAGCACGGGCTGACGGGCTGGAGCGCCGGACTCGCTGCCGGGCCAAAATCTGACATCCCCGCCATGCTGAGAGCGATGGGAGAGGCCTCGGGTGCCCCGGTTTCAAAACTCGGCGGTCCGTGGGCTCTGGGCGCAGAGGCCAATCGTGGCTCGTATCTCTTCGCGAATCTCTCGCTCGCTTCGGTAGATGATTGGATTTCTTTGGCTCGACGAGGTGGCTTTACTCATATTCACCTACATGGATGGTGGAATACGCTGGGGCACTACGATATACGAGAAGCCTACTATCCTCGCGGGATGGAGGATTTCAAAGAAGCTGTGAATCGCATTCACGCGGCAGGGTTGAAGGTGGGCATACACACCCTGACGGGTTGTATAGAGCCGCGGGATTCTTGGGTGACTCCCGAGGCCAGTCCTGACCTGATCGCCACCGATAGCTACACCCTGGCGAAACCTCTCGGGCCCGAGGATACGGTCGTGTGGGTAAATGAGAAGCCTTCCGATCAACACGATGTCGTGTTTACCTACTCCAGCCGAGGAAATGTGCTGCGCATAGGATCGGAATTGGTGCAATACACCGAGGTCAGCCACACGCCTCCCTACGCCTTCAAAGGCTGCACGAGAGGCGCTTTCAAGACGAACGTGGCTGAACACGCGGTCGGAGAGAAAGTCGATTATCTCTTGCAGCACTACATCGCATTTTACCCCAAACCGGGGTCGCCACTGGCGGAGGAGTTGGCTGACCAAATCGCGAACGTTTTCAATGACGCTGGGCTGGACCAAATCTACTTTGACGGATCCGAGGGAATGGGGAGCCGATACGCGATCGACTATATGCGGCACGCCATTTTCAAGCGACTGAAAGGGGAAGTGCTTTCCGAAGCGAGCGCGCATGGCGCGCACAATTGGTGGTTCCACTCGCGACTGGGGGCATGGGATCATGCTGTCTGGGCCGCCAAGCGTTTTCACGACAAACACATCGCCACGGCCGAGAAATATCGTCTGACCGACCTACTCGAACCTCAGCTCGGTTGGTGGGCACCCCGCAAGCCAAGTCCGCTAGCACGAGGGCATTTCCTCGATGAGATGGAATATTTTGCCGGGAAAAATCTAGGGATAGATGGCGCCATGTCGGTGCAGGGAGTCCACGTGTCGACCAGACCCGAGAGCTACCATATCGAGCGCCAATTTACGCTGCTCGGCTGGCACGAGCATCTCCGGCTAGCCCGCTACTTCGACGAGGCTACGACGAAACGTGTGTCGGTGCCGGGCGATGAGTTTCGCCTGCGACAGGAGAAGGACGGCACTTGGCGCTTCACTCCAGTGACCATGGATGCCCACAGGATCAGCGCGCTGGGCAATGATTCGGAAAAGTGGACCTCCGCCAATGCCCATGCGGAACAGCCGCTCACCACACGAATAGAGACGCTGTATGCCGTGGCTCCCTACGATAGCGACGAGCGCAAAATCGTCACCGATTATACGGATCTCGCCGATTTTCAGCAGAGCACCGCCTCTCCTAAGATCAAGCTTCAGGTCTCTGCCGAGACAGAGGATACAAAGGGCGGCGAGCGCAATTTGCGCCTGCGAGCCGAGAACAAAACCGACTCACGAGAGGGGGCCTGGGCGAGGACGGGCCTTAGATTTGAGGCTCCGTATCGCGATTTAGGCGATACGGCGGCGGTGGAGCTCAGCTCTCCGCGCGAATACATGCATGGGCAATCAGATCACTACGTCACGCTGGACTTCAAAGGTTGGCGCTACGTCGAGCTCCTGCTGCGCGAGCGCGATGTGGAGCGCATGACGGACTATCAATGGCCCTATGGGAGCGGCTACGGGATCTATCGAAGTCCGGTCAATATGAAGCACATGTCCGAGCTACAGATTTACCTCAATGATGTGCCTGCTGGTGGGGCTGCCGAGGTCGTCATTGGCCCCATCGTAACGCTGCCAGTTCTGCCTACGGAGCTGAAAAATCCTAGCCTTACCGTGAACGGTCAGAAGCTGGTCGTGCCAGTGACCTTGCAATCGGGGCAGTTTCTCGAGATAGAATCCGACAGTGGCTGCGTGCACTACGACGAGGCGGGCGAACTGCTGCAACGAATCGCGCTAGCTACCGCCGTGCCGGTGATACGCTCGGGCGACAATGAGCTGATTTTCGACTGCGAGAAGCCCGACGGCTTCAGCGCTCGAGCCGAGGTAACGGTCAGCGCTTTTGATGCTCCCTTCGGCACTCCGCGTGCGAAGGATGAGATCGACTGGTCAAAGCTAGATCGCGAATACGATATGCCGCGATGGATTACCGAACCGGATGGCGCTGACAATACGTGGGGGCTATCCGTCCGTCCCGGCGAGACGGCGAAAGTGGAGATCGAGTTATCAGGTGCGATGGAGAATCCAACTCTGACCGTAAAAGGGCAGAAGATCACCTTTCCCGTGACACTGACAGCCGACCAACGGCTCCTCTGTCTCGATCAGCGGAAGTGGATCGTGATCGACGAAAAACGAGCCATCGTCACAGAAGGCGAGTTGCCCGAGCCGATTCCTACTCTATCAGCGGGAGCAAATGAGCTTCACTTCACATGTGACAAGCCGGAGCACGCCATTGTGAGGGTGACGAAGGTGTATTAGAAGGATGGGTTATGAATTAGGAAGCGCTGGGCTGGAGCAGTCAGGAAGCCTGCGGGGGCCATTCTTGCGACCGCTGAGGTCCTCGGCAGCCCAAGCTATAGCTGACATCAGCTAGGAAAGTATCTCGAATGCTCTTGAATGGGGACAACTCGCAAAGAGCAAAGGATTTCCGGCTGTCGCCGCAGTATCGCAAAGGCCAACGAGGACGTTGGCGAACCCAGACTGGGCTAGGAGAAAGGAAAGAATTAGGAACTTCCAGTTCTCGTATTGATGACTATCAGGGACTGGTGATTCCGATTCTATTGAGTCAGCCTCCCCGCTTTGCGGTAGTTAAAAGGTTTGAATCCCATCTCGAGCGCTGGCGAGTTCTCTTGTAACCGATAATCGCCTTTCTCGGGATCGACGAATAAGGGATCCGCTACTCGTGACCCTTCGTCGTGTCCCGCTTCCTGCCACTGCTTGAACTCCATTCCTGCGAACTGGATGGGGCCTGCCGTGCTCCAATACAGATTGTTCGACGATTGATGCTGCAGGCTTTTCCATGGACCTCGGAATAAGGGACTATCGTTGGTCCAGTACACGATATTATTCTCAAAGCTCAATGAGAGATGATCTTCCACGCGGGTACAGCTAAGCTGATGAGTTTCGCTGGATACTAAAATATTGTTTCGAAATATATTATCCTTCCCGTAGTGCTGATGAATGCTGCCCGTTCTCGTGTGATACACCAGATTATTCTCGAAAATGGCGCCTGTACTCCCCTCGTCCGTATACATCCCCCACCCGCCATAATCATACGAATAAATATCATGGAACACGTTATTCCTAATCTTGGTATCGAGTGCCGGGCCGAGAGTGTATACTCCCCCCAGATCGCTCAATAAGTGCTGCCCCAAGTGGTGGACGTGGTTGTATTCGATGATATTTCTCTGGCAATTACTGGCATCGTATCCCCAGCGCCAACCGACGCTGATTCCTGAATAGAAAAAGTCACTGATTTCACAGTGTCGCAGCGTATTCCCCTGGCTAAACGCGATCCACACTCCGACACCAGTCGCCGAACTTCTCCCTCCTTCACTGATCGTGCAGTCCTCAATCAGCACATGACTGGTCAGATCAATTCCCCTCTTGGGGAGCTGGAGATTTCCGATACGAACTCCACCTGCACCGAGATCCTGGATGACACTGCCAGTGACCCTAGAATCCACCACGCCATCGCGAAACCATAGCCCCCAAGCACCAAGATGACGAAAAGCGCATTTCTCCAGATGTATGTCGCTCGCATAATCAATCGTAACAGCAGCTGGAAGATCAGCAGATGCCTGCATCAGTCCTGTTCCTTCTGGCGGCGTCAAGAGTTGAGAATGAGCAAACTCGAGTCCTTTCAGTGTGATTTGACTCACGAGAGCGCCCGAGCCCGGATCTCCGTGAATTTCGAGTAGGCTGTCCACCGCAGGCGCAATCACGACAGCACTCGCCATATCCTCGCCTGGGCGTGGCATATAGGAGAGAACTCCATCCCGAGCGAGAAACCACTCCCCAGGGGCATCCAAGAATGCGCGAGCATTTTCCATAATCCATGTGCCTTTCGCTCCCCATTTTTCGCGCTGTTCTGGGCTGATATAGAAAGGGATGATTCCCTGCCCTCGCGTGACGACTGTCCCGGATTGGGGATCAAACTGATCGACAAATCGACGAAACTGACTCCACTTTTCGTAGATAACAAAATTCACATCCTGCCGGTCTTTCGGTGAGACCTGATCCAGTTTAGCCACACTATTCGGATCAGTCGTGATACTTTGCAGGGCCTGAGTGAAAACCGCTCGTATTTTTTCGTCGGTCAGCGCTTTCTCCTCTACCTTTTGTATCGACTCGACTCCTACATTGGGCGCTCTCGCACGGATCGCCCGTTGTCCATTGACCCAAAGTTGTTCAAAATGCCAATCACCTGAGGCAACCGAGTCCAGCTTCGTCTGCCAGACTCCATCGGATCCTTTCTGCCAATTCTGTATCACGCGTCCCCCACTGAATATCGGCTTACTTCCCTCGACAGCCAAATAACTGACAGGCGCTTCCTTCGTCCCACCGTCCTCGGCATTTAGAACAAAAGGATGAGTCAGGAAATACGTGCCATCCGCGACCATCACCCGAACCTCTTCTGACTTTCCTCGCTCTGCACGATATCTTCTCACCGCATCACGAGCGCCATCCATGGACCGCACTGGCCCATCCTTACCATCCGCAGATGCTGTCTGTAATTGTCCGCTCCAATCATCGTTCCCCTCAGGCGAAAGGTAGAAATCCTTGGCGAAGCAAGGTGTGCTCAGGATCCCAAGGAGAAAAAAGGCGAAAAAAGTCTTCATCAGCGATCACTTGTTAGCTACCGGCAGCTATCTTCAGTCCTTTCTCCAGCTCATGTCAAGGTAGATAGCCATTTTGGACCGTAGACCAAATCGATTCGCAGGAGCAGGTCTGGTCGAGCGATGCCCCATCCAGCGAGAAGTCGATCACAGTTCCTTAATTTCTAGCTGCCGTTCCGTTACCTGATCAATTTTTGGAGCCATCCCCTCGCTCCAATTCCAAGAGTTCTTCTCGATATCCACTACTGAGCAGAGGGAATCGACACCAAGACTTCGGATCGAGATTGTGGTCGTCTAGGTGGAAACTGGGCGCATAGCGTGCTCGCTTCCATTGGTTGCGACTCCAAAGCTGAAAAAATCGGATCACCCAGCGTCGGAGCTGTTCAGGATCGTGATCGGCTAATTCGGTGTTGAGCCTTTCCCAGACTGCTCTGGGTGAGAGTCGATCACGGATCGCGGCAGCCTCGATCCTATTGAGCACGGGATAGGGCATTAGGTCGGTCTCGTCGGTCTGGCGAGAATCCGGAGGACGCAGTTCGGCGGTGGGAGATTGAACATTGATCCAGTGTAACTCAGGGATAGCCGGACAGTGAGGCGGCAGGCCTTCGGTCTCCATCCACCGCAGCCACTCGCGGAGGAAGGCCTTATCGATTCCAGCGATAGGACTGAGCCCTCCAGCCGTATCGCCGTCCATGGTGGCGTAACCGACAGCCACCTCGGATCGATTGCTGGTGGCTAGCAACAAAGCGTTTCGCAGATTCGTCAGCATCCAGATCCCGGGGGCGCGGACGCGGGCCTGGATATTCTGCAATGCAATGTCGTCGGTCTGCCAAGAGAGTTCGCGCCCGAGACTCTGTTCGATCATGTGTCGATAGGTCGTGACGATCCCGTCTACATCCCATTCGCGGTAGTCGGCTCCAATCGCCCGTGCGAGTGTCTCCGCTGCATGACGAGTGGTCTCAGAGCTGTGATGCGTGGCCTGATAGACGCACGCAAGAATCTGCGACATGATCGGACCCTCCGTGAGGCACATGTGACCGAGGCGTTCGCGGAGACCAGCCTCACCTAGCTCCGCGAGTGCGAGGTCGTGCATGATTTTAACCAAAGTTGCCACTGCAGCAGAATCCGCTCCACCGCTCAGGGAAAGAACGAAGCCGTGGGAATGGCTCTTTCGCAGATAGTCGAAAAGCCCCAGTGCGACCGCTTGGGCAAATTGACCATGCCGAGAGAGGGCGAGAGAAATGGCGGGGTCGGCCTGACGAGTTGCCTGTGTTTGAACGGCCACCACCCACTCTCGAAATGAAAAGGGCGTCGAAATCGCACAGATTCTCCCCTGGTCAGCCACGATGGCTTGGCCATCATAGAGCAGACTACCTGCTTCATTGCCCAGCAGATTCGCATGGACGTATCCACAGTTCTGCGAACGACCCAGAATCTGCCGTGTCCGTTGCTGCGATGAGTCGAAGGAAAATGGCTCGGCAGAGGGGTGAAAAATCAGATCGGCAGAGGAATCACAGCTTGTCACTGCATCCGGCCCGATCTCGATCCGCAGGCGAATTCCAGCGATTTCGTGTAGGTTCTCGCCGACCGAAATTTCGCATCCGTCGAGAAAAACCGATCCAAGCTTTCCTTCCTCCCAAGGAGAAAACCAGCGCGATTCGTAATGAAGTCCCTCATTCAAAAGACGACTCCGAGCAGAGAAGGCACAGACCTCGCCATCGACGATGAGCGCCGCTGCACTGTGTAGCGATTGTGCCACACGAAGCGGCAAGCCGATCACGACGACCAGACCACGACATTGCTTGGCAAAAATCGCAAGGGATTCTAACGCACGGTCAGCCGTATCGGGCGCGAGAAAACGATCCTCGCATCCGCAGCCGGAGAGGGCGAATTCTGGTAGGCAGATCCATTCAGCCCCACCCTCTCGGGCCTCCGCCACCGCAGCGAGCGCTCGTGCTCGATTGCCCTGCCAGTCCAGTGGTATCTGGTTGAGAGCGGCGGCGGCGAGACGAGGAAGTTTCATGGCAGGATCGTTGTCAGATTCAATGATTTCCCGACCGATCCACCAAGTTCACGATTGACGGCGAAAGGCTTGGGTTTTCAGACGCAGAGCGTTCAGATGAATGAATCCCGTCGCATCGTCCTGATTGTATGCCAGCTCGCTACCACCCTCCATCGTCGCTACCGCCTCGTTGTAGAGGCTCTGCGGCGATCTGACGCCAGCAGCGATGGTATTGCCCTTGTAGAGCTTCACCCGGACCTCGCCAGAGACGTAGCGCTGAGACTCCGTCACCAGTGCCTGCAGGGCTTCGCGCTCGGGTGCGAACCAGAATCCGTTATACACGAGCTGAGCGTATTTCGGGATGAGTGAATCACGGAGCTGCATCACCTCGCGATCCATCGTCAGGCTCTCGATCATGCGATGGGCGAAAAGCAGGATGCTGCCACCTGGGGTTTCATAGACGCCGCGACTCTTCATTCCGACGAATCGATTCTCTACCATATCGACTCTACCGACTCCGTTCCGTCCACCGAGCAGGTTCAGAATACGCATGATTCCGTAGGGATTGAAGAGGGTATAGTCGCCGGACTGACCCTGTGAGTTCACATCGCCGAGTTCGGTGAGAATTTCCGCCAGACCATCGTGTCGGAGGCCGATACAACTCCCTTTTTCGAACAGCAGTTGCAGGGTTTCCGGACGGTCAGGGGCCTCTTCGGGAGAAACGCTCAGCACATACATATCGCGATCATCCTCTCCGGAAGGATCATACCATGGATCTTCTAGGATACCGCTTTCGAAGCTGATGTGCAGGAGATTGCGATCCATGGAGTAGGATTTCTTCGCCGTAGCCTTGACGGGGATGTCGTGCTCAGCCGCGTAGGCAATCATTTCGGCCCGCCCAGGAAATTGGTCACGAAAACGCTGTTGTCTCCATGGAGCGATGATCTCGATCTGCGGGGCGAGTGAGGCGGCAGACAGCTCGAAGCGCACTTGGTCATTGCCTTTACCCGTGGCACCGTGGGCGATGGCGTCGGCTCCGTTTTCCAATGCGGCCTGTACCATGCCCTGAGAGATGCAGGGACGGGCGATGGACGTACCGAGAAGATACTTTCCCTCGTAGATCGCTCCGGCCTGCATCATGGGAAAAATAAAATCGCGGGCAAAGCTATCCTTCAGATCGCCGATGATGCACTTTGAGGCACCCGTTTTAAGAGCCTTTTCCTCCAGCCCATCCAACTCCTCCGCCTGACCCACATCCGCACAGTAGGCGATGACCTCTGCCTGATAGGTGTTTTTCAACCAAGTGAGAAGGACGGAAGTATCGAGGCCGCCGGAGTAGGCGACGAGAATTTTACGGGCGGGGGAACTCATGAGAGGAATCGAAATTAAAGTGTGTGCCTATTAGTTACGCCGGGTGGTTTCGCTTGCAACGGGAATTGAAGCTGTGATAGCGTGGAATCTGGTGATTTTCCTTCCTTCTTCGATGCCAGCATTCTCTGATCGTGGTCTTTTTTACGGGCTTTTGGTCGCGGGATTTTTCCTTTCCTCCGCCTCGGCTCAGAGAATCGCGCCTCGAGGGAAGCTGCCCCGGACGACCTCCGGTCCCCTAACTCTCTCCGTGCGAGATGCTGTCTCGACAACGATAGTGAAGGAGAATCGTGCGAGCTATGTCGCAATCCCCGGAGAATCCGGCTCCTGGAAGGTCGAGTCGAATACCGCTGATCGAAAACAAGAGTGGAGCATCGACGGAAAAGTGATCCCCGTTCCGGAGGGCGCTCCCGCCCCCACCCCTGTCGTGGAGAAAAAAGTGAAGTTCATTTCCTATGGCGGGAGAATATTTCTCAAGATGGAGATTCTGGCTCGTCCGGGGGAGAACGATTCGGATGGGACAGGTGCAAACAAGGCAGGTGAAGAGGTTCACTTTTCTGGGACATACGAGGCCAATCTCGTGGAAGGAACTTGGCCGCCAACGGAGAAGTCTGAGGTGGCTGGGAACCCAGAACGGGTGACTCGGGTTCGTCTCGCGCCGTCGGAACAGTCTCGCTATTCAGCTGAGCTGCAGCAGGCCTTTTTCAGTGAGGAGATGTTAAAGCATCAGGCGGATCACTATCGAGAGGCGATGATCGATTTGATTCAACGGAAAATTGCTTCTCCCAATGGTACCTCTGCTGGCGAAATCGCACTTGCGCGTCAGTTGCTCGGAATTGTTCGCGCTCATCCAGAGGCATTTGTTGTTGAAGTGACGCCAGAGTTCGAGAGCTCTCCCGAGATGTTTCTCTTCGATGCGAGTGGGCTTCACTCGACGACTGAGAGGGAAAGCTGGACGCTACGCTTTTCCGCCCATCTTCCCGCCATCGCCCCACCGGGTTCGGGGCGATGAATCGGGCTTGGCTTATGCAAGATCGAAAAGCAGCGCTTCCGCTCCTTCGTGGCCCGCTTTGAACGTCAGTCGGCCCGGAGTCTCGGTCGAAGCTCCGTCACCGGCTGCGAGACTGATTCCTTCACTCTCCAGTGATCCTCGCACGACCTGAATCCAAGCTCCGCGACCCTCGGCAAGATCGTGAATGACACTCTGTCTGGCTGTGAGGCGCAGACGATAGATCGAAGCATCCTGAGCAATGGTCGCGGAGTGTTCCCGTTTATCGGAGGAGATGACGAGTTCCTTCGGCGTGTCACCATCGACACTCGACACCCATTCGGTGTAGCGAGGGGCCAAGCCACGCTCTCGGGGCTGCAGCCAGATCTGAAGCATGTGTGTGGATTCGGTGCGTGAAGGATTGAACTCGGAGTGTGTGACGCCGGTTCCAGCGCTCATCACCTGAATTTCACCTGGTTTGAGCGTGTGAGCGTTGCCCATGCTATCCTTGTGAGACAGCGCTCCGGAAAGCACGTAGGAGAAGATCTCCATCTCTCGGTGAGGATGGGTGGGAAAACCGGCTCCCGCAGCGATATGGTCCTCATTGATCACACGGAGCGAGCGGAATCCCATGTGAGCAGTATCGTAGTAGTTCGCAAAGGAGAAGCTATGATAGGTCTCCAACCAGCCGTGGTTGGCATAGCCACGTTCGGCAGAAGGGCGGATCGTCCAAGGGCTTGAGTTCGAGCGAGTTTTCATAATTCGGTATTTTTCTGACACGGTGAGTATCCATGATCTTTTGAATACAGAAAATGAATCATTCGTTGTCTGAGCATGTATAAACTGTATTCTCAGTAAATTTTTCGAACTCCCGATTCCCATGGACACCACATCTCTGAGAGGATTTCTTGCCGCAGTTGAAGACGGCACCATTACAGGAGCGGCGAGAAAGCTCCATCTGACGCAGCCCACCCTCAGCCGTCGTATCAAGAGCCTAGAGGAGGAACTAGGCGTAGAGCTGTTTCAGCGCGGGGCACACTCCGTTACGCTGACTCCTGCGGGCCGAGTTCTCGCCGAAGATGGTCCGAAGTGGCTCCAGATGGGAGATCTTCTACGTCAAAAGGCCCTCTCTGCTGCCCTCGGTCGCCTCCTTCGCGTCGGATACGCCCCTTCGCTAGCCGGCCATTTCCTCGGTCTTGCGCTCGAGCGATTCAATCAGATTCATACCAACGTGCGAGTCAAACTTTCTGACCTATCAACGAAAGAGATGCTAGATCGCCTGATGGATGGGCGACTCGATCTCGTCGTGACGATTCGCGACACTCGTCGTGTCGGCTTGCGCTGGGAGCCTCTGGAGCAGCGACCTTGGAGGCTGGTCGTCGCTGCCGGACATCCCCTGGCGAAGCGACGCGAAGTCCGTGTCAGTGAACTCGTCACCGAGCCATTGCTCATGTTCAGCCGCGAGGACTATCCGGAATACTGGGAGGCGGTCGGTCGTTATCTGATGGAGCATGGAGTCGCGCCACGCATCGCCGGAGAGTTCGACGGCTTCAGCAGTCTAGCGATGGCGGTCGAAGCGCGGATCGGAGTGGCGCTGGTTGCTAAAGCAGCGGGCGAGAGGCGCGGGCCTGGACTCCATTTTCTCAAGCTCTCGCCATCACCGGAGCCAATCTGTGTCGCCGCAGGTTGGGCCGAGGAGGATGAGGCCGCTCTCATTCTGATCGAGGAGTTGAAAAAAGTGCGTACTCTCTGATCTGCCATCCTCGAACATCCGCCTCCGCCGCGATCAAAACATCTCCAATTGCTCCGGTACGCCGCGCTTTGTCCGGAAGTGAACGGAGGCACCTAGCAGGCGGACACTTCGTCCTTCTCCTCGAATCCAGGCCTCGGCCAAGAGTTCTCGCATCATCTCGGGATCGATCTGGCTACCACTTCGCTGAGCTGTCGTGCTTCGAAAATCGTCGAATTTTACCTTCACCGAGCAAGCACTGATCTCGCGATCACAGTGTCGGCTCGCGGCGAGATCTTCGGCCAGCTCGATCACGATATCGTCGAGCTCATCGAGACCTTCTTCAAGGGTCACCAGATCCGTGCGGAATGTGCGCTCAGAGCTGAACGACTTGCGCTCCCGATTCGGCTGAACGGGGGAGAGATCAATCCCTCGACACAGTTGATACAGCTCGAGGCCGAATTTTCCAAAGCATCGAGCCAGATCGATCTCGCTCCACTTGCGAAGGTCGCCACAGGTACGAATTCCGACTTCGCGGAGACGCTCGGCCGTTCGCTTCCCCACCCCGTTGATTTTCTTCACTTCCAACTCCGTAAGAAAATCGACTTCCTCCCCACTGCGGATCTCGAATTGACCATCGGGCTTGTTCCAATCGCTCGCGATCTTCGCCAGAAACTTGTTCGGAGCGATTCCTGCTGAGGCCGTGAGGCCCGTCTCGGTCCGAATTTGCTCTCGGATCAGCCAAGCGACTGCGGAGGCCTCCGACTGCAGGGACGAGATATCCAAGTAGGCCTCGTCCAGCGACACAGGCTCGATGCACTGGGTATAGCGAAGAAAAATCTCGCGAACACGAGCGGATTCTTGGCGGTAGAGGTCGAAGCGAACAGGCAATAAGATCAGCTTCGGGCACAGTCGCAGTGCCTTGAACGTGGGCATGGCGGAGCGACAGCCATATTTGCGCGCTTCATAGTTGCAGGTCGTCAAGACTCCACGTCCACTCGATCCGCCAACTGCGACGGGCAGTCCCGCGAGTTCGGGATGCTCGCGAATCTCGATGGCTGCGTAAAAGCAATCCATGTCGATATGGAGGATTTTTCGCCCACCGTCCATCTCTCACACAATATGCATTTGAACAGCACAATACGCATTGTCAAAAATTCGGCAAGCAGAAGGCGCCTGCTTTCACGAAAGTGCGGCGATGCCGCATAGCCTCGGCCTGAGGCGAGGCGAATCTGGGTCAATAAAGAACCTGAAACAGCTCGACGTCGAACATGAGCGTTTGGTTCGGGCCGATCTTTGGTGGCATGCCGCTGGCTCCGTAGGCGAGATGCGGTGGGACGGTAAAGCGGTATTTTGCTCCCTCACGCATCAGCGGAATTCCTTCTCGCCATCCGGGGATGACCTGATTGAGTCCGAAGACCGCAGGTTGGCCACGCTGTACACTGCTGTCGAAAACGCTGCCATTCGGGAGATAACCGTGATAGTGAACCTTCACTCGGTTGAAGGAGGAGGGGCGAGCACCCGTGCCTTGTTTCAGAACCTCATATTTCAGTCCGGAATAGGTCGTCTTCACCGTACCGACGGGATCGTCTGTGCCTGTAGCTGCGGCAGGAGCAGCAGGAGCAGCAGGAGCTGACTTTTCGCTGCTTGAACAGGACAGGAACAATAGTCCGCTCATGCTCACGAAGAGACAACAAAGACCGGAGAGTAGACGCGACGTGTGGATGCGGAACATGGGGCGAAAGATCATCCGATTTAACTATCCTGCAATGGTGAAATCAACCGGGCTGTCGCATTGCATTCGAATCGTGCTGTCATACCGTGTACGGCAATGGAAAAACGGATTGTGAAGTTGTTTTTGCGTATCGCTCTTGCAGTGGGATTCCTTTCGGCGGTGGCGGATCGTCTCGGCTGGTGGCCTTCCTCTGTATCAGCTTGGGGGAACTGGTCTTCCTTTCTCACCTACACGGAGAAGCTCAATCCTTGGGCACCGACCAGTCTTGTGCCGCTGCTCGGCTGGGTGGCAACGGTGGCGGAGGTAGTGCTCGCTCTGTGCCTGCTGCTGGGCTTCCGAACGCAGCAGGCGGCGCGAGCGAGCGGTGCATTGCTGCTACTCTTCGCTCTGTCGATGACTTTTGCTCTCGGCCCCAAGCCACCGCTCGACTACTCCGTCTTCGCGGCTTCCGCAGCAGCGTTTTCCCTAGCACTCCTCCCAGAGAAATTCTGGGAACTGGATCAGATCCTGAAAAAAGGACGGGGGTAATCTATCTCCGCAATCGCTACGCATCACAGCGTCAGAAAATTCTTCAGAAGCGTCTTTCCTGACTCGGTCAGAATCGACTCAGGGTGGAATTGCACCCCATGCACTGCGAGTTTCTTGTGACGCAGCCCCATGATCTCACCTTCAGCAGTTTCCGCCGTGACTTCTAGGCAATCAGGCATGCTCTCGCGATCCACGAGTAGGGAGTGATAGCGCGTCGCCTGAAACGGCGATTCTATCCCGGCGAACAGACCATCCTTGTGATGCAGAATCGGGGATGTCTTTCCGTGCATCAAACGCTCTGCCCGCACGATTTTGCCACCATAGGCCGCCGCGATGCACTGGTGCCCGAGGCAGACACCCAAGATCGGAATTTCACCAGCGAATGACAAGATCGTATCGCAACTGATCCCCGCCTCAGTCGGAGTGCAGGGACCGGGGGAAACGCAGATATGATCAGGCTTCATCTGTCGAATTTCATCGACGGAAATCTCATCATTTCGCCGCACTAGTACTTCCTCCCCCAGTTCTCCGAAATACTGGACGAGATTGTAAGTGAAAGAATCGTAATTATCGATAACGAGCAGCATGGCTTTTCGCAAGTTTCCCTGAACGTAAGGCTCTTGAAATCTCTCACAAGAGAAAATACAGATTTCCCCACGCTCTTGCCTTTGGGAGAATTGGATATACCTCATACCCTATGAAAGCTCTGCTGGAATCAAAGGACCGATGGCTAAAACTCGTACGACCGGGGTCGCGAGTGTTCTTGGGGTCAGGAGCGGCGATGCCTCGGGAGTTGGTCCGACGGCTGCTCGAGCTTGCGCACCAACTGAAAGATGTAGAGCTGGTTCACATCCACACTCTAGGATCAACACCGTGGGTGGACGCGAAATACGCGGGAGCGCTGCGTACGAACTCATTCTTCCTGACTCCCGAGGTGGGACAGGCTGTCGCGGAGGGTCGGGCTGACTACACGCCGATCTCGATGTCTGAGATTCCTTGGCTATTTCACTCGATGACCGTGCCTCTGGACGTGGCTTTGATCATGACGACACCGCCGGACGAGCGTGGGCTGGTCAGCCTAGGAGTGAGCGTAGATGTTGTACGAGCCGCCATCGATCACGCACGGGTGGTGATCGCACAAGTGAATCCGGAGATGCCATGGATCAACGGAGACGGAGTGATCCCGGCCAGTCGCATCGACTGGTTCATCGAACACGCAGCTCCTCTGGAAGAGATGGCACAGCATCGGTCGAACGCGGCACGTGTGCGCATCGGCGAATATCTGGCGGAACTAGTGGATGATGATTCGACTTTGCAGGTGGGGCTGGGGGTGACGCCACAGATCGCCGTCGCGGCACTAAAAAATCATCGCCATCTGGGCATTCACTCGGGGATGTTCTGTGACGCTTTTATGGACTTGATCGAAGCCGGAGCGGTGGATCACAGTCGCAAGCACTTCATGACAGGAAAGGCGATCGCGAGTCATGTACTGGGATCGAAGCGGCTCTACGAATTCGTCAAAGAATACCGCGAACTGGAATTGCGCAGCAGTGACTGGGTCAATAATCCTGCCGTGATCGCGATGAATCACCAGATGGTCGCAGTGAACGGAGCCCGCATGATCGATCTGACCGGACAGGTCATGCGTGACGCAACGGGACACCGCTACTACGGTGGAATCGGGGCGCAACTGGATTTCCTGCGCGGTGCCGCAGGGAGCTCGGGCGGGCGCCCCATCCATGTGCTGACTTCGACTACGGAGGATGGGAAAGAGAGCCGAATCGTAGCCTCGCCGCCGGAGGGAGCGATGGTGGCGTCGGGGCGAGCAGACACCGACTATGTGATCACAGAACATGGAGTCGCTCGCCTCCGTGGAAAGAGTATGCGTGAGCGAGCCCTAGAAATGATTCACGTCGCCGCCCCGCAGTTTCGCGAAAGCCTGCTGATCGAGGCGCACAAGCGTGGCTGGATCCCTAAGTTTGTGTCTCTGAATTCTGCTGGCGGCACACAGAAGACCACGGAGCAGGAGCGAGATTTCGAGCGACTGAAGCTGGGAGACGGATCGCGAGGGTTCCTCATTCGTCCTCTCCACGTAGCCGACATCCGCCGCCTACAGGAATTTTTCTACAGCCACACGGAAGAAACAGTGCGAAACCGTTACGGCTACCTCCGTGAATCCATGTCCGAGGATGCGGCATGCCGCATGGTGGGCGTCGATCAAGATCACGATCTGGCGCTCGGGATCTTTGAAGAAGTCGGCGCTGGGAGAGAGGCCATCCTCCGCGCGGTAGGTCGCTTCTATCGAGATGAGAGTAAACCGACCGCAGAAGTGGCTTTGGTCGTCCACGACGAGACTCGTCGTATGGGATTAGCAGGTGTTGTATTTGGCCGCTTAGCCAAAACGGCAAAAAAGCGTGGAATTACTCACTTTTGGGCCTCCGTTTTACCAGGGAATCTGCCGATGCGGCGGCTGTTCGAGAAATTCGGTGGACGGGCTACCCTGCAAGGTGGCGAGGAGTATCTCTTCGACCTACCAGTCGATGAGGTCTTAGATCGAGCGGCGAAACTCCCTCGTCCCACCCTGCCACTTCAGGAGAGTTTAGGATCCGTTCGACTGGGCTGGATCTGGTCGAATGTTTGTCTTGAACACGACGGCGGTCCCGATCAGGTAGAGAACCCCCGCCGCTACGCAGTGTTGGGCGAGACTCTCCGTCCTTTGGCTGCTGAACTGGCACTGACGACAGAACTAACAGGGCGGATGGCGACTCGGTCAGAACTGCTACGCTGCCACGCGGCTCACTATCTGGATCTAGTCCATATCGACGTAGATAACTTCGCCGATCATCTGCGCACCGGAGATACAGCCATCTGCCCAGAGAGCGAGCGCGTGGCACAGTGGGCTGTGGGGTGTGGACT
>JBDHQE010000312.1:0-3367 GCA_039806885.1 Verrucomicrobiales bacterium
CTCCCACCACGTAGAACGTCGCTTTGATATTTCTCGCCTTCAGCATATCCAGTAGCCGAGGAGTATTCTCGCCGTGCGGGCCATCATCGAATGTGATAGCGACCACATTGCGACTCGTTCGGATGTGGGTGTAGGTGTCTTCAATCGGTCCTGTCCACCCCTCGGGAACAGGTGGGGCCATCTCTTGACCCCAAGTTGGAGCCTCTAGCCCAGCGATCATGGGCTTGAGAGTGACTCGGATCTCGGAGGCTAGGGGGGAAGGCGCATCTCGCGAAACGAACGAAGGCACCTGACAGGATGTCAGGATGGCTCCCAGGAGAACTGTCGGGAGAATAAGTCGCATTGGCAAGACGCTAGTGTCCGATGAAAGCTGTAATATTTCAAGGTTCAAGATTTCCTGACTTCGAATCGCCCGTGTTCAGTGAATTTTGACTCGAATTCTTCTTGCCATTTTTCAGAGGGTCCGCTACCCGGTGCATCCGTGCGTGTCGTATTACAACGTGTAAGCGAAGCCTCTGTGTCTGTCGGGGGCGGGATCGTCGGGGAGATTGGACTTGGATTCCTAATTCTCCTCGGGATCGAGCATGAGGATACTGCTGAAGATATCGAGTGGCTGATTCACAAGATTCTGCCCATGAGGGTTTTCGAAGACGATGAGGGAAAGATGAATCGATCACTGATCGATGTAGGCGGGAGCGTTTTAGTCGTGAGCCAGTTCACTCTATACGCCAGAACTCGCAAGGGAACTCGCCCTAGCTTTGATCGTGCGGCGAGACCGGAAGTCGCGATTCCTCTCTATCAGCATTTCATTGAGGCGATGACCAGCGCTTTGGGCAAATCTGTCGCGACTGGTGAGTTCGGGGCGACGATGCAGGTGGCTCTGAAGAATGAGGGTCCCGTGACGATTCTCCTAGATTCTCGACAGAAGGAGTAGAAAGGTTTCTCATCATGCGTCCTCGTCTCTTCACTAGCGTGTTGCTCCCTACAGTCGGCTTTTTCTGCGTTCTCCTTCAGGCAGAGCCTTCGTCTTCAACTCGGCTGGAGTTCCACAAGCGAGCGAGTGAACTCGACTCACGAACGAAGGAGTATCCAGAGATTAATTTCGTCTTTGCCGATGCCTCGGGCAAGCCTGCTGATACGGAAGTAGCCGTCGTTGATCCCGCCGTCAAATCACGGGGAGAACTGGTGCTCTGGCTGATGGGATATACGCCCGATCTCGCCGAGAGAGTCGCTAGTTATGGAATGCACTACATGCAAGTTAGTTATGCCAATCGCTGGTTCTCGACTCTCACCCGTGAACAGCACGATCAGGGAGACGTCATCGGACGTATTCGACTTGAGGCGACCACAGGTGAAGATCACAGTCCCCTAGTCGATATCGCTCGCCCCGATAGTCTGGAGGAGCGAGTCTATCAGTTCGTAAAAGCTCTGAAAGCGGAGAACGCTGCAGGGGACTGGGGACAGTTTCTCTCCGCAGATGGGAAAGGACTCGCCTGGGAGAAGATCGTGCTCGCTGGTAGTTCCCACGGGAGCACCTCGTCGGCTCGCTTGGCTATCCATCGTCGAGTGGCTCGCGTCGTGATGTTTTCCGGTCCTCGTGATCAAACGGAGAAGTGGCAGGCTCTTCCGTCCGCCACCCCGACAAATCGCTTTTTCGGCTTCACTCACGTTCTGGATACAGGATGGGTCGAGGATCACTACTGTCGCTCTTGGCAGCTATTGGGGCTGCAAGAGTATGGTCCGGTGGTTAATGTGGACAAGACTGCTGCTCCCTTTCTCAATTCCCGTCGACTCATCACGGATGCGGACGTAGGTGGAGATAGCAAGCGTGCACACGGAGCTTCCGTGCCAGGGCGGTCTGCAGTGAAGAACGCAGACGGAGGCTTCATCCACGAAGCTGTCTGGCGGTATCTGTTCACTCATCCTGTCGATGAAGTGGGTGAGTCTGTGCCTCCCGATCCTGATTGCAGAATGGATCAATCACACGAGGTCGAGCGATAGGCATAGAGGGAGGAGTCCTACTTGGCACCTTTTACACCGAGAGGGCGGGATTATGGGAGCGATTTTGATTTGGCAAAGGGGCTACTCTCTGCTCTTTTGCAGGCAACTCGTTTTATGAAGTCGCGACGAATGTTTCTCCTCCTAGCTCCTGTGGTATTCTTTCTCACGGGCTGCTTCACCGTGGGGCCGGACTACGTCGGCCCGTCAACCAAAGTGCCTGATGCTTGGTCACGCAGTGTTGCACGCGACCTAAGCGGGGATTCTCTCAATGGCTGGTGGAAGGGATTTCGCGATCCGGCGCTTAATACGCTGATCGAACGAACCCGCAAATCGAATCCAGATTTGAAAGCAGCGCTCGCTCGGGTTGATGAAGCTCGCGCTCTCCGAGGGATCGCGCGTAGTCAGGGACTACCTCAGGCAGACGGAGTCGGGCTGTATAATCGCAAGCGAAACAGTCAAAATATGAGTTCCGCCGGTTTCGGTGGCGGTGGCGGTGGCGCGGGAGCCTCGCATAGTGGATTTAGTCTCTACTCTACTGGATTCGATGCCGGGTGGGAGGTCGATCTCTTTGGGGGGATTCGTCGCTCGGTTGAGGCGGCGAGTGCGAATGTGCAGGCTCGTGAAGAGGATTACCGCGATGCTCTGGTGTCTCTCTCCGCCGAGGTCGCTCTCAACTATGTAGAATATCGGACGCTGGAGGAGCGAATCTCTGTGGCGAATGCCAATATCACAGCCCAACGCGGTTCAGTGAAGTTGACTCAAGGACGCTTAGACGCTGGTCTGGTCCCGCGGATCGATGTGACGCAGGCAGAATCGAATCTGGCTCTCTCTGAAGCGGCGGTTCCTCTTCTTCGCACCGAGCTGGCAGCAGCGAAAAACCGTCTGGCGACGCTGTCCGGTGGCTTCCCGGCGTCGGTGGAGGGTGTCCTATCCCGTTCTCGTGGAATTCCTATGCCCCCTGCGGGATATTCTGCAGGTCTACCAGCAGATTTGCTTCGCGCCCGCCCAGATATTCGTCGAGCCGAGCGCGAACTCGCGGCTCAGACAGCACGGATTGGAATCGCCGAAGCAGAACTTTATCCGCGCCTGACGCTCGCCGGGGACTTTCAGCTTCAGTCCACCACTAGTGGACGACTTTTTGACAACTCAAGTCGTGCATACGGCTTTGGGCCGTCGTTCCGCTGGGCGCTCTTCAGCGGCGGGAGAATTCGGAATCAGATCGCTGCGGAGGAACACCGCGCTACCGCAGCACTGGCTGCTTATGAAAATTCCGTTCTCAAGGCTGTCGAAGAGGTGGAGACTGTTATGGCGACGATTCTCAATGAACGGAAGCGGCTGAGTGATCTGAGTCGAGCCGTCTCGTTCT
>JBDHQE010000313.1:0-3339 GCA_039806885.1 Verrucomicrobiales bacterium
CGGAACTTCATATTCTGGTGGCGGCAGCGAATAAGGCGCTCGAAGCCTACGGAGAGATTATTTCAGTCGTGAACCACGGATTGGAGAAGACTGAGAGCTTGGATGATTTGGCTAAGGCTGCTGAAAAAGGTGATCTCGAAACGCTTTTCGTGCTGAATGAAGGGGATGTGGTGTTCGATGCGCCTTCTGATCTCGATATCAAGGCGAAGTTGGGCAAGGTGAAAAATCTTGTGCATGTAGGAACGCGCATTAATGAGACGGCGAAGATTTCTACTTGGCATGTTCCGGGTGCGCACTATTTGGAGAGTTGGGGGGATCATTTCAGTCTCTCTGGAGTCTACTCTGTTCAGCAGCCGATGATCGCTCCACTATGGGGTGGGGTGTCTGTTGAGTCTCTTTTGCTTTCTCTGATTCAGGAGGATTCTTCGGGTGCTGTGGTGCAGGAGCGAGTGAAGGCGACTTTCGCCAAGCTCGGTGGAAAGGATTGGAATGTTGCTCTGCGTGATGGATATGCAGCGGGTGTTCAGTTGCCTGCGGGTAGCTTTAGTGGCGATCTCGCCGCGCAAAAGGAGGCGCTGTCAAAGGTGGTGATTCCAGATTTTCCGCATCCGGAAGGAGTTGAGGTCGTGCTGACGGCCAGTAATTCGCTCTACGACGGTCGATTTGCGAATAATGGATGGATGCAGGAAGCTCCGGATCCAATCACCAAGCTGACTTGGGATAATGCAGCCTTGATCAGTTTCGCTACGGCTGCGGAGCTTCAGTTGGAGGATGGGGACTTGGTTGAGCTTTCTTCCGGAGATCGTTCCATTCAGGCTCCCGTTCTTCGTGCTCCGGGGCAGGCGGATTTCGCCATCAGCTTATCGTTGGGATATTATGGCGACTTGGCGACGGAAACGGTTAGTCAGGGTGTTGGGTTTAATGCTTACCCTCTTCGAACGAGCGCTCAACCCTATGTGGTGAGTGGGGTGAAGGTTGCCAAATTGGGTAAAAAGCATCCCTTGGCACTGACGGCGGAACACTACAGCATGGAGGGCCGCGCCATTGCCCGTGAGGGAACTGTCGAGATGGCCGAGGCGAATCCTGATTTCGCTCAGCATCAGGGAATGGATGCTCATATTCCTGAAAATGAGAAGCTGTATGTCGGTGCTGATTACATGACCGGCAAGATGGCGGAGAGTCCCTTCGTCGGACCGATGAAGGGGCATGAGTATCGCATCGACCCCAAGCATCAGTGGGCGATGACGATTGATCTGAATACCTGCATTGGTTGCAATGCCTGTGTAATCGCCTGTCAAGCCGAGAATAACATTCCCATCGTAGGGAAGGAGCAGGTCATCAATGGGCGTGAGATGCACTGGATCCGCATGGATCGGTACTTCACGAGTCCAGAGGACAGCGAGGCTGTCTTCCAGTTAGGAACGGTTTTCGACTACATCGCTGGAAAGGAAAAGACGAAAACTACGCCCGGTCGTCGTCCGGTGGATGACGACATGATCGAGATGATTCCGCAGCCGGTTGCGTGCCAGCAGTGCGAGAGTGCTCCCTGTGAAACGGTTTGTCCTGTCAATGCGACGACGCATACTGGTGATGGCCTGAATGCGATGACCTACAATCGCTGTATCGGAACTCGTTATTGTGCGAACAACTGTCCTTACAAGGCTCGTCGATTCAACTACTACGATTACAATAAGCGTCCTCTGGAAAAGATGACGGTCTGGGGTATCGAGGCGGGAGGTCTTCACTTCGGTCCGCTCGCACCTGCGACTGGCTCCGCGATGAGTTCGCAGCAGCTTCAGAAGAATCCGAACGTTACCGTGCGGATGCGAGGTGTGATCGAGAAGTGTACTTATTGTGTTCAGCGTGTTACGGCTGCGAAAATCGCAGCAAAGGCTACTGCGAGAGACTCCGATGACTATCAGGTGAAGACCGGAGCGTTAACTGTCGCATGTCAAGATGCCTGCCCCGCTGGAGCGATCGAATTTGGGAATCTGAAGAATCCCAAGGATCGAGTCAATCAGATGAAAGACAATCCGCGTAACTACGATCTTCTGAAATATCTCGGCACCAGACCGAGAACGAGCTATCTCGCACGACTCAAAAATCCGAATCCGAAAATGCCGGGAGCGGACCAGGTCGGCACCGTAACATCCAAGATGCATTGATCCGAGCTTCTCCCGAATATGGCAGACACAACTCAAGCGAATTTATTAACAGCAGTGCATCCCTCTGAAGCGGAGGGTGTTGCACGTGAACCACTCGTGCTCAATCAGCGCTCCTTGGGCTGGATTACCGATCGGATTTGCGGAATTGTCGAAAATAGACAACCCCTGATTTGGTGGATTCTGTTCGTTCCGTCTGTTGCGGGATTCCTTGCGCTGGTTTTCAGTCTCTTCTACCTCGTCTCGACCGGGGTCGGTGTATGGGGGATGAATCATCCAGTAGCATGGGGCTGGGACATCGTAAACTTCGTGTTCTGGATCGGTATCGGTCACGCCGGGACGCTAATTTCAGCCATTCTCTTCCTGACGCGCCAGAAGTGGAGAACTTCGGTGAATCGAGCCGCCGAGGCGATGACGATTTTCGCTGTGATCTGTGCCGGGATTTTCCCTGGCTTCCACGTTGGTCGTTTTTGGATGGTGTGGTTCCTCGCCCCGATTCCCAACTCGAACGGAATTTGGCAGAACTTCAAGAGTCCGCTGCTCTGGGATGTATTCGCGGTATCGACCTACTTCACGGTCTCGCTGATCTTCTGGTATGTCGGGCTGATTCCTGACCTCGCCTCCCTGCGTGATCGTGCGAAATCTCTGCTGCGCAAGCGGATTTACGGATTCTTCGCCCTCGGCTGGCGCGGCGGAAACCGCCAGTGGCGTCACTATGAGATGGCGTATCTTCTGCTCGCTGCATTGGCGACGCCGCTCGTGCTCTCCGTGCATACCGTCGTGTCATTCGACTTTGCGACTTCGGTGATTCCAGGCTGGCACACGACGATATTTCCGCCCTATTTCGTTGCGGGTGCCATTTTCGGTGGTTTCGCAATGGTGCTGACACTGATGCTTCCGGTCCGAAAGCTCTACGGACTGGAGGATTTGTTCACCCACAAGCACATTGATAACATGGCGAAGATCATTCTGTTGACCGGAACGATCGTGGGATACGCCTACATTATGGAGCTGTTCATCAGCTACTACGCGGGCAACGCCTACGAAACTGATGCGTTCCACATGCGTATTCTTTCCGGCCCGTATACTTGGGCTTATTACTGCATGTTCTTCTGCAACGTGATTTCCCCCCAGATCTTTTGGTTCAAGTGGGCGCGACACAATCTGTGGGTCGTCT
>JBDHQE010000037.1:0-20853 GCA_039806885.1 Verrucomicrobiales bacterium
CAGATCAGGATCGCCGGACAACTGCTCCACGGCGTTTTGCACCAGAGTTAGGTTTTCGTTCAACAACTCCGGCACTTCGATGTTCAAGCCAGGAATTCGGTTTCGACGTACGACGTTCGCATCATAGATGAAGTCCGTATCGGCGATCAGCAGAACACGTCCGGGATTGGTCGATTTTTTCAGCGACGTATCCGCTTCTTTTTCATTTTTCTTCTCAGCCTCAGCGTCCTTTTTCTCGTCGTCTTTCTTGTCGGTCTTATCATTTGCCTCATCCTTCTTGGCATCATCGGCATCCTTGTGAGCCTTCGCGGGGTCACCATCAGGGAAGGCCGTAGAAAATTCACCGGTCAGCCGAACGACGAAGGGACGGCGCTTGCCAAAAGCCTGAAACTTCTCTCGAATTCGATCTGATCCACCTTCGGCGGTGGGATCGGCATCGAAGGAACTGACCAACTCATTATTGGTAGAAGAGAGCACGAGTGATTCGCTGACTACGCCTTCTGGAGGCGATACTTCGAATGCACCAGGAGTGAGCATGTTCAACTGGTTCAACATGCTGGTCATGGGATCAGTCAGTCCGGGGTCTTTCGGACTAGAACCCAAGGCGGCGCGGGTGAGAGTGAGAAAGGTGGGAGAAAAGTTCCCTCGGCGGATGATTTCAGAGCCGAAATCGAGATCGGCGAGTACTCGGTTCGCATCGTACGTCACACCCCAAGTCTTGAAAAGCTTGTCGAGGTCAGATGAGGGGCCAGGGCCACCCTGAGGAGGCATTCCGGGGACTTGGGATTCTCCTTGCGCGAGGGCACGAGCATAAAAAAAGTTGGGATCGACGAAGGCAATGACGTTGCCGCCCTTCAGTAGATATTGGTCGATGGCATACTGGCCTTCGTCCGTGATATCGAAGGGATGCAGGACGATCAGAGTGGCCGTGTCTGCCGGAATCTCAGTCACTGTCGGAGCGATGGTCTCGATGCTGTAGTCCTTCCCGAGCTGCTCATAGAACATCCAAGGCTGCTGCGGTGGAGCCTGAAAATTTCCACTAAATCCACCACCGACGGGCAGACTGGTCATCACTACAACTTTCTTTTTAGTGCCGCCCTGCACTCCTGAAATGGCGCGGGCTAGATCGTACTCCAGCGTGGTCTCCGGCTTCGCAGGAAGGAAGGGGATGGTCTCCACAGAGTCGAGACACTGAACTGCGATCCCGAAGTAGATTTCGTTATTCGTCTCACCGGACATCCCTGCGCGGAGGCCATCGATCATCGCGGAGTCCTCGGCATCAGTATTGGGTTCCGGATTGAGCTTTTTCACCGTCAGCATTTTGACTTTTTTCTTTTCAAATTCGCCCTTAGCATTGCTCGTTTCGATCTCCTTTGTCGGCGCATTGCGGACGAACTCAGAAAGTAGATCGGAGGTTCGCTGGGCACGAGCGCGCTCGTTGGGACTCATCGTCTTCGAATCGTCGGTGACGTAATAGCGAATCTCGACGGGGGTATCAAGGCGCGAGAGGATGTTCTTCGTCCCGTCAGAGAGGGTGAATACTCCGTTCTCTGTCAGGTCGGCACGTAAGCTCATTTTCCCGACAACGAAATTCACGAGCAGGGCGATGCAAAAGGCCGCCCCGAGACCGATGAGAGCGACGTTACGACGGCTTATTCCGGATGCAGCGGGAGTTTCTTTCGATTTACTCATACGATGGATGGGATAATAGAAAATTAGATAGAGAGGAGGGTTACGCTCGCTTCAGACGGATAGCGGTGGATGTAGCGAAGAGGCAGAAGGCAATGAAGGTGAGGAAGAAAATGATATCTCGGAGACCGAGGACACCTTTCGCCAGCTCTGTGAAATGGGGCATCACGCCGACGGCATTGACGAGCTTGAGCAATGGCCAAGCGATCAGCCAAACGCCTTTCAGGTTCATCAGCATCTCACTGATGTGAGGAAGTCCACCGAGCCAGAGCACCAGACATACGGCGACAGAGATAAGGAGGGCCACCAACTGACTCCGAGTCATCGCGGAAACGAAGGAGGTAACGGCCAGAAAGCAGAGGGCGACGAAGAAAGTCGCCACGAAGCCGGACATAATGACTCCGTTATCTGGTTCACCTAGAAAATTGATGGTCCACACGATGGGAAAGGACAGCACCAACATGGTGAAGAGCACCACCGCAGCCGCGAGATATTTCCCCAGAATCGCATGCCAAGGAGCTAGCGGCATCGTCAGCATCAGTTCCATGGTACCCAGCCGTTGCTCCTCTGACCACAGGCGCATTCCCACAGCGGGGGCAATGAGGATCAGATACCAAGGCAGATACTGGAAGTAAGGAAGGAAGAGATCAGCCTCCCCTCCTTCGAGAACGCCCGTGAAGAAGAAGGAGAGAGCATTCGAGATCCCGAGGAAGACGACAAAAAGCACGTAAGCAATCGGTGAGGTGAAATAGCTTCTAAGCTCGCGCTTAAAAATTGTCCTTACCTCGCGAGGAAGCACGAAGAAAACGATGCCGACGAATACAGCGGCGATGATGGCCGTCGGGACGGCGAATTGCAGTAGAAGAGTGATCAAAGCTTTCATAAAATTGATGAAAAGTCAGTCTGGAGCGGAATCAGGGGTTCCTTATTTATCAGAGTCCGATTTGGTGATTTCGCGGAAGAGTATGTCGAGGCGACCCTCTTCCACACGCAACTCGTGAACATTCAGGTTTTTTTCACGGCAAAGCGTATAGACTTCAGAACTGAGGTCATTGGATTTGCCCTTTTTCGGTTTCACGCGAGCGATGATTTCGTCGTCAGAGGATTCGAGAACCTCAACAGAGGCAGTAGAGGCGAGCCTTTCCAGCCATTCCTTGATTGCCTCACCAGCCGATCCAGATGCCTTCAGATATACGGTTCCCGCATTGCTGGCCTTCGCCTTCAGTTCCTCCGGAGTTCCGTCGGCGATGATACGGCCTCGATCGATGATGATCGCTCGGGTGCAGGCGGCTTCGACTTCTTCCAGAATATGGGTGGAAAAGATGATCGCCTTCGTTTTTCCCATTCGGTGAATCAGTTGACGGATCTCGTGCTTTTGATTCGGATCGAGTCCATCGGTTGGCTCGTCGAGAATGAGCACTTCGGGATCGTGGATGATAGACTGCGCGAAGCAAGTACGGTGGCGATAGCCTTTCGATAGAGTGTCGATGCTCTGGTGCCGGACGGGATCCAGGAAGGTAGTCTCGATAACCCGTTCGACGGCGGCGTCGATCTCCGCAGCCGGCACACGTCGCATTTCAGCCGCAAATCGCAGGAAGGCCTCGACCGTCATATCAGAGTAGAGTGGGGCAGCCTCTGGCAGATAGCCGATCTTCGCCTTCGCCTCGATCTCGTTCGTCTCGATGTCAGCTCCGCCGATTCGTACGCTACCGAGAGTAGGCGGCATGAATCCCGTCACCATACGCATGGTGGTGGATTTTCCGGCACCGTTGGGCCCGAGGAAGCCGAGGACTTCGCCTTTCTTGACGGTGAATGACACGCCGTCGACTGCGACCTTGGCGCCGAAGTGTTTATGAAGATTGATAACTTCTATCATAGTGAAGAGATGATGGAAAGCGGTAGAAACGCGTTGAACCGGGGGGTAAGCGTTGCGAGCTCACCGAATTTGTCTATTTGAATGAAAAAAATCGAAAAATTTTTAAGATTAGAAAATTCTCCAAACTGACAAGGCGTTCTTTATGCTTCTGAGTGTGAGGATTCGCAAGCGAAAAGTGTTGCGCTGCACTGGACTTGGGTGAACGGCTGAGCGTGACACGAAATCGTATTCGATAGAGATGAAGCTGATTAGTTGGAATGTGAATGGGATCCGAGCGGTGCTGAAGAAGGGCTTTCTCGAGTTTTTAGAGCGAGAGAACCCGGATGTTATCGTGCTGCAGGAAGTTAAAGCCGAGCGCGAACAGGTAGAGCATGATTTCGGTGCCCTAGGGTGGTCCGTGGAATGGAACGCAGCGGAGAAAAAGGGCTATTCCGGTGTGGCGACTCTGTCGCGAGTGCCGATTCTCTCCACGAGTCGCGGAATCGGAATAGACGAGCACGATCACGAGGGGCGAGTTCTGCTCACGGAATTTTCGGATTTTCAGCTCGTAAATGTCTATACTCCGAATTCACAGGATCAGCTCCAGCGGCTCGCCTACCGGAGTCGGTGGGACGAGGCATTTCTGACTTATATGAAAGAGCTGGAAAGGGAGAAACCTGTAATTTTCGCCGGAGACCTGAATGTGGCACACCGGGAAATTGACCTAGCTCGCCCAGACCAGAATCGGAGAAGCGCTGGGTTCACTGACGAGGAACGAGCTGGTTTTGACCGCATCGAGGAGGCAGGATTTGTCGATAGTTTTCGCCATTTTTACCCCGACCAACGCGACAGCTATACCTGGTGGAGCTATCGAGGCGGAGCCCGAGAGAGGAACGTAGGATGGAGAATCGATTATTTCTGTATCTCTCCTCAATTGATCAGTCGGTTGAAAGATGCCGCGATCTTCTCCTCCGTCCATGGCTCGGACCACTGCCCGATTGCAATCCACATCGATTGATGGAAGATTTAATCGTGACTCGACGATAAAAATTCCCCCAATCATGCGAAATCAAGTCACGCTCCCAGCCTTCGGGACAAGAAGGAGAGAACGGCTTCATGACACCCGTCGAAAGAGAGCAATTTATCGAGCATGTTCGCGAGTATCACGCAGGACTGCGCGGCTTCGTGCGCTCTCTGGGAGTCGATCCCCTGTGGGTGGATGATGTGGCGCAGGAGGCGTTTATCGTCGCCTACAATCGCTTTGATGAGTTCGATCAGAGTCGCGACTTCGGAGCTTGGCTACGTGGAATCGCACGAAATCTGGTGATCAACGAGCGTCGAAAAGATGCCCGCCGTAAGCGCATCCTGTCGGACAATCTCACGGATGTGCTGCTGGCCTCTTCCTCTGCCACGGACGAAGCCCCGGAAGAGATGGGGGACTATGCGCAAGCCCGCTTGACCGCGCTGCGCGAGTGCGTGCAGGCTCTGCCAGAGCGAAGTCTGCGGCTACTGCGCTCGCGTTATGAAGAAGAGCATTCCGCTCAGGATATAGCCGAGGAATTTGAGATGAAACCACCCGCTGTGCGGAAATCGCTAGAGCGCCTACGCAGCGCTCTGCGCGAGTGCATGGAACAACGGCTCGCTGTCGCTACTGCCCACTGAATCGCTCGATATGGATCGAAAGCTTCACCCTGACGATGACGAACTACTGCTCGAACTCCTGCACGGAGAGGCCGATGAGCTACTTCTAGAGGAGCTATCTCAAAGAGCGGCGAATCGGGAATCATTCGGGGAGCGAATTTCTGAGGAACTGCGCTTTTCGGAATGGCTTCGTCAGGTTCTCCGTGAGCAAGGGGGAGCAGTAAAGGACCCGGGAACTGTTTGGGAAGACGATCTCGTCAGTGTAGCACTTGAGGAATCTGAATGGGTCGCACGAGTATGTGAGGGGGATGCGACTGTCTTTGAATGCGATCAGCTAACGAAGTGCTTATGGGAAAAACCCGATGCGACTCGAGACCTGCGACGTCGCTTGGCCGAGGACGAGTGGCTGCGCGAAGCGGTGTCGCGGGATCGGAGTGAGCAGGCCTTTCTGGAATCCCTGCAGACTCGAATGTGGGCGGAGACCGAAGAGGATCATTTCGTCGATGATTTTGCGAGCCTTCTTGACCGAGAGATGTCGTTGGATGCGGACTCAACGCCACCTGACAATATCGTATCCTTCTCCTCTGGCTGGCCCAGCACCGTGTTGAGATTACTGACAGCGGCGGCTGTCGTTGGCATCGGTGCTTTTCTGGCTGCTCAGGTTGTCGCACGACGTATGGCGGCCCCAGCTTCCGCCTCGGTGGCGTCGGTGGGAGCCGTAGTGAAGAGCACCGACGATGCCCGATGGGGAGATGGCACCCAGCCCGATCAGGAGGGGAGAATGCTCCCCGGAGTTTATGAACTGAGCCGAGGGATCGTTTCCATGCGACTCTCGGGAGGTGCAGATTTGACTGTTCAGGGACCCGCTCGATTCGAAGTCAGTCCCGACGCAACTGCCGAAGTTCTGTCCGGAATCGCTCTAGCGAAAGCCTCGGATGGTGATACTGGAGTGCGTCTGCGCTCACGCGGACTCAGCATTTCTAAAACAACTCAGTTTGTCGGGATCGATGCACGGGATACGGACAGAACGGAAGCGATCGTGCTCGGTGGTGGGGCCGGGGTCTGTCTGACCACGAGCGGAAAATGTCGTGCGCTATCAGAATTCGAGGCAGTTCGAGTCGATCACTTCCGGGACAAATTGGTGGATGTGCCCTACAATCCCCGCGCTTTTTCCAAGGCTTGGGCTATGGTGGCCGGAGTCGAGGATAATCTGGGACCAGTTCGCGTCGAACTGCCTGGCTTGATTAATGCGTCAATCGGAGAGGAATCCGGAAACTTGCGCGTCGTTTTGGAGAATGAGTCATTTCGTCTATCGAATGAGTTGCAGGTGGATAGGCTCGCCAATGGATCGTTTTCCTTAGCTGAGCCGAATCAAGGGGCATTCCTTGCTCCGGATAGTGAATTGCGGAGTTATCTCCTACAAGTCCCATCCAAGGAAAAATCAGGACGTGATAATGGAGAAAGGGAGACATCACTCACTTTCGATCACCCGATCGTAGGTGTCATATTTTCTCAAGACCGTTTGGAGAATTCTGATGTAGTGGTCGGCGCTACCAATGTCCGAGAGCAGGGGCTGATTGGACGCGGCCTGACCTCGGGTGAGGACGAAATTCTCCTGAGCGAGGACCGTCGCACGATCAATTTACGTCTGCGTGGAGACGGCGAGGGGGTGGAACAAGTGCGCGTGATCGTGGCACTGAAGTGAGCGTCATTCGATTAGTCAGGATTGGTTTCGCTTCGTATTTCTGCGAAAGAGGAAAGAGACGTTTGCGCCACCCTTGAGCGTCTGCTATGAAGCACATGCAGATTTGTTCTCACAAAGTTGGCTCAAGCTTAGACGACTAAAACTGCGTTTCCGTATGAACAAGCTCCAAGAGGTGGATCGATGAGGGAAGATGTATCACAGCATCAGGAACGCTGGGCGGATGAGGATGTGTTCGTATTAGGACTGCGGCGCTCTGGAATCCATGCGATCTTGGCTTGGCTGATTCCGCATTTTGACGGGATGAATCGGCTGATCAATGACACACCTCTGAGCCTGCGTGCGAAAACTCCGCTCGACGGAAAACCGATTGTGTATGTCTCCGTGCGCGGAGGGCGTGCCAGTGAATTAGCGTTTTGTCACGGTGATGACTGGCATATTTGGCGCTATTTGAGGACCCAGCGTGAAGGCTTCGTGAAACGATATCCCACCTTCCTTCGCCCCTTCGCTCGGAGAGTGCTCCGTCATTTTCGCACCTACGGACGGCGACGTTGTCTAGATGCGCAGATGATTCCCTATATGGACGCCCGCGAATCTGCGGCTGATCGGAATATTTTTATCGTGGAAAATCTGACTCCGGGTGAATTCGCTGTCCAGTATGCAGAATGGAAGGATCGAGTGTATCAACCTTTTCTGAACGAGAGAGGATGGACGCTTCCAAGGCGAATGCGAGTCATCTCGATTATCCGTGAGCCGTGGAATCAATTAGCCAGTATGATCCAAGTGAAAAGCGGCTCCCGTCGGTGGCTCCGACCGATCAAGCCACCTCAATTTCGCGAAAAGTGGCTACGATATGCTTCAGAACTCCTAGAGCCGACTCCTGCGATGCTAACGCTGGGGGATGTCGTAACGGTTAGCTATCCGAGCTGGTTTAGCAATGCAGACTATCGACGCCATTTAGCGGAACAGATCGGAGCGCCCCCGACAGATTCAGGCCTGGAAATCGTATCCTCCTTCGGAGGTGGAAGCTCCTTTGACAAGCAGACGCAATCGGGAAAGGCGCAGGCGATGGACGTAGAGAATCGCTGGCGGAAGTATGAAGATCACGACCTGATGAAGGGACTGCTAGCGGATGAGCAGATACAGACTCTGTCGGAACGCATTTTTTCCGATGACGTCCCCAAGCCATGGAGACAAGAGGGTTAGGGCGATGATTCAAGAGGGTATGGTCCGGGGACGGACTTACGCGGGCCAAGATAACTCGACTCCCTGTTTCGTCAGGAGCGCCTGAAATTCAGCGAGAAGTTCAGGTGTATTTCTCACCTCGCGAGCCTGTTTGTCTCTCGCCTTGCAAAAAGCGACAAGCGCTCCGGCTGCCTCCCCTATGCCCCATTCCACCGGGTGGAGCCGATAGCAGCCATTGGTAATATGGGTGGTTCCGATATTCTTGTTCGCCGCCAAGAGATTCTCCACTCGCTGGGGGATCAGGGCTCCCAGTGGAATCTGGAAGGGAAGGGACCGAACGTCGATGTAGTTGTCGCCACCAGTGCTCGGGTGCAAGTCGATATTGTAAGACCCGATCCCGACGCTGTCCTCGAACGCGACGGCTTTGATTTCTCCTTCCGGTCGTCGAAGTTCTGCTCTCCGCGCATCCTCCCCGACATGTTGCTCCAAGACGGTGAACTCCGCGCGGATGCGTCGTGCCTCTCGGATGTACGGATACAGCGCCAGACCGTCTGAAGAGCCGGTCAACTCAGGACGCAGTCGCAATCCCGGCCATCCTGCGCCGCCCTCAGGACGAGGGGCCTCTGTCTGCAACCAGTGAAACAGCGACAGGCTGAGCTGGCGCGCTCCGTCGAGATGACGCTTCGTCTCTTCCTCTGAGCCGAGAAAGTGCCCGAGCAGATAGTCGTTTTGCGGCCAGTTGACCAGACTGATGCTGCCTGCGTAGCTCCCGGCCTGAAAGTTCGACTTCCAAGCGATCCGCCGGTAGGTCCACCACGAACCTTTTTGCTCCGTCTTCGGGTCGAAAGGGAGCGTGCGTGGTTCCAGCGTACGTGGATTGGAGTATGTGAAGCTGAACAATGGCCCCGGCCAGGCGGGGGTCAGTTGGGGAACGTAGTTTCGCCAGAAATCGTAATTTGCAGGGGCTTCTCCGACAAAGTTCTCTCCATCCACGTATTCGATCGGGAAACACCACGTCGCGGCCTGGAGATTGTTAGGATTCGCCTTTTCGGGGGCATGGAGTTCGCCAGTCTCGGATTGCGACTCAGATCCCGTCACCCATTCGGTCCCGCTCAACGGCAACAAGTCGCCCAGCTCGGTTGCGTCGATGAAGAGCGGAGCTTCCAAAGAGCGTGAGACGTTATTTCTCAGATCGTGGACCGTAACGCCGATGATTTTGTCCCCTTCGGCATGAGCAGCCGTCAGCTTGTGATTGAGCAGCAGAGAGATGCGTCCTGTCGAGAGATGCGGATTGATCATCTCATACATCGCTGCTAGCGCGACCCGAGGCTCGTGGCACAAGCGCGACACTCCTCCTTCCCCGGGATTGAGCCAGCCTTTCGCCTTCGCCGCCTCAGTCAGCGGATAATGGTTCCGATAGTAGTCTCGAATGCGATTGCGCAGCTCGCGATAGGAGGCATTT
The DNA here is from genome assembly GCA_039806885.1 of Verrucomicrobiales bacterium. Taxonomy (GTDB): domain Bacteria; phylum Verrucomicrobiota; class Verrucomicrobiia; order Verrucomicrobiales; family DEV007; genus Arctic95D-9. Next base: position 9,535 of record JBDHQE010000037.1, read on the forward strand.
GCCCCGTAGCTTTCGATGTTTTTGTTTTCGTCTGGCGGGACAGCCTGTGCGGTGAGTTGCCCGCCGATCCAGTCTGTTTCTTCCGTTAAGATGACACGCAATCCATTGCGAGCTGCAGACAGAGCTGCAGAGACACCTCCGAGTCCTCCTCCCAGAATCACTACATCCGATTTCAGAGAATGAGCTTCTCGCGTAGTGGATTTCACTTCCTGTCCCTGAGCGGCTTGCTTTGACCAAAAGATCGCAGGAGTCGAGAGCGCAAGTGATTGAAGAAGGCGACGGCGCTTCATAACTAGCTCAGAGCACTTCCGACTTCGCGGAAGTATGTACAGGAATCCCAGCTTCCAGCACAGAGTGGACTGTATCAGCATCAACCCCTCGCCATTCAAATACCTTCAGAATGGTATCCTCAATCAGATTGTTCGGACAAGAGGCTCCAGCAGTTACCCCGACGACGATGTGCTGATCAGATGCGAGGGCTTCTGAGTAGCTCCCCACTTCGGTCTTTTGATGAATGTCGAAATGGATGATTTCTCCGAACTGACGAAGGCAATCTGCATTGCGAATAAAAAACGTAGGCAGTGCTTTCTCGCCGATTTCGACGAGGTGAGTGGTATTGGAGCTGTTATAACCGCCAACAACTAACAGCAGGTTCAAGGGGCGTTCTAACAGATTGAAAAGAGCGTCCTGACGCTCCTGCGTCGCACCACAGATCGTATCGAAAACGGAAAAATTGTGATCATCGCCGTCTCGACGCTCAATAGCCGCCTGAATTCGACGCTGGATTTCCTCCGTCTCCGATTTCAGCATGGTAGTCTGGTTAGCGACCCCCACCCGTTTAAGATGCTTATCGGGATCAAAGCCTTCCGAATAAGCTCCTACGAATTTTTCTAGGAACTCCTCAGGGTTTCCTCCGTGCTCCATGTAGTCGCAGACATAGTCCACTTGATCGAGGGTGAGAACCACTAGATAGCGCCCCTTGCCATCGGCTCCAGCGGCTCGCGAGGCCGTAGCTCGCGTCTCCTCGTGACCCGCTTTACCATGGATAATGGAAGTAATTTCCTCCTTAGCAAAGCCGTGGACTCTCTTCCAAACCTTCATCACATCTCCACAGGTGGTGTCCACAACGCGACAACCGATTTGGTTTAAGCGATCCACGAAGGTCAGGGGGGCGCCAAAAGCTGGGACGATCACGACGTCTTCATCCGTGATATTGTCATAGTTCTCATCCATTTTCTGCCAAGGCAGAGTGACGATCCCCATCTGGGCGAGTTGAGCATTCACCTCGGGGTTATGGATGATCTCGCCGATCAGAAAGATCCGGCGATCCGGGAATACGCGGCGTGATGCATAGGCCAGATCGATGGCACGCTCGACGCCATAGCAAAATCCGAATTGCTTTGCCAATCGGATCGATGTATTCCCGATGGTGAGTTCTCCCCCACGCATCCGGACTTTTTCGACGAGGGAACTCTCGTAGTGTCGGGCGACTTCCGCCTCAACCAGCTTCATCACTTCAGGCGTGCGCACATTCACACGTCTGCTTCGGGCTGGGGAGGCGTCCATATTGATGATCGGCCAGCGATCAGAAACGCTAGGATCAGAACAGAATCTCACTGGTGCGATCCAGCGGTGCGTCCGTGATCAGTACCGAACGTGGGTGATCCGGCTTATCGTAGTCAGTGGGGCGAGGAACGTGCTTTCCGACGGTCTCGTCCTCTGGCTGACTGTTCGCGATATTAATCGTGGCACCGGCGGGCACCATGTTGAAAAACTCTTGAGCAATCGTCCGATGGAGTCGCAGACAGCCGTGCGTCCGTGGCGTCGGCCAGACAGCCCCGGCGTGGAAACCGTACCCGGATTTGAATTCCACCCACCAGGGCATGGGATAACCGACGTAGCTGTATCCGGCGGGCATTTTCCCTCGTTCGCCAGGAATAATCTCGTCGCCACGGACCCAGAATCCATAGGAGCCAGAGCGCTTGCGAGGCAGCTTGTTATAAGCTTTAAATGTGCCGAGCGGCGTCGGATTTTGAGGCGTCCCGATCGCGATTGCCGCAATGAATCGCGGCTCGTTGCCTTCCAGAACATACACAGCTCGATTATTCAGGCTGACTTTGACGTTCACGTTTGCAGGATTGGTGATCGTCCCGTAGCGAAGCGCCATACTCGTGGGCTTCTCCGGTTCGACGGTTTTGCACGAGATCAGAAAGGTCGCTGTTGCCAGCAACAAAGCGCCAGTCCATCCGAGATTCCAGAGATGATGAGTTCGAATCATTGTCAGTTCACAAAATGCAAGGGTCTAAATTACACCATTACTCAACAGTTGCGAATCATCTTGTAAAAATCGAACGCTAAGAAGCGCTAAGTCGACTTATGCGTGGTCAGCCTCCGTTCAATCGAACTGTCTGGATCGAGGTGAGGGGGGTAGGAAGAGTGTCACGATTACTTGCGAAAGGCGGCGATGATCTCCTCCGGAAGAAAGTATCCGGACATCTGGAGTTTTGCAGGTTTCGCTCCGAATTCGGTCAGGTAGTCGTAGTGCGCTTTCGCGTCAGCTTCCGACAAAGGACCTGTCGTCGCTTTAACTTCTGGCTGGCGATTGGTAATCAGGCTGGCGAGGACACAACCGGTAATCTCATATCGGTCACGACTGCCGAGAAAGCGCTCGAACGCTCCCTGAACGGAATCGTCGAGCGACTCCAGCCCCTCAGGCAGATAGATCGATTCTTCGATCACGTTCGACAGACTGAGCTCTCCACCGGTCGTGAACAAGATGTCGCCATCGGTGGTCAGTCGCTTCAGAGCTTCATCGAGTCGGAAAATCGGTGGGAAACTGTAATCAACGAGTAGAGTTCCCGCTTGCAGCGAGGAAATCTGTAGTGCGTTCGGGAGGTTTGTAGAAGCAACGATGAGTCTGGCATCGTAGATCTCCGAAGGTAGATTCCCACCGTCTTTCACGATGTCCACTCTCCCGGCGAATCCGGCGCTGCGAACTTTGTCGCGAATCCGACTCATTTCACTGCTGCGCTGATACGGATCGCACAGGATGATGTGCTTCGGATGCGGCAACACGTCGAGCGTGAGAAGAAGTGTCCCCAGACCGATGGAGCCGAGTCCGATGAAAGCGACAGTTTCTCCTGCCAGGGAGCGCTCGGCTTGCTGGAGAATTCCTTCGATGGACTTCACGATAGTCGCGGCCCGAGTCGCATCTCCGGTGGTGACAATCGGCATATTGGGCTGGCCTTTTAGCCACTTCGCCAGCTCACGTCCGTGATCCGTCGCCGAAGGAATGACGCCCGTCAGAGAAACAGCGGATGCGCCTGAGGCTGCTGCGAGTTTCATCGCGTCCAGCAGAGGGGCCTTCACGCTCTCAGGGTTCTGGTAAAAATCTTGTTCAAAGCAAGGCAATAGGATCACACCGATGCGTCCCTGTCCGGTGTCATAGACATTGGACAGGCGAGGCTTGCCTCCGAAGAGCTTCTCGGGGATCTCCTTGCGATCGAGAGACGTCAGAGCTGCCAATGCCTCAGGAATGTAGGCCAAGGCTACGGCATCTAACGAGGGAATGTCATCCGAAGCGAATTCGATGTTGATATGGTCGAGAGCGGCGTAGTCTGAAGATTCCGTCTGATCGGCCTGCTCGGTCTGATCGGCCTGCTCGGTCTGATCAGTTTCACTAGGCTGTTGCTTCGGTTCAGTCTCCTCCGACGGCTCTTCCTGCTCGGGCTGGACAGGTAATTCCTCCTCTCCCACCCCCAGATATCGAGCCAGTTGCTCGATGCTTGGGTTTGTCAGGAAGGCATCGACAGGGATCTCTCGTCCGAAGACATCGGACAGTTCGACTAGGATGCGCAGGGCCAATAGAGAATCTCCGCCGAGTGAGAAGAAATTGTCGGTAACGCCGATGGCCAGCCCACCGAAATTGGCTTCGAAAACGCTCAAGATTTTGGCTTCCGTTTCGTTGCGAGGAGCAACTTTTTCGCTGCTACCTTCAGCCGCGAAGCTCGGTCGAGGCAGTCGCTTCCGATCAATCTTTCGATTGGGGGTTTCGGGGAATTCCTCTAGAGGGACAAAGTAGGCGGGTAGGTAACTCTGCGGCAGTACAGATGCGAGATGCTGGCGGATTGCAGCGCCCTCAATCACGGAGTCGCTCAGATAATAACCGACGAGTCCTTCGCCGGAGGGAAGATCGTCGCGCTTAATGACGACGGCTTGGCGTATACCGGGCACGGTGGTCATCTGCGTCTCGATGTCGCCGAGTTCCATCCGGACTCCGTGCACTTTCACTTGGAAATCCACTCGTCCTAGGCATTCGAGGCGCCCGTCCTTCGTCCAGCGAGCGAGATCCCCCGTGCGATAGAGTCGCTGGGGCCCGACAATCGGAAGATCAATCGTGCAGAAAACTTCGTCCGTGAGGTCGGGGCGATTGCGATAGCCTCGGGCGAGGCCGTCACCGCCGATCCAGAGATCACCAGTGAAGCCCATAGGTAAGACTCGGCGATTCGCATCGAGGATATACACCTGCGTGTTGCCAATGGGGTGACCAATCGTGATCGCTCCCTCACCTTTCTCGATTTTCTCCACTGTGGACCAGACGGTGGTTTCAGTGGGACCGTAGAGATTCCAGAGTTCGGCGGACAGAGCCGTGAGTGTATTCGCGAGCTTGCGATTGAGCGCTTCACCTCCGCAGAAAATACGCAGGCTTTCGCGTCCCTTCCATCCGCTATCGAGCAACATTTGCCAAGTAGCCGGAGTGGCCTGCATGACAGTGATTTCGTGATCGTCGAGCAATCTCGCAATGCGACGACCGTCCTTCGCATCTTCGGAGGTGGCGAGCACGACTGTGGCTCCCGCGAGTAGGGGTAGGAAGATTTCGAGTACCGAAATATCAAAGGACAGGGTGGTAATCGCGAGCAAGCGATCCTCACTGCTGAGGCCCGGCTTCTCCTGCATGGTGCGCAGGAAATTGACGACAGCACGATGAGGAAGTTCTACTCCCTTCGGCTTCCCAGTAGAACCCGATGTGTAGAGCACGTAGGCAAGGGAGTCGCTGGTGATCTTAGCACTCTTGCTGGCCTTCGAGACCGCCTGGATCTCATCGAGGTCAAGAGTCTTCCAATCACCATTTGAAGCAGATTCTAGGTGAGAGTTCGATGCAATAACGGCTTTCGGTTTCGCATCCTCCAGCATGAGTGCGAGACGAGATGCGGGGAAATCGGGGTCGAGCGGCATGTAGGCGGCTCCTGCTTTCAGGACGCCCAGCAAAGCGGAAATCATACGGGGTGAGCGATCCGCCATTACGCCGACCGTATCGCCTGCCCCAACTTTCGCTGCTGCTAGTTCTTTGGCTACGCCATTGGCCAAGCGAATGAGATCTCCGTAGCTCACCTTTTCATCACCGCAGATCACGGCGATATCCTCACCCTTTTCTTGAGCTACTTTTTCGATCAATTGATGGAGTAGAGCATCGCGCTCGTAATCAGACGCTGTATGATTCAGATCGATCACCACCCGCTTTTCCTCCTCGGGATCCAGCAATGAAAGCTCGGACAACTTCGCATCAGAGTGAGCAGTCATCTGATTGAGCACCTGCTCATAGAGACGACAGAGTTCCACGATGGTTCTCTCGTCGAACAGATCGCGATTATAGTGCCAGCAGCCGAAAAGTTCGCCCCCGGCTTCTTCCAGCGTGAGAGTGATTTCAAACTGTGAGTGGCGAGTCGTGAGATCGATCGTCTCCATCGACAGATCGCCGACGTGGAAGGTGTGTCCGCCTTGCCCGATCAGGAAGACGGCGATCCCCTCGTCGTCGATACCGGGAACTTTCTCCATCGAGAAACTGACCTGGAAGAGCGGCGAGCGTCCTGCATCGCGAGGCACCTGAAGGCGATCCACGAGACGAGCCAAGGGATACTGCTGATTTTCCAGCGCGTGCCCCACACTCTGGCTACTAGCGCTCAGATAATCCTCAACGGTGAGATCTTCATCCAGCGTGCTGCGCAGTGGCACGGGATTGATGAAGTAGCCGACACTGTTGCGAAGCTCGGACTGGGCACGTCCCGCCAAGGGCACTCCGACCACGATATCCTCCTGGCGGCAGTATCTGTGCATTAGGAGATTGTAAGCCGAGAGAAGAGTGGAGAAAAGAGTCACGCTCTTCTTCTTCGAGAGTGCATCAACAGCGGACGTGAGATCTTTCCCCAGTTGGAAACCGTAAGTCGCTCCGTTGAAGGTCTGGACAGCGGGGCGCGGGCGATCCGTCGGGAGATCGATAGAGAACGGTGCTCCGGCGAGATGTTTCTTCCAGAACTCGAACATGCGCTCCCCGGCCTCGCTGGCGAGGTGAGCCTGCTCCCAGTTCACGAAATCTGCGTAGCTCGCCTTGACCGGCTCGACCTTGGGAACACGGCCTGCCTTCGCAGAGAAATAGTATTCGATCAGATCCTGAATCACGATGGCAACCGACCACGCATCGGATACGATGTGGTGCATACAGAGCAAGGCGACGTGGGCATGATCTGCTGTGCGGAACAGCTCCAGTCGGACGACCGGGCCATGTTCCAGATCGAAGGGTCGATCTGCCCGCTCGCTGACCAGAGCCTTGAGTTGCTCATGATCGAGTGCGGTACAGTCGTGTTCCACAAAGTCGATCGTCCGTCCTTTATGAACAATCTGCACTGGTTCTCCTCCGCGGACCACGAAAGTGGTATCCATGATCGGATGGCGCTCAAAAAGCAGTGCGAACGCCTTCTTCATCGCCTCGATATCGAGCAGAGGACGGAACTTCCCGGAGAAGACTAAGTTGTAAGCCGAGGAATCTGGAGCGAGACGATTGAGGAACCAGAGCGCCTTTTGGCCCTCTGAGAGCGGGAAGATTTCGGGGAGTATTCCGGTCGCCTCGAATGGAACCAGAGCGAAAGCATCCATCCCCCCACCACCTTCTTCCGTAGCACCGCCTTTTCCACTGTCCACCAGCTTCTCTAGCACGGGGATGGACAGGTCGCGGATATTCGGACCATTCAGAACGGATCCCATGGGCATGGCCATCCCCAGCTTTTCTTCAATCCGGTTCACCAGTTCGATCGCCATGAGCGAATCGAGCCCAAGATTGGTCAGCGGAGTGTCTTTATCCAGTCGTGAGGGATCGGTGCCGAGCACGGCTCCGACTTGTGCAGCGATCAGATCCTCCACCATCCCCAAACGCTTCTCCGCCGGGGCTTCGAGAATTCGTGCAGCCATGGAGTCGCCACCGCCAGAACTGCTCCGCGGGACGACGGGTAGGAACATGTTCGATCCTGCCACCGAGGGACTGAATCGAGCTAGTGCAGTCCAGTCGCAGCGAGCTGCTCCCAACTGGACGACATCAGTTGGCAAACCGATAGAAAACAGAGTGAAGGTCTCGTCCAGATTCGTCGCACCTAGGCCAACCATCTCCAGATACTGAGCAGTTTTCTCATTACGAGCAACGAACCCAGCGCCCTCTAGCGCTCCCCAGTTGAATGTCAGTGCAGGCAGGCCCAGCGCATGACGATAATGCGCCAACTGATCGAGAAATACGTTGCCAGCATTGTAGTTCGACTGCTTCACCGCACCGATCACGGCAGAGAAGGAGGAGAAACAAATAAACTGGTCGAGAGGAATATTGAGCGTTGCCTCATGTAGATTCCACGCTCCGAGCATCTTCGGCAGCAGAACTTTATCAAAGCGTTCGTGATCGAGATTGGCGATGAATTCGTCGTCGAGCACCATCGCCCCATGGATGACCCCGATCAGCGGCTCCGCCGACGCCTGAATTTCTGCGATGACGCGGTCGATGTCTTCGCGTCGAGTTACGTCGCCCCGGGCATCCATTACAGTAATCCCAGCGCCGCGAAGCTCTTCGATTTTCTCCAACGCGTCCTCCTTCGGTCCAGAACGACTCAACAGGGCGAAGTGACGTGCTCCGTTCTCCGCCATCCAGCGCGCGAGCTCGAGTCCGAAACCACCGGCTCCTCCTGTGATGAGGTAGGTGCCTCGACTGAAGAAGCGATGCCCTTCCTCTGTCGCCGGGCTGATCTCGATGTCCCGCAAGTCGAAGTCGAGGACGTTTTTCCCGATATGCTTTCCCGCAGCCATGTAGCGGAAAGCCTCTGCAACTTCCGTGATGGGGAAAACCTGACGTGGGAGCGGAACGTAGCTGCCATCGTAGAATTTAGCCTCCAGCTCTGAGAACATTCGTGCGATATAGGCGGGCTTGCTCTGAAGATGCTGGGCCAAATCGATCACGAAGAAGCTGATATTGTTCCGCAACGGTTCTAAGCCGATCTTGGAATTTCCATACACGTCTTTTTTTCCGATCTCCAGATAGCGTCCGAAGGTCTTGAGCACGCTGAGGTTCTTCGGAATGAAATCTCCGGCCAGCGAGTTCAGAACCGCATCGACTCCGACTCCACCGGTGATCTCCATGATATCGTCGGCGAACTTGAGCGAGCGCGAATCCATCACATGATGAACGCCCATGTCGCGGAGGAGCTGGCGCTTCTCTGGACTCCCGGCAGTCGAAAAGATCGTTAGTCCGAGGTGTTTCGCGATTTGGATCGCCGCCTGTCCCACTCCGCCGGTTCCGGCGTGGATGAGGATGCTCTCGCCCGGTTCCATACGGGCCAGTTCATTGATCGCGTAGTGTGAAGTCAGGAATACGGTCGGCAAGGTCGCAGCATCGACGAAGCTCATGGTCGCGGGCTTCCGGAAGACCATATTCCGATGCACGGTGACGTAGCTTCGGAAGCAGTAGGGTGCCATCCCCACCACTGGGTCACCGGGTTTCAAGTCCTCAACCCCCTTGCCTACACGAGTGACGATTCCTGAAAAGTCGTCACCAAGCCACTTCAGATCTACGGGTTGCCCTGGGTAGATTCCCAGCGCCTTCATCACGTCGCGGAAGTTGATTCCACCAGCTTTAACCAATATTTCGATCTCTCCCGGCCCCGGCACACGGCGAAGCGTGCGATTGAGACTGAGGTGGGTCAAAATGCCCGGCTTATCGATTTGCAGACGATAGGGAATTACGTTGCCATTCGGCAGGACAGCATTTCTTCGCCGAGGGGGCAGTTCTTCGTTCTTCGTCCTGTGGACACGACGGACATAGCGCCCATTCCCACGGAACGCGATTTCGTGCTCGGCGGTCGGACCATTCATCTCAGCGAGCAAATCCTCGACTTCGAACTCTCCAGCTACGCCGTCCAGATCAATTTGAGTCCAATGGAAGTCAGGCTGCTCGTTATTTGCCACCCGGAGGAATCCGGTCAGCGGAGCGGACGCCAGTCCAGAGAGCGCGTCCTTTGGCAACACCGGCATGGTGCCACGGGTCAGGAAGAAAATGCGTGGGCGACGCGACCAGTCTCGCTCAATAATGAGTTTGAACAGATCATGAGCAGCGCGGACTCCCGTATTCTGCGCTTCATTCAGACGAAGCGTATCGAGCTGATCGGCGCGAGGGTGATCCAAAGCGAGAGTGTACACTAGAGCGCTGACAGTCGCACCGGAGGATTCGACATTCTGGATTGCCGTCTCTATATCATCGATGGAACCGCCGATCAGGCGCGCAATGGCTCCCGGAGTGCTCGTCATGATCGCGGCGGCGAGCTGCTGACCCACTCCCGACTGATCCTCGACGACCAGACAGACTTCGTGGCTCTGTTCGACAGGGGAATTGACTTCGGAATCAGCATCGGTCTCGGACGCTACGATTTCAGGGGCACGAGCGACAAGACAGGCCTGCTGATCTTCTCCTCTCTCAGGAGAGCTTACGAAGCTGGTCGCTTCTAGGAATCCCGCCTCTCCAAGCAAATTCTCCCAACTCTGGCGAGACAAAAGAGCGCTGCGAGAGCGTAGATCGGTGTCGGTAAAACGCCACCAGCCGGAAAGAAGTCCGAACACATTGTCGAGCGCAGATCGACTCCAGGTAACCTCAAGCAGAAGCAGAATTCCTCCAGGTGCCAAACAACGGCGGAGATTAGCCAAGGTCGCCTTTAGGTCGGCGGTGGCATGGATCACGTTCGAAGCCAATACAATATCAAAGCCATGAGCTTCGAGGTTTTGACTCTCGGGATCTTTCTCACAGTCGAACACTTTGTACTCCACGAACGGATACTTCTCCTGAAAGCGATCTTGGGCGCTCTGTAGGAAACTGGGCCCGTTATCGGTAAAGCAATATTCTGTGCGATCTGACGGGAATACAGGCAGAATCTGACTGGTCAGAGAACCAGTGCCGGCCCCGACTTCAAGGACGCGCACGGCCCGACGAGCCGGAACCTGCGCTATGGCATCGTCTAGTGCGTAACGAATTTGCTCATTGATGACAGGAAAATCCGCTCCCTCGCGATAGAAACGCTCCATCGCTGCGGACGATCCGCTGGGAAACAGTGCTTGCAGCGGGTCTTTCTCTCCGCTGAGAATTGCAGCGAGATGTGGTCCTGAGAGGCGTAGCAATTCGCCCTCTGAAGCAAAGTCAGGCAGCTCCCGACAGAGGAGATCTAGCCACTGCACGGCGTCCTCGTGTTCGGGCTTCTCGACGACGCGCCACTCCTCCTCGCCGACTGACTCAAGGAATCCACCCTTCTCCAAGGCGGTCAGATGAGCAAATACGAGCCTGCGATAGTGTCCGGCGATCAACAAGTCGTCGAGCAATCCCGAGACCGTCACCTGATCTCCTTCCTGCGGAGACCAGCCGAGATCGATGTATGCATTGACTATGAACTGACGGGAGACTTCCTCCAGCGCTGGGATAAATTTGTCGTAGTGTAGGGAGAGCTTTCTTTCCTCGTATAACTGCGAGAGGTTCGCGTTGGCCGCCGCGACCCATTGCGCGGGATCGGGCAATCCAGCACTTCCCTTGGCACGCGATCCTTTCAACATCAATGGCTCCCAAGTGGAGAGATAAAGACATTTCTCCAAGTCGTCGCTCGAATTCTGCTCGACTCGATCCGCCCGGAATCCGTAGATTTCAGCGACCAAGCGTCCGCTGTCGTCATAGACGCGGATGTCTGCCGAGATGTATTCGCGATCATTGCTCGAATCGACGCGAGCATGGCCCCAGAGACGTTGCGGTGGGCGCTCGACGTAGAGTCGAATGCTACGAATGGAGGCCGGCAGATAAAAGTAATCGGTTCCCAGTGCGCCGTCGGGAATCACCTGACCGCCTTTCACTGTGTGGAAGCAGGCGTCGAGCACGGCGGGATGAAAGTGGTAATCTGGAATGGAACTCAGCAGACCTTCCGGTGCCACGATCTCAGCCAACGACTCTCCGTCCGTTCGCCAGACATTCTGTAAGTGCTG
>JBDHQE010000038.1:0-20836 GCA_039806885.1 Verrucomicrobiales bacterium
CAAGAGTTTCAAGTTTGTTATCGGCAAAGACGTGAATTCCACCCTGTCGAGTGCCCGAGGAGAGTCCACCGCCAGCACCGTGACCGATCATCGCGGAGGAATGCTGTTGCTGGATGCCGCCCTCCAGACGAATCGAACCGCCATTCAGCGCGGCGACATTGATGTTTCCGCTCATCGCGCCGCCACTATAAACTCCCCCGTGACCGATTTGGACAAAACGGCTAAGTGCTCCCACTGCCGGACCCAAGAGATCGATTCCACTGCTCAGTGCCAAATTTGTCCCCGATACCACAGTAATATTGCCAGAGTGAGCACCGACCATTCGTCGTGCCCCATGGCCAATTTGCGCATGTCCGCCCGCCCCTCCGCCGGCTCCTGAATAAACCTGTAGAGTAATCTTTCCTCCCACGTCCACGCAGATATCTCCATTGGCAGCGACCACTGTATCGGTCTCGAAGGTCGCTCCATGCCCAATCTGTGCATAGGCGTACTTCGGTGCTGTGCCCTCTAGGAGGAGATCGCCGCCTGTCACGCTGACTTTGATCACCCCTGTCTTACTGGCAGTATTGAGCCGCCCCCCGTGTCCTATGCGTGTATGGCTGGACTCCCCAGCGCCACTTTTCAGGCTGAGTGTGCCAGCCGACTGGACGGTGACACTCCCGATACTGCTGCCGCTGTTTTCTCTTCCACCATGACCAATCTGGGCGAAGGCATCGGCCCCGCTACCACCAAACACGTCGATTTTTCCAGTCGCTGCGACACTCACGGCCCCATCTACTACAGCGTCGCTTTTAGAACCTCCCAATCCAATCATCGCATAACGATCCGCCGCCGATCCACCTTTCAGCAAGATGTCACCATCGACATTCACCGTCGTAGTCCCTGTAATCGTGGCAGCATCGACATTGGCACCACCTGCCCCGATCTGGGCGTATGAAGCCAGCGTCGCGTCCACAGTCAGCCCGCCGCCATTGGTTGTGACCGTCGTATTTCCATTCAAAGTTTGCCCCAGGCCTACATTTGCATTGCCATTGAGATAGCCGCCACCACCCGATCCGATTTGAACATAGCTATAGTTACCAGCAGCGGTAGAAGACAGCGAGACTCCACCGTCGGTTGTCGTCACGGTCACATGTCCCGTGACACTGCCGAGTCGGGTGTTTGTCCCACTGCTGGTCGCCCCGCCACCTGACCCGATTTGCGCCCAGGCACCTCCGCCCTTTCCTGCCCTCAAAGCGACAGATTTTGCTGTAACATCGACGTCGGCACCGGTAATCGTTCCGTCGAGTCCACTCCCCCCTGCTCCAATTTGCACGTAAGCATTGTCCCCATTTCCCCCTGAAAGCTGTAAGTCCCCCACAGCATTAATCGTAGTCTTTCCTGAGATCGATTCGTCCGCTACAATACTATTGTTCGACCGAACGCTCGCCACCAGACCTCCATTCCCAATCTGGGAATAGGATTGCGTGCTTCCACCTCCTGTCAGAGAGACTCCGCCAGTGGTCGCTGTCACCGAGACATCTCCGAAGAGAATCCCATTGGAAAAATCTGTTCCCGTATAGCCTCCCCCGAGTCCAATCTGCGTATAACCGTGATCGACAGTACTGGATGTGAGTGAAACACTTCCCCCTGTGACAGTCACGTTCCCTGTCTTGTTCCCATCGGTACCCGCCCCACCTGAACCAATCTGGACATACGCATGTGTTCCTCCGCCTTTCAGGGCAATCGCTCCGGTCCCCGTTACTGTCACATCTGAGGTAATCGCTCCATCGGTGTCAAAACCGCCATTTCCGATCTGAGAATATCCGTAATTACCTCCTGCCTGGAGAGTCAGGTTGTTGAATCCGGTAACACTTACACTTCCATGTCGATTGTGTGTCCCTGTACGTACTCCTCCATGCCCGATCTGAGCGTAGGCATCGAGTCCCGTGCCTCCCTGCAATTGAATATCGCCGGGTTGACAGAAGGAGATCGTGATCGTCGAGGAAGCGCTCGTATTTCCAGAAATCGAGTTCAGACCACCGTGACCGATTTGTGTATAAGTACCGCTCTGACTGCCGGAGTTCATAGTCAAGCCGCCTGCTCGCAGACGCACATCAATCGCTCCCGTTATATCGCCGCTGCCGTCGCCATAGAAACCGAGATGGGTGGCAGCGTTTGCGGTCGAGTTGCTCGCATTCATCGTCAATCCGTATCCGGATACCAAGGTCGTGCCTTGCCGACTGCCCACTCGTATGGATTCAGTCTGGGATGCATTGCCTATTGTCACCATTTTGTTTCCGTTGCCAAAGTCTCCACAGGCAGCCAGAGCATTGCTACCCAGCAGGAGTATCTGAGGATTGCAATAATCCGTGCCGCTCGATCCGTAAGCGACCCCCCAGTTGCCCGAGCTACCGGCTCCGCTTCCTCCGTTCCAGCCAGCAACGAGAACGACATTGCCGGTCGAATTGTTCTGATAACCCCGGTTGATCGTGATATTTCCTCCGGTTAGAATTACTAAATCATCGCCTGCTCCCGCGTTGACCTGAGTCCCTGCATCGATGGTGATGTCGATGGCGTTGGGCAATGTGAGCCGGACCGGGCCTTTCCCAAAATTTGCATTCACCATCGTATTGACTCCGGCGGCACTACCCAATTGGGCATCCGTCGCTGTCACCGTCCCATTGGCCACGATCTGATAGCCCACTGAATCTGGACCCGCTGTATAGAAGGTAGGGGTGACGAGCTTGCTCACATGCGCAATTCTGGCGACGGAGCCTGTCGCTCTAATATTACCGTCAGCAAAGAGGCTCAGGCCACCTGAGAGGCTGGACGCTGTCGTGCTAGTCCCGCCGTGACCAATGATGGCAGCACTATGACCATTCGTTGTAACCGCGTTCACCAGAATATCCCCGCTCCGCTCCGCCACCACAGTAATATTTCCAGAAGCACCCCCGGTATCAGTAGCGTTCGAGCTGACGCCATGTCCAATCTGGGCAAAGCGAGAGGCATTCTCACTCGACCCTGTTGTGACCGACACTCCGCCCTGTGTCTTCAGGCCAGTGACAACCGTAATATCTCCGCTGCGATCTGCGATGTGACTGCGTCCCCCATGGCCAATCATCGCAAAAGTGCCCGCACCTTCTCCTGACAAGATATCAGCCTGTCCACCAAGTAGCACACAGATCTCACCATCCAAGATATTTCTTGGTTCAGTTGTAGTCATGGCCGCAGTTAGTGCTCCCCCATGGCCGATCTGTGCATACGTATTCATGTTTGCACCACCGCCGCCAGCTTTTACGGATAGACTTCCATCCGTCGATACATGAATCGCCCCCTGCATGGTGCCCTTCACATTGAGTCCTCCGTGACCAATCTGCGCATAAGCCTCTGCACCTGCTCCCGCTGTCACCTCTACTTGCTCCCGCCCCTGCACAGTGATGCTGCCCTCTAGAAGCTGGCTACCAGAGCTGCTTCCCCCGTGACCGATCTGAGCGTTGCTCCTCGACGCACTGCTACCTTTGAGTTCCAGTTTCTTGAATCCGGTGACAGAAATTGCTCCGTCACGATTTCCACTAGTGGCCCGCCCTCCATGTCCGATCTGAGTATAGGTATCGGCCCCACTACCACCACTCAACACTATATCACCCGGATCACAGAAAGAGATCGTAATCGTGGCGGAGGCAGTCGTATTCCCAGTGATTGAACCAATTCCGCCGTGACCAATTTGGGTATACCCGCTCGCCAGAGCGCCAGAGTTTAGACTGAGTCCTCCAGTAGAAAGCCCGATTCGAATGGCTCCGCTCATATCGCCACTACCGTCTCCATAAAATCCAAGCTGAGTCCCGGAACTCGCAGTCGTCGTACTCGCGTTCAAAGTGAGACCATAAGCTGCGAGCATCGTCAGTCCCTGTCGACTACCCACTCGAACCGCGCGAACTTGGTTCGTATATCCGATGGTTACTGCCTTGTTTCCAATGCCGAAATCACCGCAGTCGTCATAGCCGGTGGTGCCATTCAGAACGAGATTAGAGTTCCCATAATCCGTTCCACTCGCTCCGTAGGAGACTCCCCAGTTGCCGGAGCTTCCTGATCCACTCCAGCCTTTCCAGCCAGCGACTAAGATCACATTGCCATCGGCATTATTCTGGTAGCCCCGATTCACGGTGAGATTCCCACCGGTCAAGATGGCGAGATCATTTCCAGAACCCGCATTGACCTGCGTGCCTGCATTGAGAGTGATATCGATGTCATTCTTCAGGGTGAGGCGAATGGGACCATTCCCATAGTTGGCGTTCACCAGCGTGTTGACTCCAGTAGTGCCTCCCAGAGCAGTATCTTCAATATTGGTCGCACCATTCGCTACGATCTGATAGCCGACAGAGTTTGGTCCTGCCGTATAGGTCCCAGGAACATCACCATAACTGATATGCGCAATTCTGGCGTAAGTTCCTGTAGCATCGATTTTTCCATCGGCAAAAACTCGCAATCCACCAGACAAACTGCTCACCGTCGTAGCGGTCCCCCCGTGTCCAATGATCGCGGGGCTGTGATTATTCGTCGTTGCTGCATCTATGGTGATATTACCCCCGCGGTCTGCGATAACCGTAACATTACCTGCTGCTGCCCCCGATCCCCCACTCACTCCGTGCCCGATTTGAGCGAAACGTGATGTATTTCCTCCACTCGGCGAAATCAGAGAAACGCCTCCCTGAGTTAGCAAACCCGACACCACAGTGATATCACCACTTCGGTCCGATGCATGATTCCGCCCACCGTGACCAATCATCGCATACGTCCCGGTCCCATCTTTTGAGGTCACAGTCACCTTCCCCCCCACGAGCACAGTAATATCGTCCTTAAGAACATCAGGCGTTGCATTGATATTTCCGAATCCCCCCCCATGCCCAATCTGGACGTAGGCGTTCAACCCGCCTCCAGCAAGAAGATCGAGAGTAGAACCGGCCGTCACGTTCAGTGCCCCACTAGCCGAACCGAGAGAGTCCATTCCACCGTGCCCGATCTGAGCGTACGCTGCCGAACCTGAATTTCCGGTGAGCGAAATCGCCCCAGCCACGTCAACGGTGATCGCGTCACTTTTCGTTCCCGCAATATTGTTTCCACCGTGCCCGATCTGGGCGCTCGTCATGGTTCCTGTCCCGCCACTCATGCTTAGGTTTCCTCCATGAATCGTAACGCCAATAGTTCCGCTCATGGTGCTCGCCGCCGCATTCGAGCTGGTATCCCCACGATTTGCGTGTCCGATCACTGCAAAGGCATAACTCCCCCCTCCTCCCGTCATCGAAATCCCACCATTTTGCACATCGACTGACGTATTATTTGTCACGGTTGTATTGTTAATGAAATAGTGTCCACTGCCTATCATCGCTCCCGAGCTAGCGCCGGAACCACCCTGAAGAGTAATTCCATCGTTCGCGCCTAGACCTGTCGCGAATACGGACACATTTCCAGAAATCGCATAATCCGCGTTATAGGAGCCATTCCCAATCTGAGCATTCGCCCGCCCGCCTGTTCCACCTTGAACCAAAACGCCTCCCACTCCAGCATGAACAAGAATCTCTCCAGACGAAGTTCCCGCCATCGCGAGTCCTCCATTTCCAATCTGAGCATAACCATTTGATCCCCCTCCGGCAGTCAGGGAAACCTTGCCGAGAGTATTGGTCACAGAAATATCCCCCGAAGCGTTTCCAGAACCCCAGGCCGTCGTCACTCCGGCCCCGCCGTGTCCGATCTGGGCATAACTGTTTCCGTTCGCATCGACATTGTTTCCAAAACCTCCTCCCGTCAAAGTCACATGATTTGCCTGATTGATAGTGATCGAACCACTTTTGGCACCCTTCCAATTATTTCCCCCATGCCCGATTTGGGCATAAGCATGAGAAGCGGACGAACTGGCGCTGAGGTTTACATCACCCTCCATTCCAGTCGAGAATTTGATGTCGATAGCCGCCGCCAAGTTCACGCCAGTCGCCGTAGCCCCCGTGCCACCATGCCCAACCTGAGTAAAGGCTCCGGGTTGATTTCCCGCAGTAAGATTCAGTCCGCCTCCTTTCAGTTGAGCCGAGATACTTCCACTGATGGTGCCCGCAGCGTTCGGACGATAACCAAGCTGTGCAAATGCGTCGCTAGCCGCCCCTCCACTCACATTCAGAGCGTAGGCCGCCATTTGCGTGGCTCCGCCCGCACTCCCCACAGCAATCCCTGTCGTCTGACTCCCGCTCCCCACATAGATGCTGTTATTGCCGTTACCATAGGAAGAAACGTTCGTGATAAAATTCTGGAAGTTGACGCTTCCCGGTTGATTGAGACCAGTGATTCCAGAAAATCCGGTGGTTCCGTCCCACCCGGCGACGACGTTGATCGCTCCCGTTCCGGCATTCTGGACCGAGGCGTTGAAACGAAGGTCTCCCTGCGCGAGCAGCGTCAAGGCATTCGCGCTGGTGTAAGTCACTGCATTGTTCACATTTATGTGTCCCGCATCACTGCCTGCTGACTGTGTCGAAATCACCACACTATTGCTGCCCAAGGCTGTAATCAAAGCAGATACGTTTACGTTATTGGCAGAAGCTGGCGATGTGCTCACTGTCAAATTCGTCGGATCCAGCAGCAGTGTTCCCGCCTGCCCATTTGCAGACAGGGTCGAAACACTACCATCGTAGAGCAGGCTCCCTTTGCCAGAGACCTCCACAAAGCCGCCATTGCCGATTTGACCCATTGCCTCGGCAGAAATGTTCCCTCGGAAGTTCGTATCTCCATCCGACCAGAGAATCACCGATCCTGCCTGCCCGTCCGTCCCGTCTGCGTGGATTTGTGATCCGGATTTTAGTGTCACCGAATCCGCATTGTGAACCGTGCTATCTTTCCCTTGAAAACCACCACCGATGCGGACCGTTCCACCTTCGGCTCCGCTCGCATCGATGCGGGTGCTTGAATCAACGGAGATTTCTGAACCTTCCACCACCACAGCACCGCCCTTGCCGCTTGCGTTCGCTACATCGATTTGGCCACTCAGCTCCGCCCGATCTGTACCCGTCACGCGCACATCGCCACCCTGTGCTTGAAGGCGTCCATCCACTCGCGCATACGCTGCCTCGATCACTATGCGACTAGCAGTCACTGCATCCGCACTCGTCGCCTTGATCGATCCGCTATTCTCTACCGCTCCACCCGCTCCACGCAAATAAACCTTCCCACCTTCGCGCACCGATCCGGTTGCTCGAATCGATCCCTTATTATTGATCGCTAGGGCATACACGTTTCCGTGGGCTTTCAGCTCCACTGCAGCGCCTTCAATCGTCCCATCGTTTTCTATCCCAGTGCTGCCTCCGCCTCCCTTCGGACGCACGAACATGCGCTCGCCATCGGCCCCCTCGTGCGCTGTCAGCAACACTTCCTGCCCAGCTGCCAAGCCCACTCGGCCGCTACTGGCACTGATACTACCGTGATTACTGACGGTCCGCCCCATCAGAAACACATCGCCTCCGATGGCATTGATTCTCCCCATGTTGGTGACACCGGCCTCGCTCGCTCCTTTGAACACCATGTCGCCACCTGCCAAGAACTCACCATTGCTGACATCTAGGGTCGAGAGCACCAGTCCGTGCACGTCTATCGTGCCGCTCGGCCCGACCAAGATTCCGTTCGGATTGATCACGAACACATTTCCGTTCGCTTTCAGCGCTCCGTGGATCGCGCTCGGGTCTCCGCCTGTGACGCGATTCAAGACTGCGGAATTTGCTCCCGGCTGTCGGAACTGTGTCATTTCACCCGCGTCAATGGAGAATTTGTCCCAGTGAATGATGGCGTTCTGACTATTTTGCAGAATCTGCAAATTTCCAGCACCGCCATTGAAGCGAACATCGCCATGGACCACCACACTGCCCTGTGGGTTCGCCATCAGGGTGTCATTGTACTGCATCAGCCCAGGAAAAAGGCTAAACATCATCAGATGGAGGATATATCGACGACGACGCAAGCGAGCAAGGACGCCTGCGGATTCGATAGAATTGAATTTCATTTTTGAAAAAGTGATGTCTACGCTTCTATGCCGCCACTCACAGGAGAGCGGTCTGAACGCATGAGTCCAATGGGTTATTGCTCCCAGAGACTACAACGTGACAAGGAAATCGCAAAGCTGAGAATGAGGTTAGTTCTCAGTTCGCGAGGCGATATTTCGACTCTCCAGACAGTGGAGAATCTACGAATCACCGAGTCGCTCGCATCGGCATCATGACGTACAGGAATGGCTCGTCGATTTTGATAACCCCTGGGCTGCTTGTATCGATGAGATCGATATAGACCTCATCCTGATCCAAGTTCCGAAGAGGTGCGATCACAAACTCGGGATTGAACGCCATCACCATGCGCGGACCGGTATAGCGAATGTCGATAGTTTCCTCCGCTTCACCGATTTCCGGAGAAGTCGTGCAAATCGTCAGTTGGTTGTTGTCGAAGATGAAATTGACGGAATTTGTCGACTCATCCACCAAGAGATTCATTCGTCGCAGAGTGCCTAACAAAACCTCTCTCTCGACGATGACTCGATAATTCGCGGGTCCAGGGATCACTTGACGAAAGTTCGGGTAGTTTCCTTCGATCAGCTTTGTCACGAGCACGCTTCCGTTCAGATCGAAACTCGCCTGATTATCGGAAATGACTACCTTGACGTCTCCCTTGATGTCGAGCTGGCGCTGTAATTCATTGACTGCCTTCGTCGGGATAATGACAGAGACCTCCTGACCCGCAGGAAACTCGAGATCCTGTTCTACCATCGCAAGACGACGTCCGTCCGTAGCTACCAGAGTCAGCATTCCATCACGGATGACGCAGTTCACTCCATTCAGCACGTAACGCGTCTCATCGGTGGAAATTGCGTACGATGTCTTCCGAAGCGCATCGCGCAAGAGTTTCTGATCGATCGTGAACTCTCGGGGATTGTGAAACTCGCCAACTTGAGGAAAGTCGAGCGGGGGAAGGCCGAGAATTTTGAAAATACTAGCACCGCTCTGTAGGGTCGCTACGCTATCCGCAGAGACATCAAACTCCACATCAGATGCTGGCAACTCCCGCACGATCCCCGCGAGCCGCCGAGCTGGCAAAGTAATCGCCCCTGGCTTCACTACATTTGCAGCGACGATCTTTGTAACCGTGACGTCGAGATCGGTAGTCGAAAGTTCCAGCCCTCCCTCGCTAGCCTCGATCAGCACGTTCGAAAGAATAGGGAGGGGTGAGCGACTGGCGACGACATGCTGCACCTGATTCAGAGCATTTTGAAATGCGTCTCTCTCAATCTGAAATTTCATTGTTTCCGAAACCTCGAGTTTGGACCGAACCACTCGATCTGTCTATTTGAATCTTTTTCTGTTCTTAAGGTTTGACTCGGATTGGCCAAGATTCGGGGAGGGTCTGACATCGCGAATCGCTTTTCCTTGGCGTGCTCGACCTACGTCACCTGAGCCCGTGCAACGGATCAGACGTCGCTTGATCAATTCGACAGAACTCTTGAATGCTCCAGAGTCCTGCATCCGCTTTTTGATCTTTTTCACGGCATAAATCACAGTACCATGATCCTTACCGAAGGCGCGCGCTGTTTCGACCAGTGACCAATCGGTCAAATCGCGCACGAGAAACATCGCCACCTGACGAGCTTCGGCGATGCGAGCCGTCCTCTTCTTTCCATCGATCGCGGCAATCTCGATATCGTAATGCTCAGCGACTGCTGCTTTGATCTCTTCGGCTCCAATATTGCGCGTCTCACTGTCGTCGCAGATATCCGCCAGCAGTTCGGCAATTTCCGGAATCGACAGAGCTTTCTCATTCATTGTCGCCGACATCGAGACACGAATCAGAGCACCCTCCAATGCCCGGACGTTTCCGTGCACTCGACTGACGATGTAATCAATCGATTCATCATCGACAGCCATCTTCCAGTCGTCACGCTTCTTTCGCAGAATCGCAGCCCGTGTCTCGAGTCCAGGTCGGTGGATTTCTGCAGCAAGCCCCCATTGGAAGCGAGTGACTAGTCGCTCTTCTAACTGGGTAATTTCCGAAGCAGGGCAGTCACTAGCCAAGACGATCTGCTTTCTCGTATCGCTCAGGCGATTAAATGTATGAAAGAATTCATTCTGCAGGCCCTCTTTGCCGCCAAAGAACTGAACATCATCGATCATCAACAGATCCGCCTCCCGAAAGCGCTTGCGAAACGCTCCCAGAGTCTGCTTCTGAATCGCATCAATGTATTCATTCGCAAACTGCTCAGCCGTCACAAGCAGAATCTTAGACTTCGGACGCTGCCGCAGCGACTCCCATCCAATAGCATTCAGCAGATGCGTCTTGCCCAAACCACTGGCAGAATGAAAGAACAAGGGTTGATATGTCTTGCCGGGCTGATCTGCAACGGCCCTAGCAGCAGCGTACGCCAATTCGCTGTTCTCTCCAGGAACAAACGTATCAAAACGATAGCTACCCATAAGTCCGACGGCGTGTCCCTTCTCTAACAGCTCCCGCTCACTCAGTCCACCAACGCGAATCTCAAGATCCTTTGTATCATCTGCTGGCAACGGCTCTTTCGATTCGCCGCCCGACGTCGAAGGGACTTCAGCCGACTCATCGATACGAAATAGAATCTTATCACATCCCCCGAGATAGCGGGTAAAGGTGGAAATCAATGAGTTTTTAAAATTTTCCTCAATCCAGATCATGTACATCGAGCCTGGAACGAGCAGAATAATTTCATCCCGGGTGGCTGAAGCCAACTTCGTCTCCGCAAACCAGAGATCGAAATTCGCCTCTCCCAACTGCTCACGAAGACTGGCTCTAACACGGGACCATAGCTCCTGACAGGAGAGGTTGGGAGCGTTTTGACTGGAATCGAACGGGAAGGAACTGTGCATTCTCAGAGAGGCGAAGCCTGGTAAAAAAGTTAGAGAGTTAACAGAGAAAGATGAAAATTGAATAAAAAATACGTCACGTAATTCACTATTGTTCAGGTGTTAGTAGAAGCGTTTAAAACAATGAGGAATTGCTATCAGATTGAGAGGCACCGACTCCTTGGTAAGTTCCGATTAGAATCAAGAGTCATTCATTCTAATACTCTGAATACTCTTTGGAAGCATTTTCGGCACTTTCGCAGGCGGCTCACTCGGGACGCTTATCGTGACACTCACCCTTCAATCCGACAACCGAAATTACTACCCTTATCCCGTACCGACGAGACCGATCAGCCTCAAAAAGCGGTCCTATCTGGCTTCAGGCCATTAGATATAATTTTTAGAATTCGATTACTTCGGTTCTCTATATTTTAAAATTCAGTGAACTATTAAGTCGAATGTCCGGACTTGGAATGGGCGAGGCATTCCGTGAAGTGGTTAAGGCTGAGTAGTAAGGCAGGGCTTACAAGCGCCAACAGCACTTGATCATCGCACTTTCCTCAATTGCGACGTGGACCCGCTAGGCCGAATACTTCAGAGTAGGCCCACCCCCGTTAGACATCTGTGAAGCTTCCGAACCGTGGACAACTTCGGCGCGCCAAGGAAGCGCGATCACAGTAAGGCGCTCGACGCCCCACTCAACGACTGGAAACGGCATTATAGTGTCAGGAAGACACCCGCTCAATGCACATTTCCTCCGAGAACAGAAGGCACAGCTTTCCCGGAGCGATCATGAATCGGACAACTCTTCCTTGCTTCGAAAAGACTCCCAGCAGATCGACATAGCCGCTGCTCTCAGACGCCTTCTTCAGCTTCCGTAACGCCTTTCGCCCGCACCGCCACTCACAGTTGTCGACGTTTTCTTTTTACGTGGAGCTGTGCGAGCGATTTCTGCAACGCAATACTTGCTGCGGCGATATCCTCAGGCAGAGCCTTCTCCGACATCGCCTTCCGAGCATTTTCTATTGCTAGTTCGACTGCTGATTCATCGATTTCGCCCACCCCTAACGCCATATCAGTAACGACAGCGACGCGATCATTGGAAACTTCAACAAACCCAGTGCCAATCGCAAGGGATGTCGCCTGCCCCTTCTGTAGGAAGTGTAACTCCCCAGGGCGCAATGCCGATACAATAGGCGCGTGAGCCGGCAAAATCCCCATCTCACCCTCTGAACCAGGTACCACGACACTGTCAATTTCATCAGAAAAGACGAGTTTCTCGGGTGTAACGATTTCGAGTCGCATGGAAAAATAGGTTCAGTGAGATGAAATGTGGTGCGCGAAACTCGGAGGAAATGTTACTTCTCTACCGAATCGATGCCGCCCTTCATATAGAAGTTGTTCTCAGGCACTTCATCGTGTTTTCCCTCGAGAATTTCCTTGAATCCGCGAACGGTTTCCTCGACCGGAACGTAAACGCCTTTGATACCAGTGAATACTTCGGCGACGCTGAACGGCTGACTCAGGAACTTCTGAATTTTACGAGCACGGAAGACCACCAACTTTTGTTCAGGGTTCAATTCATCCATTCCAAGAATCGCGATGATGTCCTGCAGATCCTTGTAGCGCTGGAGCACATTCTGCACTCCACGAGCCACCTCGTAGTGCTCTTCACCTACGATATCGGGTGCGAGCGCGGTCGAAGTCGAGGATAGCGGATCCACGGCGGGGTAAATTCCAAGCTCCGCAAGAGAACGCTCGAGCACCACGGTCGAGTCGAGGTGGGCGAACGTGTTCGCAGGAGCAGGGTCAGTCAAGTCGTCAGCCGGAACATAAACGGCCTGGAATGAAGTGATCGAACCCTTTTTTGTGGAAGTGATTCGCTCTTGCAGCTGCGCCATTTCCGATGCGAGAGTGGGCTGATAACCGACCGCCGAGGGGGTCCGACCCAGCAGAGCGGAGACCTCAGATCCGGCCTGAGAGAAACGGAAAACATTGTCCACGAAGAGCAGCACATCCTGATTCTTTTCATCGCGGAAGTATTCGGCCATCGCCAGCGCAGAGAGTGCTACACGGAGACGTGCGCCGGGCGGCTCATTCATCTGACCATACACGAGAGCCACCTTAGATTCGGACAGATTGTCTTGCTTGATCACGCCCGCCTCGCTCATTTCCCAATAGAGATCGTTGCCTTCACGAGTCCGCTCTCCCACTCCGGCGAAGATAGAGTAACCACCGTGCTCCTTCGCAATATTATTGATGAGCTCCATGATCACGACCGTCTTACCGACGCCCGCACCACCGAAAGCTCCCACCTTTCCGCCCTTGGTGAAGGGACAGATCAGGTCGATTACCTTAATGCCAGTCACAAGGATCTCCGCTGAAGTCGCTTGATCGACCAGACTCGGAGCAGGTCTGTGAATGGGATAGGTCTTCGTGGCATTCACAGGTCCGCGCTCGTCCACAACATCGCCCGTGACGTTGAAAATTCGCCCTAGCACCTCTTCCCCTACTGGTACAGAAATTGGCTTGCCCGTATCTGCAACCTTGAGTCCACGCTTCAGGCCTTCCGTCGTTGACATGGCAACTGCACGCACCCAACCATCTCCGAGGTGCTGCTGCACTTCGAGCACCAGTCGGGTCGATTCCCCATTGAGGGTGTAAGTGACCTCCAGCGCATTATAAATTGCGGGGAGTTGATCGGCAGCGGAAAAGTCGGCATCGACGACCGGTCCGATAATCTGAACGATATTTCCAAGGTTGCTCATCTCGTAATTTTCCTTCTCTTGGGGAGTATTGGTTCTGGTTAAAAAGTAAAAAAAGCTTGTCCTCCGATTATTCGAGGGCGCGCATCGCCGTGGTGATTTCCAGAAGCTCTGAGGTAATCGCCGCCTGCCGCTGCTTATTATAGTCGAGCGTCAGATCCTTGATCATCTGCTTCGCATTGTCCGTGGCGGCCTTCATCGCGACCATACGGGCGCTATGTTCGGAAGCACGAGATTCGAGAATCATCTGGTAGAGTTCACTCCCGACGTATTGAGGAACCACCACATTCAGCACTTCCGCTGGACTCGGTTCAAAAATATATCCACCGTAATTTACGCCGGACGAAGGGTTCGCGTTATCTCCGCTATCTTCGGGAGCAAAGTGCCCTTTCTTCGATCCTAACTCAATCGGAGTGATTGGCAAGAGAGTCTCAATGTGCGCATCCTGTCGGATGGTGTTGACAAAATTGGTAAAGGCAACCAACACACGCCCGTACTGACCAGACAAGAAGTGTTCGATCGCGAAGTCAGAGATCGGCTTCGTTTCTGCAAAGCTGACCGGATCCTTGACAGCGAAATCGGCTGCTATTTTACGCCCCGTTCGAGCCATCGCCTGACGCCCTTTTGACCCCACCGTAATGAAGTCGGCATCTTTCGATACTTTCGTAGCGACCAATCGGAGCAGATTCGTATTCAGCGGCCCGCAGAGCCCCTTATCTGTCGTCACGAGAATCACCAAATCTTTTCCGGTGCCCTTAGCGTTTAGCAAAGGGTGATCTTCCGGGGTCGTGTGCTCCTTTAAATGATTTAGGACGCGATTCAGCAAGTCCGCACTCGGACGGCCAGCGGTCGCTTGGTCCTGCGCTCGCTTCATCTTCGAGGCCGCGACCAACTGCATGGCTTTCGTAATCTGGGCCGTATTCTTGACCGACTTAATGCGTCGGCGGATGTCGCGGAGGTTCGCCATGGCGATTCAAAAAAGAGAGCGTTCGATAAAAATCAGGCTTTATAGGTAGACTTGAAGTCTTCGATCGCCTGCTTGAGTTCGGAGACGATGCCATCGTTGAGTTGTTTCTCTTCGCGAATCTTCGTCAGCACAGAAGCTTTGCGAGTCGATAGGAACTCTTCCATCTTCTTTTGAAAATCCTTGATTCGATTCACCGGGATTGCATCAAAGTGGCCATTCTGCATCGCCCAAAGAAGAGCTACTTCAAGCTCCATCGCCAGGGGCGAGTATTGCGTTTGCTTGAACAGCTCGACGATTCGCTGTCCGCGCTCGATTTGTCCCTTCGTTTTCTCATCAAGGTCCGATCCGAACTGAGCGAATGCTTGAAGCTCACGGAACTGAGCTAAGTCGAGCTTGGTGGTTCCCGACACCTTCTTCACAGCCTTCGTCTGTGCAGCGGAACCCACTCGACTCACCGAGAGACCGACAGAAATCGCCGGGCGAATACCCTGATAAAAGAGATCCGTTTCCAGATAAATCTGCCCATCGGTAATCGAAATCACGTTTGTCGGAATGTACGCGGAAACGTCACCCGCTTGTGTTTCAATGATCGGAAGAGCCGTCAGCGAACCACCACCATTCGCCTCATTTAGACGAGCCGCACGCTCGAGCAGGCGGCTATGCAGATAGAAAACGTCACCGGGGTATGCCTCACGACCCGAAGGGCGGCGGAGCACCAGAGAAACCTGACGATAGGCAACTGCGTGCTTGGAGAGGTCATCATACACGATCAGTGCATCCATACCGTTCGCCATGAACCACTCACCCATCGCAGCGCCAGCATAGGGGGCTAGATATTGATTGGTCGCTGAATCCGAAGCTGAGGCAACGACAACGATGGTGTAATCCATCGCACCTTCGGCCTCGAGGGCCGCAATCGTCCGCGCTACGTTCGCCAGCTTCTGCCCGATCGCGACATAGATACAGTAGAGCGGTTTGTGATCTTTCAGCGTACCTTCCTCAGCCGCTCGATTTTGGCGAGCCTGCGAAATAATCGTGTCCACAGCCACGGTTGTTTTCCCAGTGGAACGGTCTCCGATGATCAACTCCCGCTGACCACGTCCAATCGGAATCATCGCGTCAATCGCGAGAATTCCCGTCTGAACCGGTACCGAAACCGATTGCCGTGGAATAATTCCGGGAGCAATCTTCTCGACTGGATATGTCACATTTGACTGAATCGCGCCCTTCCCATCGATCGCCTGACCGAGCGCATCGACCACGCGGCCCAGCATCTCCTTTCCGACAGGTACGGAGAGCAGTCGCCCGGTCGAACGAACCTCATCCCCTTCCTTCACATGCAGTGCGTCACCAAGCAGAATACAACCGACTTCCGTTTCTTCCAAGTTCAATGCTAGCCCGTAGAGCCCACCTGGAAACTCGATCATTTCATTCAACATGACATCGCTCAGGCCTTCGACCTTGGCGACTCCGTCACCGATTTCTCGCACGATCCCTACGTTCGACTTGGTTACGGAGGTTCGCAAGGCGGCGATTTCAGATTCCAATTCCTGGAGAATATTGCTCATACGCTAGCGTCTAGTAAAATTTGAGAGTGAATTGAGGTTCAACTGAATTTTTCGGAGAGTCTCTCCAGTCTATTTTTGATACTACCATCCCACACATCACTTCCGATGCGGACTTTCATACCGCCCAGCAGTGCCTGATTCGTGGTAAATTCAGGGCTTATTTGCACTCCGTATTTTTTCCTCAGATCGGCAGTGATCTGACTTTTTACGGGTTCATCCAACGAAGCAAAACTCTCGACAATCGCCCGATTCTCTTGCACCTCCAAGCGGATCAATCGCATGTAGGCATCCAGCAAAGCCTGATAACCTCGCGGCTTTAATTGGGAGAACTTCGCGATAATTTGTTTCGCCACCCCGACATCCACCCCACGATCCGTCATCGTAGCGGCATAAAGCTTTTTAGCAATGCGCTGAACTTCTTTTCGTGACTTCATACAGGGAGTAGAGTAAAGAAATTAAGGTTCTTTAGATAATTCAGAGGGCGATCTGACTCGTAGCCTCTTCGTTAATTCTGACTTGATCTTGATCATCGAGCACCTTGCCTGTCACCTTCGCCGTAGCATCGATCACCAAACGACCGAAATCGCGTTTCAGCTCACCCATGACACGCTCGTGCTCCAAGCGCGCACCGTCCCGAGCCTTTTCGAGAATTTGATTCGCCTCTTTGACAGCTTCTTGCGTCTTCTGAACGCGCACAGCCTCCGCACTCTCCCGAGCCTCCACAATGAGACGCTCCGCATCAGCATTAGCGCGATCAAGAGTCGCACGGACATTTTCTTCGGCTTTATCCATCTCGGCCTTAATTGTCTCGAGATTGGACTCACCTTCCGCAATACGTCGCCTCCGAGCTTCCAATACCCCAAGAACGGGACCAAATGCGTATTTAGAGAGGATGGTATAGACAAGCAGGACGATGATCACCTGGGCGATAAACTTCGGCCAATCAAGTCCAAATGTTTCGAGTATTTCCGTCATCGTCTTCGAAAATTAAGAATCGGCCGGGGTCTCCCCCGGCTCATTTGTAAATTCACCCGAGAAACATAACCGCCCAATAGACTGCAATTTCTCGGAGCACTCCATCAGCCACGCAGAGCCATGATCAGTGCATAAATCGCAATAGCTTCGGCCAGAGCCATAGCAATAATCCCGATAGTCAAGATATTACCGAAAGCACCCGGATTGCGACCCACCGCCTGAGCGGAGGCCATACCGATCAAGCCGATACCGATACCGGCACCAGCACCTGCAATCGCGAGGGCAAAATTCCCATTGAACGCGACTTCGGCGAGAACTTGGAGTGTAGTGAGATCAATCATGTTATTTTTCAGGGTATGTGTTGCTTATCAGCACCCGCGCTCAGAGGCACGGTCATACTGACAAAATTGAGTTAAGATCAATGATGCTCCGCATCCTCATGGGAAGTGGACAACTTGATGTATACGGCGCACAGAAGTGCGAAAACAGTAGCTTGGAGCATCCCGACCAGAATCTCCATAAAGTAAAAAGGAACCGGAAATACAATGGAAGTCAAAAAGGCTGGAATCTTACCAAGCCCGAGAGCCGCACCCAGACCTCCCATCGTGTGAAGCAGCGTTTCCCCAGCAAAAATATTACCCAGAAGCCGCAAAGAGAGCGACAAAGGCCGGAACGCAATCGACAAAACCTCAATCATCCCGACCGCAAAGAAGATCGGCATAAGAGCGTATTTCAGGAAGCCCGTCAATCCACCCTTGGGACCAAAAATGTGAACCAGACTTCCCCAGACGCCGAGCTCACTAACGGACAAATAAAGCCACACAATCATGAAAACCAGCGCCAGAGCCAGATTCATATTCAGATCAGCCGTCGCCGGACGAAGCAGTGGAGTGAAGGTCGCATGACCCTCCGCGTTCACGAAAGAAGAGTCGACCGAGAGAAAGGCGAGCTTTTGCCCAAATCCAATCGTGCCTACGCCGGGAATCAGACCGAACCAGTTCGAGGCTAGAATGAAAATAAACAGTGTTGCCAGAATCGGAAAGGCCTTCGGAGCGACCTTTTTTCCGACAATTCCCTCCACCTGTCCGTAGAGAAACTCGATTACGAACTCGACGAAGTTTTGCTTCGCATTCGGGATCAGCGACATTTTTTTGGTCGCAACTCGCGTAAAAAGAAGAATGGCTGTCGTGACGACCGCTGCAACCAAGATCGAATTCGTCAGCCACCCGAGGTCGGGAAGACTCGGCGCACCGATTCCTCCAGATGCGAGGATCGGGAGTTTGGTTGCGAAAAATCCTGGAGTAAAGGGGGCCATCGACAAAAAAATTAAAGCGAATGGTGCGCTGATTACGACGGAAAGAGGCATATTTCCGAAGGCGCGTGAATCCTATCCACGTCAGCGAATCTCGCAAGGTGAATTTGTGAAAAATTTCACAAGCGTTCACTAATGGACTCCAAAGAGCCAAAGAATTGCCCTAACGAACAGTAATAAAGACGATCAGGATTCGAATTTCGCGACGATTCAGATCCGGAGGTAAAAGAGCTGAGTGCAACCGAGCGGAGTGTTCTTCAGTTCATCGCTCACGATGGCGGGCTTCGGATCGGAACTCTGCGCAAATCACAGGGCTGCAAGGCTTGACAAACTAAAATTCAGCGGGGTTCCTCATAGCTGAACCCGACCTTCTGCCACCAGCGAGCTTTGTAGTATCTCGATCCAGATCTTATCAGGCGCTTCTGGATCCGATCTCCCTGAATCTGTGCGACTGAGTCCGTTTGCCAAGCTGCTGCACCCGGGATCTGCTTCGGCTCCGTAATCCAGATCGAACCATCCTGCGCCTGACTCGCACTCTTGATCGCCAGAATCGTAGAAATCGTCTCGAATTTCTTCGTTTCAATGGAGAAGCGGAACAGAGCCGGAGTATTACTCACGAACAAAGACTCGCCTTCGTGTAGCGGAAACAGGTCATGACCAGATTTCGCGAGGGGCAACGGAAATTGATCCTGAAGAGCCAAGCGACCGTTCTCGTAGCGATAGAGATAGAGTGCGTCTCCCAGTGCCCAGAGCTGATTGTGCGCCCGGTCCCACGAGACTCCGTGAGCGAAAAGAAGTTCATGATCCGTATACTGTTCCGCGCTGACATGCAGGCGGAGTTTCCCGGCATTGCTGTTGACTGTGACCAAATTTCCATCGGGTAGTAGTTCTGCTGAGTGGCAACTGGGGAGAGAGGGAAAGTCCTTAATTACTTTGCGATCATGAAATCGAATTAGACGAACTCGCCCGTGATAGGCGGCCAAAATATGAGTTACACCCTCGAACACTACCCGTTTGGCATCCGTCGGTTTAAACTGATCACCTTTTTCTGACTCGGGAGGAAAGGCCCACAGAGTCTTCGGATCATTTTCCGGAGTCAGGAGACGGATGCGCGAATCTGCTTGATCGGCGACGAGAATAGCTCCGAACTCCGGAGGCTCAGCGATCGACTGAGAGAACGCTGAACCGATCAGTCCGATGAACAAACTGAGGAGGGTCAAAGCACGTCGGTTCATTCCTCGATCATCAACTCAGATTCACCACCAGAGGCTCGATCACAGAGCTGCGATTACCCTCTCAAGCAAGGCCTTCGTCTTTTTCACTCCCTCAACCTCGCTCAGTTCGGATCCCTCATACTCGATCCCGATATAGCCCTTGTACCCTGAGCTCTTCACGATCTCCATCATCCGGGCGTAATCGACATGGGTCTCATTGCCTTTTTCATCAAAGTCATGTGTCTTGGCCGACACCCCACGTGCGAAACGCATCAGTTCCTCTACACCCCGATAACGGTCGTAGGCCAACCCGATCTCGGTCTCCGTGTAGGCTGGATCATTCGCGTATAGAGCTTTCATCTTCTCATACTGCTCTGGCTTGGCCCCCTTTCGCACTACGTAGAAGTTGTCGAGATCTGGCAGAGTCCCACAATTATCGAGCCCGACGTTCTTGATCACTTGGGACAGCCAAGCTCCGTTAGAGGAAAGCCCTCCGTGATTTTCCACGATCACGTTCAGATCGTATGATCGCGCCTTCTCCGACAGGCGACGAAGTCCATCCGTGCATAGATCAGCCTGTTTCTCCGGAGCCAGAGAGGCATCGGATCGAGCATTCACTCGGATGCTGTGACCGCCGAAAAATTTCGCTGCATCAAGCCAGGTATAATGTCCCTCCACTGCAGCCGTCCGTTTCGCTGCATCGGGATTGCCCAGATCTCCGACTCCGTCGCACATGATCAGGACACTACGCATTCCGAGATCATCCATACGCTTCTTCATCTCCGCCAAGTAGTCCTGACTCTTCGGCTGTTTTCCTAACGTCGGATGAGATTCACTAAAAAACTGGTTTACCCACTCGATGGCGTGAATGTCGAAGTTCTCCTGGGTGAACTTGGGAAAATCGAGATTATCCAACTCATTCGATCTCAGGGCTCGATGCAGGGACCACTGAGCTAGCGAGATTTTGAAACGAGGCTCGGTGGCGGACTCCGAAGCTGCCTGTAAGAGGCTTGGACGCGATGCGCCTCCAGCGGAAGCAGCGAGGACGGCGGCGGAACGACTCAAGAAATGACGGCGACTTATTTTCATCATGTCGTGATTAACCGCTTTTCATTCGATGCTGCAAGAAAAATCCGAGCCGTTATCCCGTCTGTGAGAAACGCTGAT
>JBDHQE010000039.1:0-20832 GCA_039806885.1 Verrucomicrobiales bacterium
CGTAATGACGGGGAAAGTCCGTCGTGCCTTCGTCGCCGTGAGACCACCGGGACACCATGCCACAGCTGATCGGGGCATGGGCTTCTGCATTTACAACAATGTCGCCCTGATGGCTCGCCACGCGCAGGAGGTGTTCGGCGCCGGGCGAGTCCTAATCGTCGATTGGGATGTGCATCACGGGAACGGCACGCAAGACATCTTTTTCTCCGATCCCAATGTATTTTATTTCTCAGTCCATGAAAAAGAAAACTTCCCATTCACCGGGTCGATCGAGGAGACGGGAGCTGGACGAGGAGCGGGGACGACCCTCAACGTCCCGCTGCCGACGGGATCGAATGGGCAGGCCGTGCTGTCCGCGCTAGAGGACCAGCTCGCTCCGGCGATGGAACGATTTCGCCCCAACTTAGTCCTGATCTCTGCTGGATTTGATGCGTTAAAGACCGATCCTTTGGGCGGATTCACTCTTGAACCGGACGACTTCGCCCATCTGACCCGGGCGGTCACTCGTATCGCCAATCGCTGGTCCGGTGGGCGCGTGGTTTCCGTGCTAGAAGGCGGGTATCATCCCGAAGGCCTCGCCCAGGCCGTGGCGGTGCACCTACGTGCCCTATCCAGTGAAAAGTAAGTCTAAGTAAAGCTTACTGAGCCGTTGGAGCAGGGCTTTCCGAAGTGGCATCCGAGGCATTGGAATCCGGAGCATTGCCCGCAGACGGCGCTTTCACGACGATCACATGGTCCGCTGCGACCTTTTCCAAGGTTTCGAGCGGCTGGCTCAGTCCTGGGGTGAATATTTCCAGCTTTTCCACGATTTTCCCACTGCCCAGTCCGATCCTCAGGGAATTGTCAGTGCCCAGAGTGCAATGGAAAGAATGCGCGATCCAGTCGGAGTCCCGAACACTGGCAACGACTTTAGTCCCCAATCGCTGCCCCGGTAGCAGAACGCGGAGCCAGTGCCCAGTCGCTCCCTCAGTCTCCAAGTTTCGCACGCGTCCATCTCCCTGGACTGCAAAGATCTGCGTGCCCCCATCGCCTCTGAGATCGCCGAAACGCCATGAAGTAGTTTCACTCAGGTATCCGCCCTGAGATGCAACCGTTACTTCCGAGTATCCGGCTCCTTGTTGGTTCGCAAAGACTGAATCCGAGGCCAGTGCGACCGTTCCGAGAACAAGATCCTCGTAACCATCGAGATCGAGATCAATGACACCGACGGAAAGAACGCCATTCGCACACAGAAACCCGCTACTCTCCGTGATATCGACCAAACGGGCTTCGCCTTCATTGTGAAAGAGGCGGACACTACTGGTTCCCGCAGCGGGCGAAGCAGTCGCGACGACCAGGTCCTGTCGCCCATCATTGTCACAGTCGGTGAAAGCGGCCGCCGAGACAGAACCAGCATCGCCGAAAGCGAACTCTCCCTCAGCGAGGACAAAGTGACGTCTGACTCCGGTTTCATCGGGACGAGAGAGAAACAACCGACTCGGAGCGCCGTCCCGCCCTACGAAGAGGTCCAAATATCCATCCTCATCAATGTCGGCAGTCGCTAGGGTAGTAACGCGATGGGGAACCCAAAGGCCTAGCTCCCAAGCACTCGGTTCAAATCCGCCCTTCTCATTCTGCCGATATAACTCGATCGGACGATCAGAATAGCCGAGGACTAAATCCAGCCGTCCATCGTGATCGAAGTCGATCCACGCAGCGGCGACAGTATCGCCGAATGCCAGTAGTCCACGAGCAGCGGTCTCATCTTCGAAGCGTCCATCACCCAGATTGCGCAGCAGAGAATCGGGCATCCCGCCGCGACGTGTCACGAGAAGATCGAGCCGTCCATCACCATCGAAGTCAGCTGGATACAGCCCCTGTCCTGGTTCGACTTCAGAGAGAGCGGTCGATTCGACCAGCTTGCCATCCGACTCCACTTTGTAAAAAGTTGAACCGCCGTTCGCGGCGATTTCGACCCCTTCTTCGCCATCAAAGTCCCCGAGAGCGAGCGGCCCACGCAGACTCGTATCGATGCGCCGGAGCCGTATCGGATAAGAACTGCTTTCCGGAGCTGGGCGAGTCTCGAGTCGGATGGTCGCGGGAATTTCCTCGGGCTTTACCCCCAAAGCTGCCAGAGCCAGATTGAACTGCCACTGCTCACTTTGCGTCATGGCACTGGATTCCTGACCTGTCTTCATCCGTTGAACGAAGGTTTTCAAGCCCTCTTCATCCAGCGGTTTGGCATCGGGTAAAAAAGGCAGGGGCGCATCTGGCAGCATGGACAGAATCGCCGGCTGTTCTCTGCGTCCGATCTCCTCAGGCGGCAGACTCGACTCATCCTTTCGTTTTCTCTCCGTCCTCAGAGCGAGAACGATTTCATTGATTGACTGATTCTGGAAGCGCTTACGCAGTCGCCGGTCAGGATCAGATGGACGAGTGGCAGGAATGCTCTCCGTGTAAACAGGTCCACGAAAAGGACTCCGCTCTGGAAAAACCAGAATCAGCGCGCCAGCAATCAGGAAGGGCAGCAAGAAAGCGCCCAAAGCGAGAGACAGAATGGTTCGCCTTGACATGGTTTTACACGAAATTCCTCCACTTCTTTAGAATCGCTCGTGCGGCACCGGAGTCGATTGCCTCACCCGCTTTCGCTAATCCTTCCTGCAAATCGGTCGCAACTCCCGTCACCACGAGACCTGCCGCAGCATTCAGAGCCACGATTTCTCGCTGAGATCGCGTTCCACGTCCATCGAGAATCGCCTCGATCCGAAACGCATTTTCGGCAGCTTGACCGCCGCGCAGTTCATCGATCTCTGCATCCAACAGCCCGATCTGAGAGGGTTCGATCCGAAATTCAACAGGGTCAGGTCGATCCACCGCCCAGATCCGTGTCGGTCCGAGAGTGGAAATTTCATCCATTCCGCGCCCGTCTCGCGTCATTCCGTGCACGACCCAGGCAGATCGACGGCCTAATTGAGCAAGAATGCGCGCAAAGGCCTGTCCCAGATCCGGATTGAACACTCCGATGAGCTGATACTCCGGCTGCGCGGGATTGAGGAGAGGACCGAGCAGGTTAAAGATCGTTCGCCTTCCCTCCTCCGCGAGACGCTTTCGCACGGGAGCGATGACCTTGAAGGCGGGGTGATACAGCGGGGCGAAGAGAAAACCCGCGCCGACCTCAGTCAGACAGCGACCAAAGTCCTCCGGCGGAAGGTCGATGCGGATTCCCAATGCCTCCAGAACATCGGCACCTCCAGTCGGAGAAGAGACGCCCCGATTGCCGTGCTTGACTACCACGACCCCGCAAGCGGCCAGCACAAAGACGGCGGTAGTGGAGATATTAAAGAGTCCCATGCGATCTCCGCCCGTACCGCAGACATCGAGAAAGGGGCGATCAAAGGAACTGCGATCGATCGTCGGCTCCAGCGCACGATTCAGAAAACACTGGGCGAACGCAGCGATCTCGCCATGCGTCTCCCCCCGCCCGGCGAGAGCGGAAAGAAAAGCGGCTTTCGCATTCGGGTCAGAATCGGGATCGAGCAGCGCTGTGGCGGCTCGCCCTACCTGCTCCTCCGTTAGCTCACCGGATTGAATCGCATCCGTCAGATCCTGCATAGACGATGAAGCCTCAAGTTGGCTCAGGAGTTGCCAACCCTCAACTTTTATCGGAAGATCATTTCCTCCTTCTCAATTTTCTCAACCCGGAAGTCCATATGTTCAACGAGGAGTTCGAGCAAAGCTCACTCAAAGGTAAACTGATCCTCGCGAATCCGAATTTGCGCGATCTTCCCTTTATGCACAGCGTTATCATTCTGACCCAGCATGATCAGGAGCATGGAGCCTTCGGATACATACTCAATCGTCGCATTGAACGGAAACTCGATGCCCTGATTGGCCCCACAGATCTCCCGCCGGAGGTCTTAGACACCCTCGCTCACATCGGAGTATTTTTTGGCGGTCCTGTCTCGACCGAGCAACTCACCTTCGCCGCTCTACACTGGTCGGAGACGGAGGAAAAACTCCAGATCATCACTCATCTATCGGCTCAGGAGGCCTGTCGTTATCATACCGAGGGCTTTCAGATCCGTGCCTTTATTGGATATTCGGGGTGGTCAGAAGGCCAGCTCGAGGATGAGATGAAGCGTAATACTTGGGTTCTCCACGATCCTGTGCCGGATCTGATGGATCCCAAGAAGGATAATTTGCTCTGGAAATCGATTTTGTGCGACATAAGTCCCTTGTTCAAACTCATCGTCGATGAGCCAGAAGACCCGTCTCTCAACTAACTGACAGCCCTTTTACATCGATGAAGCCGATTCTCGGATTACTCCTGATCAGCGCTGCAATCTGTGTTCAGGCCACAGACTTGAAGCCCGTAATCGAAGTTGAAGAAGATGTCTATTCCTACACACCCGCCGACAACGGAGCGGGGCCGATGTGGTGCAGGGGATCGACTTCGCTCGTTCGCGTCGGTGAGCGAGTGTTTGCGAGTGGTCTGGAAACAGTTCCCGATGCCCGACCTCTGAATAACTGTCGCTGGATGTTGTTCGAGCGAAAGGCAGCGGGCTGGGAGCGCGTCTTCTTGGATGAAAGCGGACGCACTCGCGAGCCTTCACCGGTGGCAGCCTTTTCCGACGGACGGGTTTTTGTCTCCGCCAACCCGACTTTAGACAACTCGCCGAAGGCGCCTCGGAGCGGACCTGCTCAGCCCTTGATCTTTCAATTTCGAGCGAACCAAGCCAGCTCATCTCCAGAAAAATTGGTCCCGATATGGAAGGGGACTCCCGCCTTTTCCGAGCACTCGTATCGCACCTTCGTAGCCGATGGGAAAAATAGCGAACTCCTCCTGTTTCAGAACACCGGATACGATTCCGCCGAGTGGAGTTTCTACGACCGCGACGGTCAGTGGAGCGCTCAGGGGCAGATCCAGTGGCCTTGGGGTGCCGATTATGCTAAGCCTCAGCCCATTCGCATCTGCTATCCCGCAGTCGCTCTACGAGATCGAGCCGTGTACTTTTTCGGCATTAGCGACATTGTGGAACCCAATCCAGCTTGGCGTGCTTTCAAGCGCGAACAAACAGGCCGGGATTGGGATTACGATTTTCGGCGACTCTTCTTCACATGGACTTCGGACATTACAACTCAACCCTTTCACGAATGGATCGAGATCGCCAGTCGCGAGAAGACCGGCGGCTGGCTGACGCCCGGGGACCTGTATCTGGCAGACAATGGCGACGTCCATCTGCTCTGGTCTGACCGTGCGTTCACGAACTGGAAATTGCGGGAGAAGTTCTTTCCCGAAGTGAAGCAATCCGACACCCTCTGCTATGCCGTGGTCCGTGATGGAAAAATCATCCGACAGCAGATCATCGAAGAATCCACAGAAGACAAACCTGGAATCGTCGGAAATCTGGCCCGATTTCAGATGACACCAGAAGGCCGTCTATTCGTTTTCTACTTCGCCACAGGTATTGACGCCAGTGGCAAGAAAGTCTCCGAGAATCGCATTCGCGAAATTCAGCCTGACGGACAGGCGGGATCTGCGGTTCACCTAGCCTTTGAAAAGCCCTTCGTGAATTTCTTTACGGCGACAGAGCGTGCTGGCTCACCTCCGTCGAGTACACTGGAACTGCTCGGGCAACGTGGCGGTCAGGAGCGAACGATGAGTTACGCTCGGGTGAGACTGTATTGAGCAAAATCGAATGCCTGAGTCTTCGAATTTGCAGGTTAAAAGACCTCCAGTAGCGTGAGGCTGGGATCAGAGGTTACGCTACCGACAGTCATTCCTGTCAGAGCACTTGCCAACGGCGAAGTAGGACTGATGACTGTGACCATGCAGCCGTCTTCATCCGTGAGAGTGATCCCTCCCCCACCGGGGGCAAGCAAATACCAAACTGAGCTTCCACCCTGCTCCACCTCCACTAGAGCTCCGAGACCCACCGGATCGTCCAGATCGAATTCGCGAAAACTGCAGATTTCCACTGCATGCAACTCCCGTCGCATATCCTCGATCTTCTCGGCTAAGCCAGCCGCTAGATAAGATGATTCCAGTCCTCGAGTGTCATATTTATGTTCAGCGCGACTCTCTGCACTCGTCGCCCCATCACGAGCACCGTCATAGGCAGTCACCGCTCTGTCGAGACGCTTGCGCAGTTCTTCTACGAGAGAGGTGATGATCAGGGATTTATTCATAAGTGGCAGAAGTCGGGTAATTTCTGTGCTTCGTCTCGTCTGTCAACAAAGGCGCGTTTGCGACTGCGTCCTGATCGAGGGATTGGACGTATTCAAGATCAATACATTTGGAACCTGAGTTTATGCGAGCTTTTCGATTCTTGTATCTTTCTGGATTGATCATCGGAATGGCATTGATCGGCTCCGCAGAGGAAGCGGCTCCTGACTTTTCCCCGTCGGAATCCGCGCAGCTCGCCGCCGGGCAATGCGTGATCCTTTCTCGACGTCCAGGCGAGAGCGACCCAGTGGACTCGCGTTTCGTCTCAGGAGCACGCCTGATCTTAGCACGACGAAGAACGGTGTGGGAAACCGTGCAGGATAAGGATCATGCCTCGGACTTCATCGAAGGAATCCTCTCGTCAAAGGTGATCGAGAGGAACGGGAATACGATTTTGGTGGAGCAGCGCACTCGCGTCGGCGGGCCGAAGGGCAGCTACCTCTATCGCCTTCTCCATGTTCTCCAAGAGATGGAACGGGCAGATTTCACCTTCGTCTCAGGTGAAGTCAGGGATATCGCGGGAGCTTGGGTGTTCTTCGACGGGCCGACTCCCAATACCTGCATTCTCGTGTATTCTCTGCGAATCGATCCTGGTCTATTGGCTCCGCAGGCCATAGTGAAGGCGGGAATGCGCAAGTCGATCCCACTCACCTTGGAGAGTATCGCCAACGAGGCGGTTCGACGGGAGACAAAGTAAGCCTCTGTGTCGAGAGGCGCAAACAGGGCGGCGATTTTACGTTAATTTCTATAATGACATTTGATATTATGGAAATTATTGAATATCTTGCTGCGATTTTTATCTATGAGCCTCTCAATTCAGGAGATAGCGACTGGTTTTAGCGAAGCGGTGCCCGTCCCACTGCGCAAGCGCCGGAGCATGGTATCCGGACTTCTTTCGTGGATTCACAAGGAGCGGGATCAGCACTGGGGTACCCAATTACTACGTATCGCGAGTGATATGATTATCGTCTGCGATGAATCTCTGGTCATTCGTCATCACAACCGCGCCTTTTTAAAGGCAGTAGGCTACGGTTCGGGAAGTTTCGAAGGCATGAGCCTAACCGACTTCTTTCCCGAATCTGAGCGGCCTGGAGTCAGAAATATATTTGAAAAATGGCGAAGAGGACATGCGGCGGGGATGCGCTTCCGCTCCCCCTTGCTTTCAAGGCGGAGCCAACTGTTCTGTGATCTGCGCGTCGTGCGGAGCCGAGAGTTAAACCGGAGCTTCCTGTATTATCTGATCGTCCGCGAAGTAGGGGCAGAGCAACAAGTTCAAACGAAGGCAGAAACTCTCGGTGATCCTTTTTTTCTCGGATTGCCCATCGCGGCGTGGCGGACGGATGCCGCCTTACGGATTACTCACGCCTACGGAAGCCTATGGCCGGAATTAGAAGTCGCGTGTGAGGAT
The DNA here is from genome assembly GCA_039806885.1 of Verrucomicrobiales bacterium. GTDB lineage: Bacteria > Verrucomicrobiota > Verrucomicrobiia > Verrucomicrobiales > DEV007 > Arctic95D-9. Next base: position 7,614 of record JBDHQE010000039.1, read on the forward strand.
CTCATCGGAGAAGTGCTGGGGAAGCGGCACGATTCTTTGCTCCCTCCGATTCTCAGTGATTTCGACTGTAGTGATGTCCAGAGCGGGATGAGTAGCCAGTCTGAAATCAAGCATGAGGGCCGAAAATACACTCTCTCAGTCGAGCCAGCACTGGATCAGGAGGGACGTGTCGTCGGTTCCATTGGATTTCTGCGCCGCAGTGCTCTACCGTCTGCCACTGATGTCCAATCGAGAGCAGGATTTTCATCTCGCGGACAGTTACACCATCGCCCCGGCCTCGCTTCCACTGAAATCAGCATCGTGACCGCCCGCGTTCCCACTTTCGAACGGTGAAAAGGCGACTTTGTGATTCGATGATGAGATTCGCCCATACGTGAGGTGAGATTCTCCGACGAGCAGTCCACCTCTATTCCAGTTCGATCCAGGCTTTCTTCATCAAGGCCAGCAAGCGCTCGAGGTCGGTAGCCGAAGTCTTGGCCACAAATCCGCGAACGTGCGCGAAATGAACGTCATGCTCAGCCGAAATACGTGTGAAATCGAGTCGAGCACAGTCCTCGTAGCGTCCGAGGCCGTAGCCGCTCCCTCGCCGGTCTGGATAGATGACCCCATCAACGGTTTCTCCCTGTTGCTCGATGAAACGCCCCACACTAGAAGATGGATCGTCTGACATAGTCTCAGTACGCGGCAGATAGAGAACACTGAGGCTCTTGTTCCCAGAGGTGACTTTCAAAAACTGGGCATGTTCAGCGATAAAGTCGAGGCGGCTGCGAAGACTTTTAAGATATAGGAGCAAGTCTTCTCCGATCATCAGCATCATCTCCCAGATCACATCTCCTGATCGTAACTCCCGGCGCTGAGCGAAACGCCGGAGCAGACTGACATCGATCGGCGAGCTGATGCGATTGAGCAAAGAGCGAGGGACTCCCAGCCACTCTGCCGTCACATGAGGGCCGCGAGAGTCAAACCATTCGGTCGGCTCCAGCCACTCATAGAAGTCGCGAGCATCCTCGTACACACCCAAAAACTTGAGAACGAGCGACAGCGCACAGATGGGCGGATGATCTGAGGGAAACTGGTGGTGATCGAAATTTCCTCTCTCCTGATCATATTCTCCACCGGTATCGACCACCAAAATTCCCGGATCTGCCAAATCGGCTTCCGTAGCCTCCCGACGCTGAATCGGCAGCCAGTATTTCGCTACTAAGATACAGCACGCGAGAAAATCATCTCGGTGCGCACTCCCTGGATGGGTCACGATCATCTTCATCTTTCACCTCCTGTATATGAGTTGATCAGCGCTAAAATCTCGCCTCCCACTCTCTCCGGAGAAATGCGCATCATACAGCGATGGTCGATGGGACACTCACGCAGAAAGCAGGGACTGCATTCAACCGGTTCACGAATCACCCGATGGATAGCGCCCAATGGCGCAGTCAAGGCAGGTTCAGTCGGACCGAAAATGGCGACGGTAGGCACTCCGAGCGCCGCCCCGAGATGCATGGTGCCCGTATCATTGGAAACCAGCACGTGACAGCCCTGCAACTCCTTCACGAGTTCGGTGATCGTCGTCTCTCCGACGAGGTTTCTGCACGGTTCTTCCAATCGCGAGGCCAGATCCGATCCGATCCCTCGCTCTGCCGGACTCCCGAAAATCGAGATCTGAAAAGTAATTTCCGGATGCTGTTGACGCACGTATTGAATCGCTGCGGCATAGCGATCAATGGGATAGCGCTTGGCATTTCCATATTCCGCCCCTGGACACACTCCCAGATGAATTTCCTTGAGTCCGGGCGTAAGCGGTGTCGGCGGAGACGGTATCTCCATCACCTCTTCCAGAGAGGGCGTCTCGATTCCCGCAGCAGTGAGTAAATCTAAATAGTAGAGTGCGTGATGACGATACAGGCCGGGAGACTTCGGTCTCTCCTTCACCGGAAGTCCTAGCAGGAAACTCCGCTGATGGCGTGCGTATCCCAGTAGATCGCGGATACCTGCGGCTCGTAATTCGAGCGCGGATCGAAAGGAATTCGGCAGAAGCAATCCGGCATCGAAGCTTCCCCGCTCCCGCAGTCGATGACCTACGCCCAGTGGACCCAGTCCTTTGTCAAAGGGGATGACTTCATCGGCGACTCCACTTCGCTCCCAGAGTGCGGTTAGATTTTCACGACAGGCTACGGCGATATGCAAATCTTCATGAGATCGACGCAGAGCACGCACTGTGGGCAGCGACATGCAGGCATCGCCCAATGGATTGGGGGAACGAACAAGCCAGCGACGCTTAGCGCGCCAATGATCGGCATCGTCTCGCGAGCGACATCGAAACAAATTCATCCGCGTGTAGGGCACATCTCGTAGCGTTTCATCACACGCTGAGAAACGCTCGGCTAAAATATTCACCCCTTGGGATTCGCGCCCCCTTCCGCCGGAGCGGGCTTCGTCTCAGCAGCAGGAGCAGGCTTTTCAGCAGCAGGCTTCGTCTCAGCAGCAGGAGCAGGCTTTTCAGCAGCGGGCTTCGTCTCGGCGGCAGGAGCGGGCTTTTCAGCAGCGGGCTTCGTCTCAGCAGCAGGGGCAGGCTTTTCAGCAGCGGGCTTCGTCTCGGCGGCAGGAGCGGGCTTTTCAGCGGCGGGCTTCGTCTCAGCGGCGGGAGTAGTGGTCATTCCCTCAAGTCCTGGGATATTCGACAAATCCGCAGGCAATCCGGCGGGAAGCTCTGCTGTTTTATCCTTTACTCCCTCCAGAAGATCATTCGCACCGGATCTCTTGTTTTGCTGAGCGGTGATCATCGACAAGGCGACCGCACAGACGAAAAAGATTACACCCAGCCAAGTGGTGATCTTCTGCAAAATATCTGTCGTATGTGCTCCGAGGGCAGAGTCAAAAGCTCCGCCACCAAAAGCTGCGCCAAGTCCTTCCTGTTTTGGGCGCTGAATCAGCACCACCAGAACGAGAAGGATACTGACCGTAACGATAATCACGGTTAACAAAATCGAAAGGATTGCCATGGGAGGGGGAATATGCGACACAGGTAAAGGCTTGTAAAGGAGCAGTATTGACTTCTACGCAAGGAGACGACTATTTCATCATGCTATCTCCCGAATCTGAAAGCTGCGAGATCGAGGGCACGATCCGGTCGGTAGTATTCCAAAACGCCGACAATGGCTACGCTGTTCTGCAGATCGAGAATGAGGCTGATTCGCTGTTCACACTGCGTGGACGCTTGCCTGCTGCGGCCAGGGGAGAGCAGATTCGAGCGACTGGACGCTGGGTGAATGATCACCGATACGGGAGGCAATTCGAGGCCACGCGCGTCTCTGCACTGCCGCCTTCATCGAGCGAGGGGATCGCTCATTTTTTGGGCAGCGGACTCATCGATGGCATCGGATCATCGTATGCGAAGCGAATCGTCGACGCCTTCGGAACGGATACTTTTCGTATCATTGAGGAAGAATCGCAACGCCTAGAGGAAATCCCCGGAATCGGAAAAGCGAAGCGTCGACGCATACGTGAATCGTGGAAGAAGCTGAAATCCATGCGCGATCTGATGATCGCTCTGCACGAGTATGGAATCTCGACATCACGGGCGTTGCGTCTCTTCAGGCTCTACGGAGATGAAGCGGTCAACATTCTCCGCACGGACCCCTATCGCCTGGCTCGAGACGTTCCAGGGATAGGCTTTCATACCTCCGATACCATTGCTCGACAGATGGGGCAGTCGCCCGAGTCGCCCCGCCGCCTGGCCGCAGGAATCCGCTTTGTTCTCGAGACAGCAGAGCAACAGGGGCATTGCGCTCTCCCCCGCTCTGTCCTCGTGCAAGAGGCCGCCGCGCTACTCGCGATTCCTATCTCCGAGATCGGGCCGGTGCTCGACCAGATGATCCTATCGACGGATGTGATCCCCTTCCCATCGGAAAAAGAAATACTGATTTTTCATCCCGATCTCTGGGAGGCGGAAACGAAGGTCTCACAAATCCTCACTCGCCTGCTTGCCGAATCGCAAAAAGTGCTCGATCTCCCGACATTCGTAGGCTGCGAGACGACAGAATCCTCGTCCTCATCCGCCCATGTTCTGTCTGACGAACAAATTTCTGCTGTCGAACGAGCAGCAGCTCACCGCTTTTCCATTCTCACGGGCGGACCCGGCACGGGCAAGACGACCGTCATTCGCTCTCTGATTAGAATTTTGGTTAAGAACCGAATTCAACCCGTCCTCTGCGCTCCCACAGGTAGGGCCGCCCACCGACTCAGCCAGAGCACAGGCTGCGAGGCTTCGACCATCCACCGGATTTTGGAATATCAGCCAACCGGTCAGTTCAGTCGGAATCGTAATCGCCCTCTGGTAGGAGATTTCTTCATCGTGGACGAATCATCGATGATCGACATCCGCCTCATGGCGTCTCTTCTGGAGGCGATTCCGCCTCACGGGAGTCTCCTACTGGTCGGAGACGCCGATCAACTCCCCTCGGTGGGGCCGGGACGTATCCTCGCCGACCTGATCGAATCGGGAGCTGTTCCCGTTTCCCGGCTAGGGCAGATCTATCGACAGGCAGAAGGCAGCCGCATCGTGGAAGTGGCTCACCAGATCAACGGCGGAGTTCTCCCCAGCCTCGACCATGCCGCAGATTCTGATTTCTTCTTTCTCTCTCGCAAAAATCCAGAAGCGATCATCGAAACCCTGATCGAGCTGATCACGCGACGCATTCCTGCGCATTTCGGGTTTCAGCCTCGTGATGAGATACAGGTTCTCACGCCGATGAACCGAAATTCTCTCGGAACGAAAAGTCTGAATGAACGCCTGCAAGCTGCACTGAATCCACCCGATCCCACCCGTGGTGAAGTCGAGCGCTTTGGCACGCGCTTTCGCGCCGGAGATAAGGTGATCCAGATTCGGAACAATTATGAGAAAGAAATCTTCAACGGTGATATCGGCTACATCACCGAGATTCAGGCGACTCCACCTGCGATCCACGTTTCCTTTGAACATCACCCTCTCGTCTGCTATGAGCCGGACGAACTGGACGAGCTTCAACTCGCCTATGCCATTACCATCCATAAGGCACAGGGCAGTGAATTTCCCGCCGTTCTCATTCCCCTCGCCGGGCAGCACTATCCCATGCTGCAGCGCAATCTGCTCTATACAGCCGTGACCCGTGGACGCCGCTTGGTCATGATCATCGGAGAGCGTCGCGCACTGGATCGCTCCGTGACGAATGTTCTCGGAGAGAAGCGTTATTCTGGACTGCAGTCACGGCTGACCGGAGGTGTAAGCTTTCCTTCATCCCGTTCAGGAATCGACTTGAATCGCTGTTAATGCACTTTCACTTTCTGCTATGAATTTAAGTCGACGCCGTTTTCTCCATCATTCTACCGCCACGCTTGCGGCCTCGACTAGCGGAATTTCTCTTCTCGCATCCGCCCAGGATGTGATCAAAACAGAATCCGAGCCACGCTTTAAAATCTCCCTCGCCCAATGGTCCTTACATCGAGCTTTGCAAGATGAAACCTTGGATAATCTCGACTTTCCCAAGTTCGTTCGAGAGAAGTTCGACATCCACGCGATCGAATGGGTGAATCATTTTTTTGGAGAGCCGCACCCAACTCTCGGATTTCAGCCGAAAGATCACGATTATCTCGACCAGATGAAACGGCGCATGGACGATCTGGGAATGCGGAGTGTCCTCATCATGTGCGGCAAGTTGGGACAGCTCGGAAACCCCGATGATGAAAAGCGGCGGTCTTCGGTCGAAGGCCACTATGCCTGGCTCGAGGCTGCCAAATTTTTGGGCTGTCACAGCATTCGTGTAGACTCTCGCTCCGATGCTTCGCTATCGCCGGAGCAGCAGGCGGAACTCTGTACGGACGGCATTCGGTGCGTCACTGAAAAGGCGCGAGAATTCGGCTTGAATGTGATCTTGGAGAATCACGGTGGTCTATCATCGGATGGGGCCTGGCTGGCAGGGATCGTTAAAAAGGTCGGCCTAGACAACTGCGGAACTCTCCCGGATCTCAATAACTTTTACATCCTTCAAAAGAACAAAAATGCAGCTCGGTGGGAAAAGGAGAAGTCTTCCTACACTGGAAACTCGAATTATCAGGAAGACGAACACGGCATCTACTATGACCCCTACCGAGGAGTGAAAGAGCTGATGCCATATGCGAAAGGAGTTTCGGCCAAGACTCGTGATTTTGACGAGCAGGGAAATGAAGCCCACATCGACTACAGGCGCATGATGAGCATCGTGAAAGACGCGGGGTATCACGGCTACGTCGGAATCGAATACTCAGGAGAGAAGCTCGATGAAGTCGAAGGTGTTCTCCGATCGAAAACCCTGCTCGAACGAGTCTTCTCGGAGCTGGGATAATCATCCCTTAAATCCGCCACTGCTTTCCACTGAAAAGTCACTAGACTTCTTCATGCGCATGTTCTCTCGACCTAATCTGATTCGACTCGCACTGGCTTCACTCCTGAGTTTTAGCCTTCTTTCCATGATCGGAGTCGCCGGTGATGCGGCGCCAAAATCGGAAACTTGGTTTCTTCTGAGTGATTCCCACATTGCCGAGGATCCCAGCATCATTGCCAGGGGAGTCAATACAACAGACCGTCTGAAACAGGCGATCTCGGAGGTGCTAGAGATTAATAAAACGGATCCAGCGCAGGGCTTGCTCGTCAATGGAGACTTGGTTCTGACCAAAGGCCTGCCAAGCGAATACTCGGCCTTCTTCTCTCTCATACAACCTCTAAAGGAAGCGAAAATCCCCATTTTTCTCACCATGGGTAATCACGATCACCGCAATCGCTTCTGGGAGAGCGGTGATGAATTGGCGAAAAATCAGGGACTAGTCCCCGATGCGCACGTCAGTTTCACGACCGGACCTGTAGCGAATTGGGTCTTTCTCGATTCTCTGGTTCTGCCATTGCAGGGTCCGGGGAATCTGGGGGAGGCGCAACTGATGTGGCTAGATCGAACGCTCGCCGCCCTGCCTGATCAGCCCACCGTAGTGGGATTGCATCACCACATCGATGATCTGAAGGCTAATAAGAAGATCGGAGGCATCGGCGATACTCCTGCCTTTCTCGCCGTGCTCGACAAGTATCCGAAAGTGAAAGTCATCATCCACGGTCATCGCCATCGCTGGACTGTGACACAAGGAGAAAATGGCGAACGCTCGGTGATCGGCCTACCCGCACTCGCCTATCCCTCCTCATCCGCGCCGGAGAACCCCGTCGGATGGGTGCTCGCACACATCGACAATCAGGGAATGACGCTCGAACTCCAAGCCATTGACAAATCCCATCCGGCGAATCAGGAAAGGTTTCGTCTGAACTGGAAGTAATCGCACGATTCACTTCAGCGTCACCTTCACGATCTGCTTCGACTCAACGGTCATTCCATCGACCTTTTTCATGACCTCGCGGTATTCCTCCGGAGTGATCGATTTCGGATCGTTTTCAGCCTTTTCCATTAGTGCGATGAAGTTCGGATCGCTCAGGATTTTTGCCACATCTGCATCGAAGAGAGTGATCTGATTACCAGAGACATGATCCGCATCCGTCTGCGCGATTCCGCTTTCTGCTTGCACGTGATAACTGAAGCGCATCCCTTTCATCGTCTCCGCCGCCATCTTCATCGATTGAGCTGACGATGCCCCCATCGACTTTAGACCATCTTGCTCCAAGATAGACTCCACACCCTTTTCGTTGATTTGCGAAGAAATCGTCAGCACGTCTCCCTCCAGTGCGAAGGAAATCTCACCCGCAGACTCGTGGGAAGGAGCCTTCACCCCACTCATCGCGGAACGCTGGTCGACGCGCACTTTGCGAATATCGTCGAAGGTATAAACCGCCTTGTGACCTGCCCATCCATCGGCACTCTTAACTGCCTCGTGCGACTGATAGCGCACCCCTTCACCGAAATTCACAGCGTTCGCCTTCAGCTTTTCCTCGTCTGGTTGAATGATTCCGCGCAATGCGCCGAGATCGGGAGTCGATCCAGCTCCCGCATCTGTGGAGGATGAAAGCTTGGAGAACATATCACCGAGCGCTTCGAACTGGCTCAGCATTCCTTGAAGCTGTGGTCCCATTTCCTGATTTACAGTGATCGTGCCGCTGCCGTCTTTTCGGACGGAAACGACCGAGTCTGAGCGCATACAGGCGCTGGAGAGAAACAGGACGGTGAGACAAGTGAGGAGTGCATAGGCTTTGTTCATCGGGACATTGTAGCGAACTTAGAGGGAAAATGAATCGAAATATTTCAGTCTCACGACTCAAAGGCGCAAAAGCGTTTCGGATGGATTTTACTTGCAGAGACGCTCGCCTTCTGTGAAATCAAACGTATGAAAAAAGTAGGTGGGTTCCTCTTGTTCCTCGCTGTGTTCCTCGGCACTGGTATCGCCATGCATGTAGCGATGTACCAGCGTCCAGGACTTTTTATCTGGTCGCTGCAGGCTGATTCTGACAGTGGTCGGACAGCGATCACTCGCACCACACTCGAACTGGCCCAGGTAGAACAAATCGCACCCGCCGCTGAGACAACACCTGCGAAGGAAGCTCCAGCCGCTCCGTCCGTGCAGGTCGAGGTAAAAAAGGAAGAGAAGCCTGCCGATTCTAAATCTGCGGATCAGAACTCGATTTCTCTCTTTGATGGCAAAAGCCTCGGTAAGTGGAAGAAAACGGCCTTCGGAGGAGAAGGTGATGTGTTCGTCAACGAAAACAGCGAACTGGAATTCGGATTCGGGGCTGTGATCACCGGGGTCAACTGGGGCGAAAAACCGCCCGGTACTTCTAATTTCGAAATCAGCCTAGAGGCGATGAAGCTCGATGGAAATGACTTCTTCGTCGCCCTCACGTTCCCCGTGAAGGATGAGTTCGCCACTCTCGTCGTCGGCGGCTGGGGTGGAGGCGTCGTCGGTCTCTCCTGCGTCGATGATCTCAGCGCGATGGAGAATGAGACGATGACCATCGATGGCTTCGGCAAAGATCTCTGGTACAAAATTCGCGTGCGTGTCACCGACGACAAGATTGAGGCTTGGATCAATGATGAGGAAAAGGTTAACCTCACTACGAAGGATCGTAAAATCAGTCTTCTGCCAGGGGATATCGAACTTTCAGTTCCGATTGGAATCGCGGCCTACCAAACACGGGCAAAATACCGAAATATCGTCTGGAAGAATCTTCCGAAAGCGAAGTAACAGATCGAAATCAGGTAATTAACCGCTAGAAATTATAAAATTGTTAAAAATTAAAAATCTACTTGCATTTACTATTAACTTTTTGAACGAATTGCTTGACGAATGTTCAGAATGTTGTCTGGATTAAAAAAGGATGATGCAATCCTGCAAAAATTCCCGACACTCCTGATCACTTTTTAAAATCTTGACCGCTCGACTATGAATCTTCGCGACCAGCTGAAAGAAATCCTCCCTGACATCCTACCCCGGAACCCAGCGCAGTCGATCAAGGGGACTGAGCTGATAGAGATGGTGAAGCACCAGCTCAAACAAGAGTATTCTGACGCCACGCTGCGCTATCATTTCTCCATTATGTCCTGTGATCCATCCTCGCCAATTGCGAAGGTTGAACAGGGACAGGGATATTTTCTCCGGAGCACCTCGATTCACTCTCTCAACAGCGCTCGCAATCTCATTCGCGAAGGTCTGGTCAACGAGAATGGTACGGCTCTGGAACCCGGTGAGATCGAACTTGCCATCACGCGAGCCTCTAAATTTCGTGCTCTAGTGCAACGCTATCTAGAGTTCAGCCAGCAATATCCTTTCGCCTTTGAGGAGTCTTTCTCCGAAGATCCTTGGGCGAATCGCTGGCGTGTCCCTGATCTGGCCGTGATCGACTGGCTCGCTGTGGATGCGGAAGAGGGTGGGTTGAGCAAGCAAAAATTGGAAGTGAATCGGCGCATCGGAGCATCGCCCATGAAGATCACCTCTGTGAAACTCCGTCTTCGGCTCGACTACGACACTGTGCTCGAAGACCTGTTTCAATGTCTTTCCGCTTCAGAGTGGGCGAATGCGGGAGAGCTGATCATCGCAGAGCCGATTAAAGACGCTCGTCTGTCGGCGGAAGTCAGTCGCTTCGCTGCTCGCCATGGGATCGGAGTTCTCAGTTTCGGACTTGATGCGGACGCGCTCGACGATCTGCCGGAACCCGCCGTAATCGAGAATTTTACGCACAAGGAATTCGCTTCAATCCTCGGACACTTCATTTCGATCCGTCGATATGCGGCTCCGATCACGGATCGCGATCACGATTGGCAGCACGTTGTTACCAGTGCGAATACGAATTCGGATTTTTCTCGTTTTGAGGCTTGGGTCTCCCACTGCCTCATGGAGGAACACAATTTCACCTATCGGGAATTCGAGACTCAGGATCGAGGAGGCAGCACGCCGGAGCGCGAGCACCACGTCGCCTGAATCGCGGTGAATTTTCTCCGGAGAGATTCACTCCATCCGCAGAACTCGATGGATCACTTGAGTAGTCGATTCGCGTTCGCTTGATGCGAAGCGGAGAGGAGGCGCAGCGAATTCACGATCACGAGCAGCGTCGCGCCTGTATCGGCGAGAATGGCCATCCAGAGGGTCGCCTTTCCGGCTACGGCGAGCACCAGAAACACGGTCTTCACGATCAAGGCGAAGCTGACGTTGAATCGGATGACGGAAAGTGTTCGTCGCCCCATGCGGACGGCTTCGGCGAGCTTGCTCAGATCATCCTGCATCAGTGCGACATCGGCAGTTTCGATGGCGGTGTCGCTCCCCATCGCGGCCATTGCTATCCCGACGGTCGCCAGAGCGAGTACGGGCGCGTCGTTTACCCCGTCGCCGACCATGCCGACCTGCCCATGGGATGCTAGAAGCTCGTGCATTTTCTCCACCTTGTCCTCCGGCAGCAAGTCGCCGAAGGCTTCGTCCACACCCGCCTGCGCGGCGATGGCGGATGCGGCACGCTGATTGTCGCCGCTGAGCATCACGATCCGCTCTACTCCCGCCTGACGGAGTGCATCAAGGGCAGATTTCGCTTCTGACCTCAGCGGATCCCCTATGGCAAGCACACCCAAGAGACGGCCCGGTATGCCGTCATGCTCTCTCTCACCGACGACAGCAATCGAGAGACCCTGACTTTCGATTTGCGCAATATGTTCCTCGATTTCCGTGCTGCAATAGCCAGAATTATGTCCCATGCGATGGTTCCCTACGAAGCAGTCTCGATCCTCGACTCTCGCCTCCATTCCCTGTCCTGTCACGATCTGATGATTCTGTGATGGAAGCTGTGAGAGTCCGGATTCTCGCGCCTTGTCGATGATCGCTCGTGCGATGGGATGCGGAGACTGTGAATCGACGGCGGCCGCGATTTGCAGAACTTCGTCGACAGAAGAGGGGCTGAATGGCACGATGTTCATCACGCTGGGATGCCCTTCCGTCAGAGTACCCGTCTTATCTACGGCCAGAGCGCGAAGCGTACCTAGCGACTCGAGAATCGCTCCGCCCTTCACCAGCACACCTCTCCTCACGAGAGCGGTCAGCCCGGAGACAATCGAAACGGGAGTCGCGATCACCAGAGCACAGGGGCAGGCGATGACGAGCAGAGCCAGCGCCCGATAGATCCAGTCGCTCCAGGCTCCTGAGAAAATGAGCGGCGGCAAAATGGCCACAAGCAAGGCGACAATGAACACGACCGGAGTGTAGATCGTAGCAAAGCGATCCACGAATCGCTGGACGGGAGCGCGAACGCCCTCAGCCTCATCCACGAGCTGGATGATGCGCGAGAGCGTGGAGTCAGCATTCTTCCGAGTGACTTTCACGATCAATGTTCCTTCGCCATTGACTGTCCCGGCGAAGACCTCGTTTCCAGGTTCTTTTTCGACCGGGATCGATTCACCAGTGATTGGGGCTTGGTTTACACCGGACCGGCCTTCCGTTACGACGCCATCCAGCGGGACTCGTTGGCCACCGCGAACGATGATGATTTGTCCAACTTCCACTTCATCAGCAGCCACCTCCACGCTCGTACCATCGTCCTTTCGCACCAATGCGGTCGGAGGAGAAAGAGAAATCAGCGCACGGACGGCGTGGCGAGCACGTTCTCCGCTGAGACCCTCCAGCCATTCAGAAAATGCGAAGAGGAAAATCACGGTCGCCCCCTCCGCCTGCTCCCCCAGAATCCAGGCCCCTGAAACGGCAGCCGTCATCAGCAGATACATGTCCAGCCGCAGCGAGCGCACGGCTCGCCAGGCGCCGGGTAATACCAGCACGAATCCCGTCACCGTCGCTAGAGCGAAGACCGCAGTCACGAGCCAGGCCGGACTGTGCAGCCACCGTAACAGCAAGCCGCAGCCAGTCGCCAAGCCAGATAGGAAGATCACCGTACGCTCCGTACGTGGATTTTCCTCATGATCGTGGTCACAATGATCGCAGGTAATGTGGGAGTCGGACATGGCGGAATCAAGAGCAAGGGAACATGGGAAAGTGTGATGTGGCGGAAATCCAACAGGGTCAAATCAAAGACTCAACCCTGTCAGCTAGGCCCAGTTCAGCCTTTTTTATGGTCGTGATCGTGGTCGTCATGAGCACAGACGCAGGCGTATTCCGGATGTTCACACTTTTCGCAAGTCGCCAGATTCATCGTGATTCGTTCCGCCACTGACTTTGCATCAGGAGTCACTTTTACCTGTAGGATCAGAGAGATCTCGTTGCCTTCTGGTAGAGCGGCATCGGAGATGAGTGAACCATCCTTTTCTGTAAAGACGAAGCGAGTCGGCTTGCTGCGATCACCACCAGTGCCAACGACTGTGGCAGCACCAGGAGCTATGGCAGCTCCCTCATCGGACAAAAAGGTGATCTTCAGACGGCGATCCTCGAGCACGAGAAGCTCGTAGTGCGGCTCGACCGAAGTCACCACACGCCCACCGTTGGGGCCAGCGATTTTTTCTTCGTGTTCGTGTTCGTGACCATGCGCATCGATCACTGGATTCTCATCGGCAAGCGAGAATACCGAGAGACTGAGCAGAGTGGGCAGAAGCAGGAGGAGATTACGGAGTTTCATGGAAGTTACGGATCAGCTTGGGTTTAGGTTTTTTTGGGAGAGCACGCCGTTACGGCTGCGTCTGTCTGACGAATAACGGCGTGAAGAATTCATCGTGTTGCGGGGGCATTATCAGCGAGCGCTCGAGCAGCGGCTTTGCGGCCAAAAAGAACGAACATCGCTGGGGTGACGGCCATG
>JBDHQE010000314.1:0-3313 GCA_039806885.1 Verrucomicrobiales bacterium
AATTCGGGCCACGAGACCTTTTACCTGATCGCGAATAATTTCTTTCCCCTGCTCAGTTCGATTCAGGGAGAAACGCTTGCGTGGAATGAGGTGATTACTCCGGAGAAATATGCGAAGACTCACCCGGAATACTTCGCTCTGTTGCCGAATGGGAAGCGCTCTTTTGAACGAGGTTTCGAAGTGAATACGAACGAAATCCAGACGGGGCAGATTCCGCTTTGTCCCACCCATCTAGGAGTTCAAGATCTGATGTTCGAGGCTGCTGAAGCGTTAATTCAGAAGGGAAATGCCACGATTCTGATCAGCCCACCAGATTCCTACCGCCTGTGTCAGTGCAACTGTGAGCGCTGCATTCAACTCTTCGGAATAGAAGCGAAGGGGTGGAATGAAGGCATTTATGCACGAGGAAAGTCTGGTAAGCTCTGGCAGGCCTACTTCGCCATCACGGAACGGCTGAGGCAGAAGTATCCGAAGGCTCGCGTTGTCATCTGGGATTATCAGGATACTCCGATTGAAACGGTGGCCGAGTTCCCAGAAAACGTGATTCCCCAGCTCCAGTTCGGAAAGCGTGAGGACTTCGATCGACTACAGGGGCTTCGTATCCCGGCGGGGATATGTGCTCTGGAGGAGACCTTTACCGGGTTCGGGATTTGTGGCCCTTATGCTCCGGAAAGGACGCCTGAACACATCGCCGAGATGGTGCAGCTCATGGCATCCAACAGGGTCCAATGGAGCAGGAAAGACGGTTCGATGGGCTATGTGAGAGGGTTGCAAGCCCCGGCGTATTACGTCTACGGTCGTATGATGGACGATCCCAGCGCCGACTGGCGGGAGATTCAACAGGAGTTTTGTGAATCCGCCTTTGGCAATGCAGCCTCGGTGATGGGACATTTTTTTGATCAATTGCATGAGCAGATTGGCCTCTACAGCGATTTCTTCGGAGTCAACATGATCGCTGCCAGTCGCAAGTATGCCCGAACTCGACTCCGAGATAACAAGTGGCATATCACGAACATCTATACGCCAGAATACTGTGAATTGGCGGAGAAGCTTCTCAGCTCTGCCGAAACGTTGACCGCGAACGATACTGATCGAAAAGCTCGGCTGCACCTGATCCGAATCGAGTTCGATTATTTGCGTGACCTTTCTCGCATCTTTCATTTCGAGAATGCTTGGCTACTGGAGAAATCATCGGAGCGCCTGATTCCCGTGCTCGATGCGCTGGATCAGTGGCATGGACGACTGGAGGCTCTGGCAGGTGGGACGGGGCGGAGTAGCTTCAAAACACTGGACGACTGGCCGGAGATGCGCCCATTCGCAGGCCATTTCTACAGTCATGCGGCTCTGGAGCACGATATGTATCAGCAGAGATGGGACAGAACCTGTCTCGGCTGGGATAGCGCTGCGATTCGAGACTGGATCCCGAACCGACCATCCCAGATACAGGTGACAAAGGTCGACGAAACGCCCGAAATCGATTCTCCTGCATGGGAACAAGTTCCGGCGATGGTTCTGGGCGAGCACGAGCGCGATGGAATGCCCTTATCCAAACTGCGCACGACGCTGCGTGTTCTCCGAGATTCTGACGGCCTCTCTGTTCGCTTGGATTGCCTCTATCCGACTCAGAATCCGGAGGACATGTTGGAGCCGAAAACCGAGTCCGATGTCCTTCGGCAGGAATATGTGGAGATCAGCTTTCGCCCCTCGTCTGATGGTCCGATCTATCGATTCGCTGCGAATCCGACAGACGGCAAGCGCTATGATTCGCTCTGGAAGCTGGATACCAAAAACCGCCTATTTGAGGAGGAATCTTGGAACGCTGGGTGGCAGTTCTCCGTGCAGACCAGTGGGGAAAAAGGGAAATCTGAACCGGAGAATCGTGTCTGGACAGCATGTTTTCGGATTCCATTCGGAGAATTAGGCAGTGAGGCCCCGAAACAGGGCGAGACCTGGGGATTTAATGCCGCCAGAAAATGGATACGAGACAGCGGGCATCGCTATCTGATCTGGTGCGATGCGTCGTCTGTCACCGATGTGAAATCGATGGGGGAATTAGGATTCTGAGCGAACAAAATGAGCGAACAAGCCTCACTCGACGATCAAATCAAACTCCTGCGTTGCCCGTCCTCCGAACTGGGTGCTGGCTTCCAGTGTTACGTGGGTTTTGCCGATTGCATCGGGGACACCTGTGAGTTCACCGGTCTTCGCATCGACTTTCATCCATGCCGGGCCTTTGGATAGGGTGAAACTCAGCTCCTCCGCCTCCCAGAATCCGTCGCCTTTCGGCGCGTAGCGATGCTGTGCGTCGCCGAGAGATGTGATTACTCCGGCGTGATAGGAGAATGGGGTGCCGAGCTTGGCTTTTGTCGGTGCTTGACTCCAGAAATGCGGATGCGGCAGTTCGGCATAGTCAGAACAGATGCTCTCAGTTCCGTTCGCATCCACAGCCACGACGCGATAGTAGGATTTATTCATGTTCTCGTGCTCTGGAGTGGGGGAAACCACAGGGAACTTCGTGTCCGTCGTCCGTCCGAGAAAGTTCGCCGGAACAGTGCCTCGCGTATAAGAATCGTAGGGGGTCTTGGAGATAGAAAAGCCCTTTTCGTCTGATCCATACACTTCAAAGGCGACGGGAGGGAGACCTTTCGGATTGGCTTCCCATCGCAGGACCATGCCGTCACCGCTCTTTTCCGCACGTACTTTGAGCGGTACGCGAGGCCCCTCCCACTGAAAGGTCTGTGTCGGTCCCCAATCGCTCCAAATTCCCCATTTGTTACGGCATCGAACGCGCCAGTAATAGGTCTGCTCGGGAGAGAACATTCCGGTGTAGGGTACGGTCCACTCTGTTTCCGGGATGATGACATCGTAGGCGGGACGATAGGGAATGCGGAAGTCCTCGCGTAGACTGACTTGCATGTGATAGGCTTTGGCTGATTCAACTGCCGGCCAGCGGAAGGTGAGGATCGAATCCCGAACGGTCGCCCCAGCAGGAGGGTATTCGACATTTGCTGGAGGGCTCAATGGTTTCAGCTTTTCACACTCCTGCCATTCGTGAGTGATCGTGAGTTCGTGCGCTCCTTCCTGCTGATCGGAATAGACGAACTTGTTCTCGCCTAGGCGCAGCCGGGGTAGCGACATGGGAGCGGTCATGACGTCGGTCTCGATTTCCAGAGACTTGAGTTTTGCACCAGCGCCCGGAACGGTGACGATGAGCTCGTAGTGATATTTCGCCGGAGCGCGACGAGGCTGGAGTGCTTCATCGATTCCGATTTCAATCTTTTGTGGTCCCGTCCCCTCCCAGACGCGAGTCACT
>JBDHQE010000040.1:0-20672 GCA_039806885.1 Verrucomicrobiales bacterium
AAGTTGGTGAGATTAACCCGCCACCCGCCGATTGACCAAATATCCCCGTGACACGCTTTACTGCCGGACGTCCAGAATTCGTACGCTCCCCGCAGGAACTACGAGTGTCAGTTTTGACGAAAGATTTCCTAGAGACTCGCCCGTCAGTCGATCCTTCACTATCCAATTTCCGGGAATCTGTGGTGCGATGCTGACCTTCCGATCCGCTGGATTCAGCCAACCGGGATCTACAAGGCCGATCACGTAATCCCCGGGCGATTGCTCGATGATTTTTTGAAACACCTCTCCTGTGACTAAGAATGGAAATTTGTCCTGTCCCGTGATGAGATCGTTTTGCAGCTCGCTATTGGCTTTTCGTAGATCTGTTGCGTGTTCCGTCTTCCACACATGGTCACCGTCCGATGTCCAGACCTCGCTCCATCGAGCGTTGGATGATGAGATCGGTCCAGGTAATAGACAGACGAAACCGCGAGACCCTGTCACGGGCAGATGAAACGCGTCTCGCCTCGTGCGTCCCCACAGGCCCCTCGCTACGTCGGTCGCTGGAAGGGGCGCCATAGCCCAGTAACTATCGAGGCGATCAAAGGCCCATGGCTCCGCGTCGGACTTGTCGTTCATCCACTGGTTCAGAAGATGGCTATTCGCTCCATGAGACTGAAATCGCTCGCTCGAGCTGGGCATAGACAGGAGGAGCGGAGAAATCGAACGCAACTGCTCCCGGCGTGGTGGGGTGAGGATGCCCTTCCCGAGAAGGTGAAGAAAGTTCGTTGCTCCCTCTAGGCCCACGCGCGTCCACTGCCCTGATCTTTTCTCACGCTCTCCGTTCAGCATCATGAAGACTCGTGCTCCGAGAAGAGCCTGCGAAGTGTAGTACCGTAGCTGAGGGTGTCCTGTCATCGGGTATTCCCATTCCCACGCACGAGTGGTGCCGAACCAGTCGGCGGCGCAGCGACTCGCCCAGTCATCTACTTGCCCGTCAAGCCATAATCCGACCCGTGCGGCGAGATTCACCTCAGCCGAACGCGAATTGCTATCCTCGACCGATGGTACGATGACAGAACGATATTGCCCATTGAATATTTCCTTCTGCATCACGGGATTGGCTGGGGCCACGGCCCACCAGACGTTTTTGTTGTGAGGGATGAAGCGTTTCCCACGCTTCTTGCACAGTTCGAGTATGGGTCGGATGAAGTGCTGAAAATAATACGGCATCTCTTCCGAAGCACTGTCCTCGGCACTGAGAAACCCGAGCAGCCTATTGGGGGCAGCTTCCACAAGAGCCGCGACCGTTTCCAATGAGAGATTGGGGGTGCAACCGTGACCTACGTATACCCAGAAATGACAATCTGCGTCTTCTAGTTTTTTGGCTACATCAATCATTTGCTGCCGAGTCAGCTTGTATTGGACACTGCCATTGCGTGCCCAAGGGCGGCCATCCGGTCGCTGGATTGCGGCATCTTCTCCCATCCAGAGGCTCGTGGAAAACCTCAAGCGAGGGTAAGGAAAGCGCGCTTCGTAGCCTCGCACTTCGTCTATCCACCTCTCGCTTGCAGACAAAAGGCCACTGGTCCAGGAAGCGCTGACACTCACGATATCGAAAGGCCCCTCCGCACCAAGCATGGGTTCCCCTTTCCACTCCTGAGCCTGCTTGGTTATGCGCTCCAGATTCTCGCCTATCGTCTGCATGATTCCTCGGCGGTCCAGCTTCGCGAATGCTGTCTGCCAACCCTCGACAAAGCGGATTTGGTATAGATTGTCGCCTCCATTGGGACTGGAGCCTAATAGGATGCTCCCATGGGGGATCCCCGGCAGGTAGGCTACGCTCGTAAAGCCCATGGGAGCCATCGCTTCCCCTAGTTCCTGCCCGGACGAGTCGCACAAGGTGATAAATGGACCGTCCAGTATTACTAGCTCGTTCCCTGGATCGTCGGTCAGATTCCCGACGGCGAGTTCGCGCATGTTATAATTGCTGTCATAGGCAGGAGACTCGTGTATGCCGGGTAAGGCGAATCGTTGTTCGAGGCCTGATTTCAGAGAAATAGCTTCCGAGGAGTAGATGAGTTCCATGACTCCGTCCCCATCGAGATCTGCTATCGTTCCGTTCGCTTTCTTTAGACTGGTTTTCGTCCGTGAAATCGTAGTTTCAATTTCCTTTGTATTTCCCTTCTTTGTCTTTCTCCGCAAGTTGGGAAGAAATGCCTTCCCACCCCCCGAGACTTTTTCATCGAGTTCTTCGAACTCCATGCCTTGAAAAAATTGAATGTCCTTTGCCTGTGCTCTCACAGGTAATACCGCGACGATATCTGATCCGTTGCCTTTGAGATCTCCGGCACGCATCATTCTCCCGACCCCATCGATTTCAACAGAAGTGAGGTGCTCGCCTGATGGAGATAGAGCAACGATCTCCTTTGCGACTCCCGTTGCGAGCACGACGGAATTCTTGCCATCGAGCTTTGCCGTAGACACCTGCCAGACAGGTGCTCGCATGTCGTATTTCCAGCGCAATTTCCCGATTCTATCGAATACCGAGACCATCCCGTCAGCTCCGCCAGTGATAATCTCGGGCGCTCCATCGCCATCTAGGTCGCTGATCGCCAGATCGAATACAAATCCACCTGTCGTCGCATCCCAGAGATGCTTCCCCTTCGCTGAGAAGGCGCAAACCCGATCATCATAGCTCGTTCCGACGATCAGATCAGGGCTGGCAGCGAGTCGATAGATATTGCGCCCATTGGTCGGAATGGTGGTTACCGCCTCAATCGGAGGCTCCTGCGCTCCGAGTATTGGTACGATGAAGCTGATCGAGATTGCCAGTCGAGTCCATCCTCGTCGGACAGATAAAAACGCGTCTTTTGTCCCGCTACGGAGACCCAATTCCTTCATCATTCTTCACAAAGACCCGACTCTCTGGATCACGGAGTATATAACCCCAGTCAAGCCGACAAGGAGCATAAAAATACGATGGAAAGACGAAACACCGTTCGTGTATGATATCGCGTTGATTCTAAGGAACAGGCGATTTTAATTAGCGTTCCCAGAGGGAGCCAAGCCTGTAGCTGGTGGTTGAGGAATAAGGGACGACACAAGTTGCGGAAAGCGGTGCCTCACAGCACTTCGCGCGGAGCGTATCGTGCACTATACATTTGTCGCAAGCTCTTGAGACTTTACAAGATTGGCGGTTTTAAATTGGGTTGGCGAACACCTGCTCAAAGGCTCCACTTAGGGCGTCGGCGGCCCCACGAGAGGCCTTTGCTTATCTGTTCTATGTCGAGATGCTCGGCCATGAGGAATGGAAGGTGTTCTCGCAGGTGGACACGTCGTACCACGACCCCGATCTCGTGCACGTCAGATCACTTCAGGCAGCCGTTTTTCATCAAAACACCTGCCTCGACCCTTCCCCACTGGTCATATATGGATCGCTCGACCGTAAGCGACGCCGGTGGCCTCGTGAATCGCCTCGGAGAGAGTCGGATGTGCGTGGATGGTATTTTCCAATTCCTCGTAGGTGGCCTCAAGGGTGATGGCCAATCCCATCTCGGCGATAAGCTCCGTGGCCTCGGCTCCGATGATATGGGCCCCCAAGAGTTCGCCGTATTTCTCACCATAGATGAGTTTCACGAAGCCTTCGGGTTCTCCTGCGGCGAGGGCACGACCACTGGCCTGGAAGGGAAATTTTCCGACCTTCACGGCGATTCCCTGTTCTTTACAGGCTCGCTCGGTCAGTCCGACGCTGGCGACTTCCGGATGGCAGTAGGTACAGCCTGGGAAAATATCGACTTTGCGGCTCTGATGCTTGGGGTCGAACATGGACTCCACTGCATGGATTGCCTCGAAGCTGGCTACGTGGGCGAGCCACGGCGGCCCGATGATGTCTCCAGCAGCGGAAACGCCGGGGAGATTCGTCTGATAGCGCTCGTTCGTTTTGACGAACTTTCGATCCGTCAGTTCCAACTTCTCACATCCGGCAGGCAGGACAGCGCCCACCCCGACAGCGACCAGACAGACATCTCCATGCAGAGTTTTCGACTCACCGCCTTTGACCGGCTCGACCGTAAGTTCGACACCACTATCCGTGACTTTTGCTGCCGTGGTTTTGGTCGCCGTGAGAAAGTTGATGCCCTGCTTCTTGTAGGCCCTTTCTAGAGTCTGACTGACCTCGGTATCCTCCACGGGCAACAGATGGTCCATCATTTCTACGATGGTAACCTTCGTTCCATAGGCATTGTAGAAATATGCGAACTCGATGCCGATGGCACCAGCTCCGACGATGAGCATTTCCTTCGGCTGCTCAGGCATGAGCATCGCCTCGCGCGCGCCGATGACGCGCTTTCCGTCGAATTTCAGAAAAGGCAGGTCGCGAGCGTGACATCCAGTCGCCAAGAGGACGTTCTTGGCCTCGTGCGTTTCAGACTTTCCATCGGTTCCAGCGACGTCGATGCGCACGCTCCCCGTCGGGGAATTCCCAGCGAGAGCGGCGGTGCCACGCAGATAATCGATCTTGTTCTTTTTAAAGAGAAACTCGATGCCTCCCGCTAGTTTGTCCGAGACTTGGCGTGAACGTCCGATCACTTTCGACCAGTCATAGGAGAGATTATCAAAGCTGAGGCCGAAATCTGCGGCCTTGTTTTTGAGATTAAGGTACATCTCGGCGTTTTTCAGCAGCGCCTTGGTCGGAATACAGCCCCAGTTAAGACAGGTGCCGCCCGCACGGTCGTTTTCGATACAGGCGACTTTTTTACCGAGTTGAGCAGCGCGGATGGCGCCGACATAGCCGGCGGGTCCGCCACCGATGACGATGAGATCGTAGGTAGCCATGAGAGTATATGGGTAGGATTATCAGGAAATGAGGAGAACTGGCGTCTCGAGGAAGCGCTTCAGCTCAGAGAGAAATTGGGCACCGACTGCTCCATCGACGACGCGATGATCGCCACTGAGTCCGATGTTCATGCGCTGGCCAGGAACGATTTGTCCCTGATCATTGACGACAGGCTGCTTCAGAATGGTGCCTACCGAGAGAATCGCCGCCTGCGGGGGATTGATGATCGCATCGAAATGGGAAATCCCGTAGGCTCCGAGATTGGAGATGGTGATGGTGCCACCGGTCATTTCGTTTGGAGTCAGTTTCTTTTCACGAGCTTTCCCTGCGAGTGCTTTCAACTCCTCGGAGAGTTCTCGAATCGACTTCGACTGGGCCGAGCGAATGACGGGAGTGACAAGGCCAGCTTCGATCGCGACGGCGACAGCTAGATGAACTTCACCATATTGCAGGATGGAGTCTCCCTGGAAAGACGCATTGACACCGGGTACGGACCCGATGGCCAGGACCAAGCCGCGCATGACGAAATCGTTAACCGTATATTTCGGCCCGCCGCTCCCGACGCTGGCGGCGTTCACTTGCTCGCGCAGAGCCATCAGAGGCTCTGTATCGACCTCGATGTGCAGGTAGAAGTGGGGAATGGTGGTTTTGCTTTCAAGCAGTCGCTGAGCGATCACGCGACGAATATTGGAAAGTGGAATGGTCTGATTCGCCTTCGCCTGGGCGCGGGGGAGTAAACCGAGCGATCCGCCTCCCCCAGCTGGAGCGGCGGCAGCAGTATCGACATCATTCTTGACGATTCGACCGCCGGGTCCGGTCCCGATGACTTGGCCGAGGTCGATTCCGTGTTCACGGGCAAGCTTACGAGCGAGAGGAGATGCCTTGATCCGTGTGGTCTCGGTGGAGACAGGCGCGGCAGCGGCGACGACAGGAGCGGTCACTGCGGCGACGGAAACCGGTGTAGGAATTGCTGCGGTCGAGGATGTCGTTTTCATCGACGCGACATCTTGATTCTCCGCCGGTGCAGTCGCCACGACGGGTGGCTGATCGGCGTTGGCCGGTGGCTCTTCTCCCTCTGCCAAGATCAGGGCCAGATGAGCGCCCAAGGGAACCGATTCTCCTTCTTTCACATAAATTTTGTGAAGGATTCCTTCGTCAAAAGACTGCATCGCCATCGTAGCCTTGTCTGTCTCAACTTCGGCGACATCTTCATCGATAGAGACTGGATCTCCTTCTTTCTTGAGCCACTTGGCGAGAACGCCTTCGGTCATCGTGTCGCTCAACTTGGGCATTTTCAGATAGGAAGCCATGAGAGAGGGGAAAGTTGGATAAAAGCGAAATCTGTGTTGAATCAGGGAGAAAGAATCAATTTGCCGCCCAAGCGACAAATGAGAGAATATCAGAAGAGGGTGAGAGCGCGGGCCACGACTTCCTCGGGCACGGGCAACTGCATCTTTTCGAGCGGTGGACTGTAGATCGCGGGGGCGTCGGCGCTCGCGATTCTCAGAACCGGGGCGTCGAGATCATCGAAGGCCTGCTCCATGATCATGGAAGAAATCTGTGCGCCGATACCGCAGAAGGGCTTGTTTTCCTCAACATAGATCGCTCGGTGCGTCTTGCGAACTGAGGCCATGATCGTCTCTTCATCCAGAGGGCGAATACTGCGCAGATCGACGACCTCAGCAGAGATCTGATGTTGTGATTCGAGAATCTCAGCAGCGGCTAGGCAGGTGAGAACCGCACGACCGTGAGCGATCAAGGAAATATCGGTCCCTTCGCGTTTCACATCGGCTTTTCCCAGAGGAATCAGGAGTTCGCCACCCTCGATTTCATCATTGGACGGGACGAGTCCTTTCGTGCCATAGAGAACGGTGCTCTCCATGAAGTAAACCGGATCATTATCCCGGATGGCGGATTTGAGCAGGCCTTTCGCATCGATGGGGTGTGAGGGCGACACGACCTTCAGTCCCGGCATGTTGGCGAAAATATTCTCTGGCGTGTGCGAGTGCGTCGCACCGACGTTCGTGCCTCCGTTTGCCGGGCCACGGACAACGATAGGGCAGTGAATCAATCCGCCGGACATGTAACGAACGGCAGCGGCATTGTTCATCATCTGGTCAAAGGCGACGTATGCGAAGCTGTAAAACATCAGCTCCATCACCGGACGCACCCCCAGCATGGAGGCACCGATCCCAATGCCGATGAACCCGGCTTCGGAGATCGGAGCATCGATCAAGCGCTTACTCCCCCACTTTTTCCAGAGTCCCTCGGTGACTTTGTAGGCTCCGTTGTATTCCGCCACTTCCTCGCCGATGATCACGACATTCTCGTCGTGGGCTAGTTCTTCATCGAGCGCTTCTTTCAGAGCTTCGCGATACGTAATTTCTCGGGGCATGATTGAAATAAGAAAGATTAAATGAATCGATTGATCGAGTGGGGCAAAGCCTAACCGTGGAAAAAATGGCGTCCTGTTGTCCCGGAAGCAGTGCGATTGTCCACTTCCCAGTACACATCATCGAAGATCTCTGACTCGTCCGGAAAAGGACTCTTCCGAGCGAACTCAGCAGAAGCATCCGCCTCAGCCGCTGCTTCTCGCTGGATCACTTTATAATTCTCTTCCGTGAGAACTCCTTCACCGATGAGTGTCGCTTTCCAGTTTTCGATAGGATCATGTTCCGTCATGTAGCGCTGAATTTCTTCCTTCGACCGATATTTTTCCGCATTAGCATCCGCTACTGAGTGTCCCTTGTATCGATAGGTGAGGATTTCCAGCACCGATGGCTTCGATTCTTTGTGCGCTCGGTCGATGGCCGTCTGAACTTTCGCCCGGATTTCATAGAGCGAAACTCCGTCGAATTTATCCCAAGCGATCTCGTAAGCATCGGCGCGGGCGGCCAGACCACCCTCCGGATGAGCGGAGGATCGCACCTGCGAAGTGCCCATGGAGTAGCCGTTGTTCTCGATGATATAGACCACAGGAAGCTCCCAAAGAGAAGCGAGGTTCAGGGCCTCATGATACGATCCCTGATTGATCGCTCCATCGCCGAGGTAGCAGAGACAGCATCCAGTGAGGTTGCGATATTTCAGGGCAAATGCGATCCCGGCACCCAGTGGTGTCTGCCCTGCGACGATCCCGTGCCCACCCCAGTAATTCTTATCCGGTGCGAAGTAGTGCATAGAGCCGCCCTTGCCTTTGGAACAGCCAGTTTTCTTCCCGTAAAGTTCGGCCATGCACTCATTCATCCCCATGCCGACCGCCAGTGCGTGCCCGTGATCGCGATAGGCAGTGATGACATGATCATTTTCTCCGAGTAATGATATGCCTCCGACGGCCACGGACTCCTGTCCAATGTACAGATGAAGGAATCCTCCGATGTTATTTTCATTGTACGCCTTCAGCGCTGCCTGTTCGAAACGGCGGATGCGAACCATCGTGCGAAGGAGCTCGATTTTTTCGTCGGAGCTGAGCGATGCATTGATCGGAGCGTCTGAGTAGGGAACGGATTTCTTGGCCATCGAAAAAGAAAATTTCTCTCCCCATTTGGAAGGGGCAGCACAGTAGCTTAAAGTAGTGAGAAAGGAAACCCGGAAAGGCTGAATTTTTCTTCCGCTTCCTTATTTCGCGATGCGCCTCATGAAAGGCGGTTTAGATAGGTATGATATTTCGATATCCAAAAAGTTATGACGTATTGGTCGTCGGCGGAGGTCACGCGGGCATCGAAGCCGCGATGGCCGCTGCTCGGATTGGCGCTTCGGTCGGTTTACTGAGTCAGAATCTCGACACGCTGGGACAGATGTCCTGCAATCCCGCGATCGGCGGTCTAGGGAAAGGACACATGGTGCGTGAAATCGATGCTCTGGGCGGTGCGATGGGCGAGAACGCAGACGCAACCGGCATTCAGTTCCGCGTATTGAATGCACGGAAGGGACCCAGCGTCCGCGCGCCACGGGTGCAGTGTGACAAGAAAGCGTATCAATTTCGAATGAAATGGGTGCTCGAAAATCAGCCGAATCTCGATCTTCACCAAGGAAGCGTAGTCGGATTGGAAATCGAGGATGATGAAGTGTGCGGCGTCACTACGGCGCTCGGATTACAGTATTCCGCTCGTTCTGTCGTGATCACTACCGGGACCTTCATGCGAGGACTGTTGCATGTCGGTTTGCAGAATCAGCCTGGCGGTCGGATGGGCGATGCCACCTCCGCATTCAGCGAAGAACTGAAGCGAATCGGTTTCGAGGTTCATCGATTTAAAACCGGAACGCCCTGTCGTCTCAACGGACGATCCATCGATTATTCCCAATGCGAGCGCCAGGACGGCGATACTCCCCCACCCCGGTTCTCATTCCGAGGACAGCTTGGCCTCGGAATGATTGATCCAGATGACGGTCCTTTCACGCTCAATCGCTGGAACGATCCATTGTTCCACGTGGAACAAAGTCCCTGTTGGATTACCTACACGAACTCGAAGACGCACGAGTTTATCCTAGGCAACCTTGACCGTTCGCCGCTCTACTCGGGCAAGATCGAGGGTACGGGCACGCGTTACTGTCCTTCGATTGAGGACAAAGTAGTCCGCTTCGCGAGCAAGGATCGTCATCAAATTTTCCTAGAACCTGAAGGAAGACAAACTTTGGAATACTACGCGAACGGGGTTTCCACCTCTCTCCCCTTCGACGTGCAATACCGCATGGTCCACTCGATTCCAGGCTTAGAGAATGCGGAAATCATCCGCCCCGGCTATGCCGTGGAATATGATTACTGCTCGCCCACGCAACTTCACCCGACGCTGGAGACGAAGAGGATTTCGGGACTCTATTTCGCCGGGCAGATCAATGGGACCTCCGGCTACGAGGAAGCTGCGGCCCAAGGGCTGGTCGCGGGAGCCAATGCCGCGCTCAAAGTGAATCATGCTCAGGAAATGATCTTGGGACGCGAGGAATCCTACATTGGTGTGATGATCGACGATCTAGTGACGAAAGGAGTCGAAGAACCGTACCGCATGTTCACGAGCCGGGCGGAATACCGTCTGCTACTGAGCCACGACACGGCGGATATTCGACTCTGCGACATCGGCAGGAAAGCCGGACTGATCACGGAAGAGTTCACTGCGGCGATTCGTCAGAAGAAGGAGAAAATGGAAGCTCTCCATCACAGACTCGAAACCGCACACAATAGTGTCGGTTCTTGGAAGAAGTGGCTTCGACGCCCCGAAGTCGGGTGGCGAGAACTACCTGAAGAAGTCCGTGGGCAGGAAACAGAGGACCTCTGGGACTTGGTTGAGGTTGAAGTCAAGTACGAAGGATATATCCGACGCCAAGTCGAGTCTGTGGAGAAGATGCGCAAAGTCGAGGATAAACTGTTTCCGGACGAGATCGACTTCCATCAGATTCCGGGCTTGAAGACGGAGGCTAGAGTTCGTCTGCAGAAAATCCGGCCACGCACCTTAGGGCAGGCAAGTCGAGTGAGCGGAGTAACCCCTGCTGATATCTCTTTATTGGCGATCTGGTTGGAAAAGGCTTACCGTTGAGCGTATGCGGTTTTTACCTCTGCTCCTCCTCTTCATCATCGTCGGCATCTCTCTGGGATTCTCCGAGGACCGTATCCTTTTCCCCAAGAATACCGATTTTCTTCCAGAGCACTGGAGAGAGGAACCGATCTCCGCCGCCATCGTTCCCTTGTCTGACCCCAGCAGGGAGATCGTGACACAGATTTTAACGAGAGCGTTCTCGAAGTATCCGCCGGAGATTCTGCAACAGAATCTGTCCAAGGTCGCCGTGGTCGAATCACTGAAATTCTATGGAGTCGCTTATGGAGGTACCTATATAATCGCTGCTCAGCAGATCGTTCTAGTCTATCGACCGCTTTTCACTGCTCAGGGTTTCGAGCAACGCTTCCACCACGAATTTTCCTCCATCCTCCTTCAAAAGAACAAGCCCGAGTTCGATCTCAATCACTGGTCGGCAGCGAATTCACCCGGCACAGCCTATCGCGTCGATGGAGTGATTGAGGAACCCGTCCAGGAACAATCAGAGTCTACCAAAGTCCTTGCTGAGGCCCAAAAGAAAACTGGAGGGTCTGGTGCCGAGCTGTTGAATCTCGATCCCGACCTAATGAAACTCGGATATCTCACGCAATACAACCAAGTCTCAGTGGAACAGGACGTCAATGAAGTGGCGGCTCATCTATTCACCAACCCGGAAATTTGGGACTTCTGTCGGCGCTATCCTCGCATCGATCAGAAAGTCCATGTACTGATCGACTTCTACCAAAAGATCGATCCAGGGATGGATCGAATCTTCTTTCGAAAGCTCACCCTGAACCCTACAGCCTCTCCCGAGCCATGAACCGACTTTCTCGTATCCTAGTAGAACTCGCGCTCGAAGAAGATCTTCGTGATCGCGGCGATCTAACGAGCCGATTTTTCATCGATCCCACTCATCATTCGATAGGTCTGATCGTCGCTCGCGAGGCCTGTGTGCTCTCGGGCATTGGCGTCGCTCAGCACGTTTGCGAGGCGGTCGGGGGCTCGAATCTCACCCTCCGGGCGATCCGAAGTGATGGTGACGAGATACAGGCTGGCGCTGTCATTGGGGAAATCTCTGGGCCGACTCAACTTGTCCTCCAAGCAGAGCGCACTCTGCTGAACTTTATGCAACGCCTCACCGGAATAGCGACGGTAACTCGAAGCTACGTTCGGATGATTTCCCACACGAAGGCAAAACTGCTCGATACTCGGAAAACGACGCCAGGATGGAGAGAACTTGAAAAAGCCGCAGTGATCCATGGAGGTGGAGTGAACCATCGTCAGGGACTCTACGACGGCGTCATCGTGAAAGACAATCATCTGGTGGCGAATTCCGATCCAAAGCTCTTGGCGAAGCAAATTGCTGAACTCCGTAAATTCGCTCCGGAGGCGATGATCGAGTTTGAGGCAGATCGACTCGATCAGGTGACAACTTTTCTCACGATCCCCGGCATCGACAGAATTCTGCTCGACAATATGGGACCAGAAAAGCTTCGCGACGCCGTAGCTCTGCGAGATCAGTTGAACCCCAAAATCCTTCTTGAAGCCAGCGGGGGCATTACGAGAGACACGATTATCGGAGTCGCTGAGAGCGGGATCGACTTCATTTCCGTAGGCGCGCTGACACACTCTGTTCGATCCATTGACCTAGGACTCGATTTCGAAGATCAGCCCGATGTCACTTCAGACTCTCGCCCATGACCAGCGACACGATTTATCGCGAAATCGTGCGGGGCTGGTCGGAGGAAGAAATGGAATTGTTCCACGTGGAACAATTCCATTTTTCTCCGAAAACGGGTTCAACAAACGACGATCTTCTCCAGCGAGTACGAACGGGAAGGCTCGCGCGACTCACTGTTCACTGTTCCGACTTCCAAACGCGAGGTCGAGGACGCAGAGGCGATCGCTGGGAGACCGCAACCGGCAGAAATTTACTCTTCTCTTTAGCGCTTCCTCTGGACGGAGATCGCCGACAATGGCCTCGCCTCCCCCATCTCACAGCCTGGATTGTCGGCTCGACGGTCGAATCAGTCTTACCCCCGAGAGAGCGACTTCAAACAAAGTGGCCGAATGACTTGCTCTATCAGGGAAAAAAGCTAGCAGGGATTCTCGTCGAAACGATCCTCACGCCACAGCCCTTCGCCGTTGTAGGAATCGGACTGAACGTGAATCAACGCCCCGATGAGTTCCCAGAATCTCTCCAATCCCTCGCGACTTCACTCTACGCAATTCTAGGCTGCGAATCGAGTCGCTGGTTTCTTCTCGGTCAAATTCTCCAAGGATTTCTTCATCACTACCCAGAGAAACTCGAATCCTTCCATCCCGTTCTCGACTGGATACGCCCACGAGATTTTCTCGCAGGGAAATCACTTTCCATTCGTAGCGGACGAAGTTGGCTCGACGGAGTCGGTGATGGGATCGCCGAAAGTGGAGCACTCCGACTCGATACGCCCACTGAAGGAATCGTCGAAATCGTCAGTGCCGAAGAGATTCGGAGGCGGTGACTCGGCCTATCCTCGTAGTGCCCTCAATCGACCCTCTTCCCTCTCCGACCATACCCTGTCGGGTGAGAGAAACAGACCTGTTGCCGCCATAGAATCTCCTCGCAACTTCTGACGACATCCCACACATTATTCGCATGAAACAGACGCATCTGATTCTTTCCCTTTTCTTCTTGGGTATGATCCTCTCCGACCTTCGGGCGGCGGATATTCACCTTTCACCTGACGGTCCGATCTCGACTCTCGAAGCCGCTCGTGATGCCGCTCGAAAAGAAAAGAAGCCCGTGAGAATCATCGTCGCTGACGGCCACTATCCCCGAACGACAGCATTAGAACTGGGGCCCGAGGATTCAGGGACCACCTGGGAGGCAGCACAGGGATCGAAGCCGATCATTACGGGAGGGCGCAAAATCACTGGCTGGAAAGAGATCGAAAAAGGACTCTGGCAAGCGACGCTTCCGGAAAAAACATGGGTCTTCGAACAACTCTGGGTAAATGAACGACGAGCAATCTGCGCACGAACTCCGAACAAAGGATACTTCTTCCTCGACGGTCCCGTGGGAAAAGGAGTTTTCTCCGATGTTAAAGAGAACTTCAACTACAAATCCTTTGCCCTGCCATCCGATGCGTATGAAATCCTTCGCTCGATTCCCAAGGAACAGCGTGCCGGAATGCTCATGACTGTGACGAACGCATGGACCGTAACGCAGTGTCGGATTGAAGACTTGAATGATCGCTACCGTGCCGTCAAGATACGAGCGCACGCAGCCTACCCCTTCAACGAACGCGAGCCCGATCAACGCATCTGGTTCGAGAATTATCGCGCTGCTCTCGATGCTCCTGGAGAATGGTATCTTGACCGGGAAAAGGGACAAGTTCTCTACCGTCCGCTCCCAGGTGAGGAACTCGAGAAATGCGAATTCGTCGCTCCTGTCGCAGAAAAGTTTCTTCTCGTAAAAGGGGCCAGTCAAACCACCTTCCGAGGACTCGCCTTTCGCTATGCCCAATACCTATATCCCAAAGACGGATTCTTCGACCGACAAGCCGCAACCGGGATAGGAGCGGCCATCGAAATCGAAAACGCCAGCGGAGTTCACTTTGAAAACTGCGAGATCAGTCACGTCGGCGAATACGGTATCTACTTCAAAAACGGCTCCTCCGATTCGAACGCTACGAAGTGCTACCTTCACGATCTCGGGGGCGGGGGTATCCGCGTTGGCGAAACGACTCGCCCAGAGGAAGATAACGTATGCCGCAATATCAAAATCGAGAACAGCATTCTTCAGCACGGCGGAAGGCTCCATCCGAGCGCTTGCGGAGTCACGTTCACTCACACTCAATATTGCGCCGTACGCCATTGCGACATCGGAGACTTCTACTACACCGGCGTCAGCACGGGGTGGACTTGGGGCTACGGGGATTCTCCCTCTCGCGAAAGCTTGATCGAAAACAATCACATCCATCATATTGGCTGGGGCTACCTCAGCGACATGGGAGGATATTATAATGTCGGCGTCTCCCCCGGTAATATCGTACGAGGGAACCATGTCCACCACGTCGTCAGTAATCGCTATGGAGGGTGGGGACTCTACACCGACGAAGGCAGCACCGATGTCACCATGGAGAATAATCTGGTCCACGATACCTGGGACGGTGGGTTTCACCAACACTACGGATTCTTCAATACGATACGAAACAATATTTTCGCCTTCGGACACAATGTAGAAATCCAGCGGACGCGCAATGAACGACGACTCACCATTCGATATACGAACAACATCGTGGTATGGGATCCCCCTGCACCGCTGTTCGGTGGGACTGAAGCTACCTGGAAATTCGTCGAAGATCGGGGGAAAGAGGACCCACAGAACAATGCAATTTTCCGAAAGAATCTCTACTGGCGGACCGACGGGAAAATTCCTGAGACGCTCACCGAAACTGCCTATACTTGGGAGGAATGGAAGAAAATGGGTCGGGATACCGACTCCCGCTTTGCTAATCCACAATTTGAAAACCTAACCCAACGAGACTTCCGACTCAAAGAAGATACTCCAGCGAAAGCACTGGGCTTTGTGCCCTGGGACCTCACTGTCGCAGGTGTTCTAAAGGACGATGCGGAGTGGATCGCACTCGCCGCGAAAGGTCATGACTACCCGACTTGGGACACTGATGCACGGCCTTGGCCGCTGCCGGAGTACGGGGTCGAACTCCAGACTTTCGAGAACGTCGCTCCCGGGCTGATCGGGATCCCGAAAGCCAGCTACGATTCCAAATCAGATCCGCAGAATACCGGAGCAGGATATTTCGTTACCGACGAAGCTGCGTCACCGCTGCCATTCGCGGGTGCCAAAGGTCCTTCTAAATTCAGTCTCAAGGCACAAGACAAGCCCGATTTACTCCATTCCTACAGTCCTGTCCTCGACATCAATCCACCCTGGAAGGACGGCGGAACCTTTCGCGTAGCCTTTGACCTAATGACGAAGGAAGGCGCTGATGGATTTTTCGAAATCCGAGGACATGTCAGCGACTTCGCGATCGGCCCCTATGTCCGTTGGATCGGAGGGAAACTACAGGCCAACAATGTAGCTCCGATCCCACTGGGCGATCTGAAACCGGGGGAGTGGGTGCGCATTGAAATCCTCGCTACTACGGGAACAGATCACTACCAAGTCTCCCTCACGAGAGCCGATGGAACCAAAGCCGAGAATAAAAACATCCCCTGCAAGAAGACCTGGACTCGTGCCGACTACGCCCTGTTCAGTGCGCTCGCTAACAAAGACACCGCCTTCTACATCGATAACTTCACGATGCTGCGACTCACTCCACAGACCACGCCGTGAAACCTACACGATTAATCCCTTCCTCTAGGCGCACACCACCCTTACAGGAATTCGATCACTCAGTATATTTAATCCGCGTGGACGAGCGAGACTTAAACACATCCCAATATCCTCCGAAAGGATCATTGTTCGGATGGGAGGAGATCGCCCGGTAGGCCCGAGGGTTCGTATACGACCGATGTTTTCGTGGAGTGGAGTTACACGAGACCATCAGAGCGAGTGAACCGAGAAGTGCGAGTGACAGAACCAATTTCATCATCGGAATTGAACAGAATTGAATTACAAGAGAAAATACGGGAGCATAAACACCTCGTCAAAAAGGCGATGTGAGGTCGCCCGAATGATTCTCACCGGAACAACACATACTCTTTGTTGCACATCCCCCCGCGATTCGTCAAGCACCCATTGATGCCATTTTCGAATCCGTCGCATTCTGAAAGAAAAATCTGATCACGAGAATCAGTTCTTCACTTGCGATTTCACTCAGAACACCCCATTTACCCGATATGAAAAGCATCACTATCGGGATCACGCAGTTCGCCGCTGAGGAATCTCCACAAAGGAACCTCGACAGCGCTGAGCGCCTCGTCCGCGCTGCCGCCGCGAAAGGTGCCGAGATCATCTGTTTGCAGGAAATGTGCTCGACGCTCTACTTCTGCCGCAGCGAAAATCCTGAACTCTTTCGATACGCTGAAGAGATTCCCGGAGGGACGACCGAACGCTTTGCTGCACTGGCGAAGGAACTGGGAGTTGTGATCATCCTTCCTCTCTTCGAGCGCCGGGCTCCCGGCCTTTTCCACAATACGGTCGCCATCCTTGACGCCGACGGTCGCTATCTCGGGAAGTATCGTAAAATGCACATCCCCGAGGATCCCGGTTTTCATGAAAAATTCTACTTCACCCCAGGCGACCTCGGCTATCCGGTATGGGATACCGCTTTCGGTCGAATCGGAGTGCTCATCTGCTGGGACCAGTGGTACCCCGAGGCCGCACGCTTAGCAGCGATGCAAGGAGCCAAAATCCTCTTCTACCCAACTGCTATCGGCTGGTTAGCAGAGGAAAAGCAGGCTCTGGGAACGGCGCAACACAATGCCTGGGAAACGGTGCAAAAGGGCCACGCTGTAGCCAATGGCTGCTTCGTCGCCGCATCAAACCGTATCGGGTGGGAAGGGAACACGGAATTCTGGGGGCAGTCTTTCGTTGCGAATCCCTACGGCGAAATCATCGCACGGACTTCCGAATCTAAGGAAACCGCTGAGGCAGTTGTTTGTGACCTAGACCTGCTCGAAGAATTTCGCAACATCTGGCCTTTCTTTCGTGATCGAAGGATTGACAGCTACGATGCCATCCTGCGTCGATGGATTGATTGAGAGTTTATTCGCCCCGATTTCCGACTTTTCACATGACAGCCAACCCAAAATCTCTGGGCTACTCGATGCCGCCCGAGTGGTCACCGCAGGCTGCGATCTGGCTGTCCTGGCCTGCTGGACAGCCAGAGTGCTGGCCTGGCAAGCTCGATGCCGTCGAATCTGCCTTTGCTACCATAGCCGCCACGATCAGCCGCTACCAAACTGTCCGGATCAATGCCCCTCTCAGCCGGCACGAAGAAATCTTGCGTCGAATTCTGATCAGCGACGGATCTGAAGCACGCGTGGAACTGTTTGATCATCCGAACAATGATGTCTGGTGTCGGGATCATGGTCCGCTCTTCGTGAAACACCGAGAGACGGGAGAACTCGCCGTCACCGACTGGGGATTCAATGGCTGGGGTGAGAAATTCGGTCCCTACGATCTGGACAATCAAATTCCTACGAGAATCGCTGAATCGTTGAACCTTCCGAGATTCGAAGGTGGCATGATCCTCGAAGGTGGCTCCATCGAGCAGAACAGCCTCGGCCAAATCCTGACCACCGAAGCGGTGCTACTCAATCCGAATCGAAATCCCGAGCTGTCCAAAGTCGAAATCGAGCAGCTCCTATGTGCGGGACTCGGAATGAATGAGATCTTTTGGCTCTCCTCTGGAATCGAAGGTGACGATACCGATGGTCACATCGATGATATCGCTCGCTTCGTCGATGACCAAACCATCGTGATTTCCCGCGAGCGCGACGGACGCAGCGTCAATCACCGAATCCTGGCTGAAAATCGAGATCGACTCGCTGATTTTCGTCTGCCCGATGGTTCTCGCCCCGAGATCATCGACATCGACCTGCCCGAAGCGTGCGAAGTACCCGACTGGCGCCTGCCGGTTCTCCCGGCCAGCTATGTCAACTTTCTTATCCTGAATGAAGCCGTTCTCGTTCCGGTCTTCGGGCAGGAAAAGCGGGATCGGAATGCAGTGGGCCTGCTGGGAGAACTCTTCCGTGATCGGGAGATCGTCCCCATTCATGCACTGGATATCGTGCGCGAGGGTGGTGCCATCCACTGCATCTCCCAGCAACAACCGACATAGAAGCGCAAACGGAGACAGGAAACTCACCTTGCCGAAACTGATCGTTTGATGCACTCTCCCTAGCAATGCACTTCTCTCCTCATCATATCGAACTGATCGCTCGGGAACTCGCCCTCTCCACCAATGAAACAGCCCGTCTCCTCACCTATGGAGAAAACTGTATCTATCAGAGTGGAGATTATCTTTTTCACCAATCGGCACCTCGTCAGTTCTTCGGCGTCGTACTGAGTGGCCGCTTAGAGCTGCGGCGCACTGTTGAAGGACGGACCCTCACCCTTGTCTGCCTGACAGAAGGCGCCCTTGTCGGAGAAACCATTCTCATCGACGACGAGGTTCATGGAGCCACTTGCCTGCCGCTGGAGGAGACAGAACTCTGGGTCATGGATCGCGATGCCATCGAACGGCTACGCCGCGAGGACCAAGCCCTGTACTGCTTCCTAGTGAGTGTCGCTGCACGTCGAATCAGCAGTCGACTCGGGAAGACCCGTGATATGCTCCTCCTATCCCTATGCACCCCTGTAGCCGACGCAGGATTTCGAGTCGAACATGACTCGCTCGGTTCACGCGAGGTCGCAGACATTCACTATTACGGGATACAAACCGTACGTGCCGTGGAGAATTTTCCCTTTTCCGGCGTGCGCCTTTCACACTTCCAGCACCTCATCAAGGCCTTAGCCACAGTGAAATCCGCTGCTGCTGCGGCCAACGCTGAACTCGGAGTGCTCGATTCCAAAATCGCCGAGGCCATTCAGGCTGCTTGCGTCCGCGTCGCCTCTGGGGAATTGCATGATCAATTCGTAGTCGATATGGTTCAGGGTGGAGCCGGAACTTCGACCAATATGAATGCGAACGAGGTCATCGCGAATTTGTCCCTCGAAATTCTCGGCCAGCGAAAGGGAGACTACCAGCACTGCCACCCGAACGATCACGTCAATTGCTCTCAATCCACCAACGACGCGTATCCGACTGCGATAAAGCTCGCAGTGTACACCTCAGCGCAAGAAACAGTCTCCGCTCTCAAAGTCCTGAGAGATGCATTCCGCCGGAAGAGCGAAGAGTATGCCGACGTTCTGAAAATGGGGCGCACAGAGAATCAGGACGCAGTACCGATCACTCTCGGGCAGGAATTTCACGCGTACTCGCGTATGCTGACCTCTGGGATCCGTCGCATCGAAGCCGCAGCGGAGGCTCTACTGGTAGTCAATATGGGCGCTACTGCAGTCGGCACAGGACTCAATAGTCCCCAGGGATATGCTGAACTCTGCACGGCAAAGCTGGCGGAATTGAGTCATCTCAACATTACCCTAGCCGACGACTTGGTCGAAGCAACGCAAGATGCGGGAGACTTCGCGACGATGAGCGGAGCGCTGAAAGTCACCGCAATTCAGATTTCCAAAATCTGTAACGATCTTCGCTGGGCATCCTCAGGGCCGCGCTGCGGGTTGGGGGAAATCACGCTCCCACCGCTCCAACCCGGCTCCTCGATCATGCCCGGAAAGGTGAACCCTGTCCTCCCCGAGGTGGTCAATCAGATCTGCTACCAAATCATCGGCTCGGATCTCACCATCTCGCTCGCCGCTGAAGCGGGAGAATTCGAGCTGAACATGGCCGAACCCATCATGGCCTACCATTTGCTGAACAATCTGATGCTGCTAAAAAACGCTGCCATCACCCTCACCACACGCTGCATCGAAGGAATCATCGCAAATCGAGAGCGCTGTGCAAGCTACGTGAAGAACTCCATTGGCATCGTCACGGCACTGAATCCTGTCCTCGGATACGAGCGATCCGCCTCCATAGCGAAAGAAGCGCTCGCCACCGGGCAGAGTGTCTATGATCTCACCCTTTCGAAGGGTTGGCTGACAGAAGCACAACTCAACGATCTGCTGGAGCCCAACAAGATGGCGGATCCTCTAGGCCGAGCGGCTAGATTGGAAGCGCCTCAGAACTGAAGCACTCCCCTCCGTTCTAGCCCCACAATCGGAATACCTTTCCTCTTATGTCCTACCGAATCTGTCGCATCTTTGAAATTGAGAACGGCCATATGCTGAGCAAGCATCCCGGCAAGTGCCGCTTTCCTCACGGCCATTCCCGCAAGATCGAATGTGTGATCGAGGCAGATGGACTGGACGAACGCGGAATGGTCTGTGACTTCAAGGTGGTGAAGCTGATCCTAGAGGACTATCTCGACCGCTACGATCATGCCCTGTGCATGAATACCGACGATCCCGCCTACGAGGACTTCAAAGCCCGCTATGGAGATCGCATCATCGGTTTCCCCTCAGAGGAACCGACGACAGAAGTACTGGCACGAGAGATTTTTCGCTACTTGAAGAATACTCTCGACGATTACGGACAGAATCCCTCGCCCGAATTCCCCATCCAGCGCGGAGTCCGCGTCATTTCCGTCCGTGTCTGGGAAACTTCCGTGTCTTGGGCTGAATATTCCGAATGAAGCAGGATGGGGAGGAGGCGAATGCAAGCGCTTCCAATGGTAAGAGGATCCGTGATTTGATCGACTCGAAGAAAATCTTACAG
>JBDHQE010000041.1:0-20636 GCA_039806885.1 Verrucomicrobiales bacterium
AAGATGCAGTCGAGCGACTTCTTCGTCGAGCTTCTTCGGCAGGATGTAAACACCGGGCTGATAGGTCTCACGATTCTTCCAGAGATCGATTTGAGCCAGAGTCTGATTGGTGAAGCTGTTGCTCATCACGAAGCTCGGATGCCCCGTCGCGCAGCCGAGATTCACGAGACGGCCCTCCGCCAGCATGAAAAGCTGTCTCCCGCCGGGCAGATCGTAGCGATCTACTTGAGGCTTGATGTTGACCTTGGTCACACCAGGTTCAGCGTTCAGCTTCGCCACCTGAATTTCGTTGTCGAAGTGTCCAATATTGCACACGATCGCCTGATCCTTCATCGCGAGCATGTGCTCCAGACGAATGATGTCCTTATTCCCAGTCGTCGTCACGTAAATATCCGCCCAGCCGAGGGTATCCTCGACGGTGAGAACGCGATAACCTTCCATCGCTGCCTGGAGGGCGCAGATGGGATCGATTTCTGTTACCACGACCTGAGCACCAAATCCGCGCAAGGTCTGGGCGCAACCTTTCCCGACGTCTCCATAACCGCAGACTACCGCCACTTTCCCGGCGATCATTACGTCTGTGGCTCGCTTGATTCCATCGACTAAAGACTCGCGACAGCCATAGAGATTGTCGAACTTCGACTTCGTGACCGAGTCGTTAACGTTGACGGCGGGCACGCGGAGAGTTCCCGCCTCGAACATCTGATAAAGACGATGGACGCCGGTCGTTGTTTCCTCGGAAACGCCCTTCCAGTCCTGAAGATAATTGGTGAACTTCTTCGGGTCCTGAGCATGGATGCGGCGCAGCAGTTGCTTGATCACCTCTTCCTCCTCGCTCTCGGACGGGCTGTCGATGAAGGAACGATCCCCACCTTCTAGATCTGCGCCTTTGTGAATCAGCAGAGTCGCATCTCCGCCGTCATCAACGATGAGCTCCGGTCCTTTGCCGTCAGGCCAAGTCATCGCAGCCTCGGTACAGTCCCAATATTCTGTGAGACTTTCACCTTTCCATGCGAAAACCGGAATTCCTCGTGCGGCGATGGCAGCGGCGGCGTGATCCTGGGTGGAGAAAATATTACACGAGCACCAGCGCACGTCGGCTCCGAGATCGGCCAAGGTCTCGATGAGCACGGCCGTCTGGATCGTCATGTGCAGAGAACCCATGATTCGCACGCCCTGGAGAGGCTTTTCAGCGGCATATTTGGCTCGTGTCGCCATTAGACCAGGCATTTCCTGCTGGGCGATCTCGATTTCTTTGCGGCCAAAATCGGCTAGGTTGATGTCGGCTACTTTGTAGGGACCTTGGAGGACAGGAATGGCGCTCATGCGTCGTACGGTGGTGGATTGGGGATGGGTATGTGTGAAAATAATCAGTGGAGATGTGAGCCTGATCAGGCGCAGGCGCTCCGCAGAGCATCGGCCTTGTCGGTTTTCTCCCAAGTGAGTGTTTCGGTGTCGTCCTCGCGTCCAAAGTGACCGTAGTTGGTCGTCTTCCGATAAATCGGACGCAGCAGATTCAACTCGCGGATGAAGCTGGCTGGTTTGAAGGAGAAAATCTCGCGGATCGCCTTCACGATCTTCGCGTTATCGACCTGATTGGTGCCGAAGGTATCGACGTGAATGCTCACCGGCTCAGGATAGCCGATGGCGTAGGCGAGTTGCAGTTCACAGCGATCTGCCAGTCCAGCGGCGACGATGTTTTTCGCGACATAGCGACACATGTAAGCGGCAGAGCGGTCCACTTTACTCGGGTCTTTCCCGGAGAAAGCTCCTCCTCCGTGACGCCCCATCCCGCCGTACGAATCGACGATAATCTTGCGTCCGGTTACACCGCAATCCCCTTCTGGACCACCGACGATGAAAAGCCCCGTCGGATTGATGTGGTATTCCGTGTCCTTCGTCAGGAGCTCAGCCGGAAGAATGGCCTCAACGAGTTCTTTTTTCAGAATTTCGCGAATTTCAGGAGTTGAAATGCTCGCAGCGTGCTGTGTAGAAACGACCACCGCAGTGATACGCGCCGGTTTATTATCTACGTATTCCACGGAGACCTGAGTCTTCGAATCGGGGCGCAGCCAAGTGTGCTTTCCGCTCTTGCGCAGCTCGGTGATCGCCTGCCCCAATTGATGGGCATAAGCGATGGGAGCGGGCATCAGTGAGGGAGTCTCACGCACGGCGTAGCCAAACATGATGCCTTGATCCCCAGCGCCCTGCTCCGCTGTCTCCTTATGGTCAGCGGCGGCAGCGTCCACACCTTGAGCGATGTCTGGCGACTGTTGTCCGATGGCGTTTAGAAAGAAAAAGCTATTCGCGTTGAATTTGCAGTCGTCATTCACGTAGCCGATTTCTTTAATCGCAGCCTTCACCACTTCACGATAATCGAATTTCGCAGCCGTGGTCACTTCGCCGCCGAGCACGACGATGTTATCCTTCACCAGCGTTTCACAAGCGACGCGGGAGTTCAGATCCTGTTCGAAGCAGGCGTCCAGAATGGAGTCAGAAATGGTGTCACACACTTTGTCAGGATGTCCTTCGGTCACGGACTCGGAGGAGAAAATGTAGCTGTCTTTCATGTTTTATTTACAAATCTTGATGGCTTGATAAGCTAGGGGCTTCATTGATGGCGTCAACTCTGAAATTATTGCGGCTGATTGCGGATCCGACTCGTCTTCGGATCCTTCATCTGTTGCGTCAGGAGGAACTTTCTGTGGTGGAACTGCAGGAAGTGCTCGGCATGGGGCAGTCACGGATTTCGTCGCAATTATCCTTATTGCGTCAAGCGCGACTGGTGACGGATCGTCGAGCGGGGAAGAACATTATCTATCACTTTGGTCGAGAAGATTCGCCTGTAGATTCGCAATTGATCGCCATGATGGATCGAGCAGCAGCCGAACTGTCCGAAGCGGAAGACGATACAGAAGCTCTGGCTCTGATTCTCGCGAAACGCCGAAACAAGGCACAGGCTTATTTTGACAATCTGGCGGGCAAATTTGGACGCACCTATTGCCCAGGTCGCTCGTGGAAGGCTCTTAGCGAGGCCCTGCTGCGACTGATGCCGCCGATGGTGATCGCTGATCTTGGGGCGGGTGAAGGAACGCTGTCTCAGTTGCTAGCACAGCGAGCGGAGAAGGTAATCGCGATCGACAATGCTCCGAAAATGGTCGAATACGGAACGAATATCGCACGAGAGAATGGCTTTCAGAATCTCGAGTATCGCCTAGGCGAATTGGAGAATCCGCCTGTCGATTCGGATTCCGTCGATCTGGCGATTTTCAGCCAGTCATTGCACCACGCAGAGCACCCTGAAGCGGCGATCAGCGCAGCCCACCGGATTCTCAAACCGGGAGGTCACCTCGTCATTTTCGACCTTCTGAAACATGGATTTGAGGAGGCGCGCGATCTCTATGCAGACCGATGGCTGGGTTTCTCCGAGGTGGAAATCTCTCGCTTACTGAAGGATCGCAGGTTTACTCGCATCGAAATCTCCGTTGCTGACCGCGAAGTTGAGCCGCCCTATTTCCAGACGCTGCTGGCGTTGGCGATCAAGGAGTGAAGAGGTTGAATCGGAACAGCTCACACTGACTCACCGCGCAGTCTCTCGATTTCCTCTTTGAGCAGTGCGCCGATGCGATGTTTTGCTAGATAGACTTGGGCCGCGCTCACTCCCAGCTCATTCGTCACCCGCGACACGTCCCATTCCTTGACGACATAGGCGTGGAAAATCTGATATTGCTTCGGTGAAACGAGCTTTTTTACACGGCGGAGTGCGGCATCGGTGAGATTGGCCGCCCATTCCTTTTCCCAGATTCGGTCGAGAGTCTCGGCTCCGTCCTCTCCGGCAATGCGCTCGATAACTCCCGTGTGATCTCCGTCTTCGCTCTCATTTTGAACAGCGGCAGCAGGATTGGCGGGATTTCTCTGGCGAGCGCGAAACTGGTCTGCGATGCGCCAGCGAGTGAGATTCATCAGCCAGGCTTTGAACGAGCCCTTTTCCGGATCGTACGCTTGGCCCTTTTTCCATTGTTTCGCGACCGCGATCACTGTCTCCTGCACGACATCCGACGCTTCCTCTCTGCTTAGACCGGCCTTGAGCGAGACAGAAAAGATAAGTCGCCAATAAGTTTGGTAAAATTCATCCCAGGTACGCTGATCCTCCCAGTCTCCCAGTCGCTCGATCAGGCTGCGACGGGTGTGAGCATACTGCTCTCGATAATCACGCTCCTCCATCCCAGAGAGTTTAGGCAAATCACGGGTGTGGTCTAGAGCGAATTGCCGAATTGACGACCTTCGATCATTTTAGATCGAGATTACACCGGAAACTCAAGTTACCTCTCTGCTCCTCGCCCCCAACCCAACTTTCGCAATTCGTTGGTGTCACAAAATGAATATATAAAGGACACCTCAGGAACCCCTCGCGAGCGTGCCGCCATTGTCTTGCCCCCCCTATCTAGGCAGATCATACGGTGCCCCGAGCATCACGGAGCATGGTGAGGTATCGAACGGGATAAAAAATCTCACTTCTCCCAAATCACCTTCACCTGCTTCTCCACACGTTGATTGGGAGAAATACGCAGTTTCTTTTTGCTGGCGATCTTGAGGTTTTTGATACTCACCTTTTCCGTTAACACATACGGGAAAGGTGCCGCTTCTGCGTTGAGATCTCCACTACCACCTGGATCACTGAAGAGCCAAGGTCCTTCGTAATTTTTCTCTGGATGATTACGATCATCAAGTTCCAAGCCATCTATCACGATCTCTCGCGGCATGGAGCAAGGGTATCCGAAATCGTGCTCTCCATCGTTACTGGCCTGCATCAGAATCGGCTGGACAGGCTTGCCACAACTCGGGATCCAACGACAGTTGCGAATCTCCACGGTCCCGTCCCAAGTGCTGCCATAATCACTGCGAAGAGAGAAAAAGGATCTCCCCTGAATCGTGGAATCCTCAATGATCAGTCTCCCGCGTCCAATGGCATTGAGACCAATATATCCCAGGGTAGTGCCACGTATAATGTAATCACCCGACATCCCTTGGTGCGTATCCATCCGAGAGAGAACGCAATTTTCTAACAAGATATTTTTACAATAGTTCGTACCGATGATTCCCCAGAGGGATGTATCGCAGATATTGTCCATGCGACAGCCGATCAGAGAGTAATTCACCACACTACCCGCCGACAAATCGTATGATCCCATACTAACGGGCTTCCCGACTGCTCCTATCGTGTTGTACGTCTTGTGAGCCGTTAGGAAGCAATCTCGTAGAGTCACGTTGGCGCAGCTGCCCGCGCTGAGAAAGCCGCTGTAGGGGTGCCCGAATTCCTTTTCCCCCGTCACGTAATGCTTCAACCCTACGACACTGGTATTGGATCGCGTGATGCGAATATTTCGGGACCAGTAATTATAGCCCTTATCCTGCTTCATTTGATTCGCAATCGTAGTGAACTCACCCCCACTCACCACTAGCGGTTTCTCATCGATAGGGCGGGCTTCAATTCGGGAAATCGTCTCATAATCCCAATCGATGTCCCCTTCTATCGTCCCATCCTTCGAGAGAATGAAGCAATCATTTTGAAATTGCCCCTTGTTCTGATTTAGACCTCGTCGGATATAGCGACGTTTTGCATTGCTCTCGACGCGCACCCAACAATCCATCTCGGGATACACCTCTACCTTCCGTTGATCTCTATGCAGACTCTCAATCTTCAACTTTATCGGTGCCAGTAAGGACTTTACCTCGAAGAGGGAGCGTTGATGATCTTCCACATCGGTATCATCTATGATGAACTTTGCATTCCCCCAGTCAGTATCTGTCGCTATCGTAGCCGTCAGTGCCCTACGTCCGAGGTGGTAGGTAGCACCAGACCTCGCCTTCACTGGCAGTCCCTGTTCATTCGCGTGTTCATGAGCCCTCACGATGGCAGGCAAATCATCCGTGACTCCATCACCTACAGTGCCAAAATCTTCATAAGTGACGATGTCTGATGAAGATTTTGACACCTTGTCGTCAGCCTCTGCCGACACGAAAACGAGAGAAAGAGTGAGCAGTTGGCAAAAAAGGCGAGGAAGGACAGCAAAGAGTAGTTTCGAACCCATTAGAAAAGAGAGTAAGCTCCTTTACATAC
This sequence comes from Verrucomicrobiales bacterium, assembly GCA_039806885.1. Classification (GTDB taxonomy): domain Bacteria; phylum Verrucomicrobiota; class Verrucomicrobiia; order Verrucomicrobiales; family DEV007; genus Arctic95D-9. The sequence goes on from JBDHQE010000041.1 coordinate 6,122, forward strand.
GCGTGAGTAAGCTCTCAAGGAGCGGACTGACCGCAATCACGTAGAAAACGACAAGTGTTGACGCCTCCGTTATCTCACTTCCCCATCTACAACTCGGATCAAATCGCCAGAGTGGCTATTCCAAAGAACGGTAGTGTCGTAGTCGCAGAGGTGAACAGCACCTGTCGCGATCTCCAAGAATGTCGTTACCCTGTCAGCGCTTTTTCTCAGGCGCGCACTCGCGAGGGTTTTCGGGGCTACTCTAGGGTCTAGGCAAAATTTTTCCGCCCAGAAAGCGGGCGCTGTGACCTAGATGTCGTGCGATGCGGAGACATTCATTCCACTTCACCATACGCTCGCTACGGGAAAAGGAACCGACTTTGAGCTGTCCGGCATCCGTCGCGACTGCCAGATGGGAGATGAAGGCATCTTCGGTCTCGCCGGAGCGGGCGCTGATGACGGGATTCCATCCGGCTTCCTTCGTTAAACGGATCGCCTCCAGAGTCTCGGTGACGGTTCCGATCTGATTGAGCTTGATCAACACGGCATTGGCGAGTCCTTTCTCTATCCCTGCTCGAATACGCCCGGGATGAGTGGTGAATAGGTCGTCCCCGATCAATTGCACTCTGCTACCTAGAGCTGCACATAGTTTTCTCCATCCGTTCTGGTCCGTGTCAGCCAAAGGGTCTTCCAAGGAGACAATGGGATACCTCTGACACCACTCGATCATCCGCTCGATCATATCGTCAGAGTCAAAAAATTCTTCGTCTAGAGCAAAGTGATACAGTCCGCTCTCCGGGTCGTAGAGATCGCTGGAGGCGATGTCCAGAGAGATGGCGGCCTCGTGTCCCGGCGTATATCCCGCTTCTTCGATGGCACTCACTAGGATCTCTAGCGCTTCTTCATTGGTCTCGAATTCCGGCCAGTAGCCCCCTTCATCGGCGACTCCCCAGTCGCTACCGCGATCTTTCATCTGATCCCCGGCTGCCTTGTAGATGTTATAGGTGATCTCAAGGGTTTCTTCGTAGCTCTCCGCCCCGGTAGCGATCACGAGGTAGTCCTGAACATCGGTGCGCCAGTTCGCATGTGCTCCACCGCCGAAAATCTGGATCTCAGGCAGTGGAAGCAGAGTGCCCTCACCCAATGAGCGGAATAGCGGAACCCGTCGCCAGGAGGCAGCAGCACTCGCAACTGCGAGCGAGACGGAGAGGATGGCATTGGCACCCAGACGCGATTTATTCGGTGTGCCGTCGAGATCGATGAGTCGGCGGTCGATCCCAGCCTGATCTTCGACATCCCAACCGACGATGGCGGGGGCGAGAACTTCCTCGACGTTACGGATGGCACGAAAAACAGATTTCTCCCGAAACCGCGTTCTGTCTCCATCGCGCAGCTCGTGAGCCTCGAACTGACCTGTCGAAGCGCCGGAAGGCACCAGTCCACGGCCACTGGTCCCGTCGTCGAGATGAATCTCGGCTTCCACGGTGGGATTGCCACGCGAGTCAAAAATCTGGTAGGCTGATACGGATTGGATTTTCATGGAAAATTACGAATAAATTTTACGTCGCCATGCCTCGATTAGTTGCTCGATTCCACGGGCAGGATCGATCACATACTTCATGGCGATGGATCGAGCAATCTCACGACGGGAAGAGGAAAGGTATTCCACGGGTGATTTCCCATCGATCCGAGCCAAGATGATGGCTGCCGTCAGGTGCGCCGCCCGAGCATCGATCTGGGCGAAATCGGACGCGGAAATGCTTTGAGACAGGTATTCTTTATAGCTCGCCCAGAACTCGCTCGCCACGACATCCCATTGGCAGCGGAGCGGGAGGTGATAGAGGCCTTTCAGCAGAAGCAGGGCCTGCAGGAATGCGATATCAAAAGCAGGATCGCCATACCAGGCGACTTCGGCATCGAGTAACATCATGCGATCTCCCTTGATCAGCAGATTCTTCGGACTGAAATCACCATGCACCAAACAGAGCGAGGTGGCCTCGAGTTGATTCGCTAGGCTGGCGAGGATGAATTCGATCCCCTTGTGAGCCTCCCCTGTCGCACGGAGATAGGGATCGGTGCGGAGCTGACGAAAGTTGTCCGTGGTATCAAAAATGCGGGCGAGATCAGCCTTCCCCCAGCTAGAGGCGTGCAAGCGAGCGATTAGCGTTCCCGCCATGCGTCCGTGGCTGGGATCGAAGTGCTTCTGGAGTAGCATCGTCTTCCAGTTCTCCCACACTCCATCGAGGTATTCCATGGTGAAATAGCCCCGCTCAGGGTTGCGAAACAGTACTTTAGGTATATTCCCCGCGAGAGTGCTTTCCATCAACTTGCCGAAGGTGTATTCCGTGTCATTGCGTGAGACATCGGCTTGCCAGTCGGCGGCGACTCGCAGTTTCGCGAGTGCCCGCTTCACGATGAAGGAATGCTCTCCCTGTGAAACTTTGTAGATATCGCTCGACACGCCACCCGTGAGCGGGGTGAGTGTGGCGGGGTCGGACGATATCTGTCCGTCCTCCCGTAGCCAGCGCTCCAGAGCATTCGCATCGAATTCTTCAGACATAATCGCAGTGTAGCCGAGAGAGCTGGGTGCGGAAGAAGAATTTTCTCGAACTCCGACGCCCCCGCTCCAGCGCGACAGTCCCTGAACATGCAGCTTGAAAATCCTGTCAGTTTGTGAGATAAAGCTGCGGGTGTGGTGGCATTCGACAGGGTTCGCTGTCAAGCCAGACCCTGTTCCATACGCCATTTTTCAGTTGTCATGGCCCAGAATTACCATCTTCCGAGAGTCCATCCCTGCTTTGTCACGCACAATCTCGCGCTCGGTGGGGCACAGACCGCTGTGTTGCGCTACATCATGGCTCTGCCAGAGTGGGTGCGCGAGAGGACGACTCTATACTCTCAGAGCGACGATATGCCTCTCTTAGAAGCAGCGGAGCAAAGTGGCTTTTCTTGTGGTAATGTCACTCGGGAGGCTCCTGTCGATCCTTCATCCTGGTTCCTTAGCTACGGCGATCTCTCCGGTTTGCCACAGCGCCCGACCTCGCTGGTGCTTCATTCCTGGGATGACGCAGGTTGGCGATACATCGAACGAGCCTACGACCACCTCTACGGCATGACTGTGGCCGGAGTATCTCAGAAGGTGCTCGACCGTTACGCTGTCTGGGCGAAGGAAAAAAATCATCGCATCGCGGGTGTTTTGACTCCTCCTGTGTCCGAATTTGCTTCAGTGAAGGGGCGTTTCGATCCCACAGACGCCTCCTCTCGCATCGTGGTCGGATGGATGGGCCGCCCGCTCGAGTCGAAAGGCATCCTCGCTCTTCCCTACCTGCTCGCCGAGGAACCGCGCATGGTGATTCGCGCTTGGACGGGATCGGACACGGCTGGATTGCCCTATACGCAGCGCGTTCAGGCAGAAACTCTGGCGAAGGTCAAGGAATTGGCGACGAAACTGGGCGTAGCGGACAGGCTCGACCTCCGCCCGCTCGATTTCAATCCCTTCGCCTATCGACATCGCCTAGAGGGCTGCCACGTCTTGTTGGGCAACAGCGAGAAGGAAGGCTTTCTCCTCACGGCTGCCGAGGCTCTGAGTTGCGGCATTCCCGTGGTGGTCACGAAAAGCTGTGGGGTCGCCGATCTCATCACGAACGGACGCAATGGTTATCTGATCGACTGGCACGCAAACCCGAAAAAGCTTGCGAAACTGGCGCACACTGCCCTGCTGAAGGCGGCGACACTTTCCTCAGCGGACTGTCTCGTATCGGCGGCAGATTTGTCGCTGGGTGCGAATTATGCCAGCGCCCATACTCGCATTCTCTGCGAAATGACCGGAACCTCACTGCACCATCCCGAAGCCCGTGTGACGGTCGGTTTGCGTATCCATCAGGGCACCGACGTGACCAAACTGGATGACGCTGTGGCGAGTCTGGTGCATCAGAGCTATCGGAAGTTCAAGGTGAAATTGCTGGTCGATGGCACCTGGGCCTACGGTGAGCGATTGGCCAAGCGCTATGGCTTGCCCCTCATCTGTACTGGGATGGCACCCGATATCGAGCATTGCAGTTGGCTGCATCGCCAAGCTGTGGCCGCCTGTGATACGGAGTATTACAAGCCGCTCGACTATGATGATCAGCTCATGCCCACCTATCTGGAGCGTGCCGTTCACATGATCGAGTCGAAGAAAGTAGATGTTTATGGCTGTCTGCTCCTGACTCTTGAAAACGGTCAGATCGCTCCGCGCCTACACTGGCCCAATCGAGGGCTGGAGACCATGTTCACCGGGAATTCCGACGACAACATGCTCCCACATTCGTCGGTGCTCATTCGCACCGAGATGGCTCGAAAGGCGGGGAATTATCAAGAACGGGCCGTCGGACTGGGGGCCGATGACTACCATCTCTGGTATCGCGTACATCTCGCGGGAGGGAAATTCTATCGTGATGACGAGGTCCGGAACGTGGTCTATCGCATTCACGAGCAGAACTCACTCAAGATCCGCCGTGCTCGCTTCGGCGATACGGAGAAAAAAGCACGTAAGCAGAACCTCTTCCAGCGGGCAGCAGCGGCAGCGGGTTTGACAGTGTTGACGGCACCCTTCTTTGCCGCTACGGCCTGTTCCGATCAGCCGACTCCGCCTCCCACGAAAGATCCGAGCGCGGAGAAAGCTGACATATTGAAGGCCCCAGCTCGAGCGGATATGCCGAAGGCGACCGCGAAATCGGAAAAAAGTGATCCGCCGCATTCTTGAATGAGGCTTTTCTCGTCGCCGACGGGACCTCATTTGTTCTGAGCGACACGCGATCAGATATTGAGATTGAATGGGAAAGGCGAGGGGAAAGAGAGAGGGTGGATGGGCTTGGTTTTTTTGACCGCAAGTCGAGATGGCTCACCATCCCACGATATCTTTCGGCGTATGATCCACAATTGAGCACTGCATGAAGAGCGTCCCCACGGGTGGCACTGCACCTTCATAGAAGGAATAGTTCCCGCCCGAGCGGCAATAGGGAGCCGCCGCGAAGAACTTCGACTCACCGATCAAGCGCTGTTTCAGATCGTCGATCTTTTGCCCGGACTCCAACTCGTTCAGGTGACAATAGGAGCGCATCGCCTCCTGCACTTTCGCCACCTGCTGGATGCAGATGGCTCGATCAGCCCCAGCTTTGTACGAGTTCACCCCCACGAAAAGGATCCCCACCAATCCAAGCAGGACAGCGACAACCAGAGTAGTTTCGAGCAGGGTAAAGGCACGCCGGTGATTGGAACGGGCGGCGATGGTGTGAAAAATCATTATAACTAACTTATTAATATTTTTTGTAATTACAAAATCTATGTTATACAATCTTTCTGCCCTATCCTTGATCGAATCGTGACTCGATACTCTTCGCCTCATGAGCAGCTCACCTGTCCAGAGCGAGGCAGTTGCCTCTCCCACTGATCACTCCCAGTTCTTAGTCGAGCAGTGGGAGTGCTGGGAAGCTATGACTCGTAACTATGGGTCGCCTTGTTACGTCTATGACGCCGAGACCATCGAAAAGCGTGCGACTGAGCTTTTGTCCGTCCTTTCCCCCGCGCCCCAACGTCGCCTGTTTTATTCATTCAAAGCGAATCCCCTCCCTTCTGTCGCGCAAGAATTGAAATCCCTAGGTTGTGAAGCCGAACTGACCTCTGTGGGTGAGATCGGAGCCGCCAGAGCAGCGGGCTGCGATCTCGGACGCGCCCTCTACGGGGGACCCGGAAAAGGGGTGTCAGAGTACCGTCACGCCATCCAGTCGGGTCTGATCCACTTCTCCGTAGAATCTCCGCTCAGTCTGAGAAATCTGAGCACTGCCGCCGAGACAGAGGGACGAACGGTCGAGGCCCTGCTACGTATGAATCCCGATTCCCCTCCGAAGGCGAAGCTCGCCATGTCGGGAGTGGCGAGCCAATTCGGATTCGAGGAGGATGAACTCCTAACTCGCGGGCAGACGATCCGTGAAGCAGCCGGGAAATTCGTTACCTTGACAGGACTTCATCTCTATTGGGGCACGCAAATCGACGATACCGAGACACTCCTGAACTGCTTTGAAAAGACGGCATCTCTCGCGGTGCAGGTAGCAGAATCTGTGGGCTTTCCCTTACGTGTGATCAATTTTGGAGGTGGATTTGCTTGGCCCTACGCCCATAGCGGAAGCGGCTCTGGTCTGCAAGCGCTGCGGGCGGGGCTGGAATTGCTGTCGGGAGCCAGTGACTTACAGAATGTCGAGTGGTGGTTTGAGTCTGGTCGCTATCTCGTGGCCTCTTCGGGCACGCTTCTAACCCGAGTGATGGAACTGAAAGAATCCAAAGGTCGCTTGTTTTTGCTCTTGGATACCGGGATTCACCATCTGGGGGGCATGTCAGGACTCGGACGTATTCCGCGTTTTTCAGTCGATCTGCTAACAGCTCCAAGGAACTCGAATGACGTGGCGAAGATAGTCGTCGATGTAGTCGGGCAATTGTGTACTCCGCTTGATTGTATCGCGAAGCGCATCGAAATTCCCCGCGTCGGTCCGGGAGACCTTCTCGCGATTCCCAACGTCGGTGCCTACGGTGCGACTGCGAGCGTCGGGGCCTTCCTCAGCCGACCTGCTCCCGCCGAGATCGTGTATCGAGGCGAACAGGTTCTCGCCGTCCATCGTCTGCGCACTGGACATGAAGAATGGACAAATCTCTCCTGATACAAATTTTCCCAATGACTAAAGCCCCCTCTATCGAAGATGTCGCAGCTGTGGTACGCCCCTATCTGCGACTCCTGCCCAGTACTGAAGCCCTGAGTTCGACTCTTAATCTCGGATCAGTCGGACTCGATTCGATGGCATCGATCGACTTGCTCCTCGATCTGGAGCGGCATTTCGGAATCAGCATTTCCGACGATGCCCTTACCGAGAACTCCTTCTCCAACCTGGAAGAGATCCTAAGACTTGTTGTGGCCTCCATGGAGGAATGAACCCAGCGGACCGAAAACTGGCCGTATAGCGATGAGCGATTTCGAGTTTTATCCACCGTTCCCTCTTGGGCCGGACGCCACCGAGTATCGACTGGTCACCGACGAGGGAATTTCCGTATCTGAGTTTGAGGGACAAACTGTACTGAAAGTCGAACCCTCTACCCTGACGCGATTGGCGAAGGAGGCGATTCACGATATCTCCTTCATGCTGCGCCCTTCTCATCTAAAGCAGGTAGCTGCGATCCTCGACGATGCCGACGCCACAGATAATGACCGCCTAGTAGCGTTGACTCTCCTCCGCAATGCCGAGATCGCGGCACGCGGAATTCTCCCGATGTGTCAAGATACGGGCACCGCCATCGTCGTCGGGAAAAAAGGGCAGCAGGTATGGACCGGCGGAGGCGATGAATCCGCCCTAGCGGAAGGGATTTGGCAGACTTATCAGCAGGAGAATCTCCGATATTCTCAGATGACGCCACTTTCTCTGTTCGAAGAGCAGAACACGCGCACCAACCTGCCCGCCCAGATCGAGATACAAGCCACAGACGGGGCTGCCTACGAGTTCCTGTTCATTACCAAGGGAGGTGGCTCAGCCAACAAAACCTTTCTCTATCAGGAGACGAAGGCGCTGCTCTCCCGCGACCGCTTTCTTCCTTGGGCAGTGGAGAAGATGAAAACTCTCGGCACTTCTGCTTGTCCTCCCTATCACATGGCGTTCGTCATCGGTGGTACCAGTGCAGAGATGACACTGAAGGTAGTGAAACTCGCCTCCACGCGCTATTACGATACACTGCCGACACAGGGGAGCGAACGAGCTCAAGCTTTCCGTGATGTAGAGATGGAGCAAATTTTGCTCGAAAAGGCGAGGGAGATCGGGATCGGTGCACAATTTGGTGGGCGATACTTCGCGCTAGACGTGCGAGTCATTCGTCTCCCTCGGCACGGTGCCAGTTGCCCCGTGGGACTGGGCGTCAGTTGCTCTGCCGACCGCCAGGCCAAGGCGAAGATTACGAGAGATGGTGTCTTTTTAGAAAAATTGGAGACCAACCCCGCTCAATACATCCCGGATCGCTGGCGCGATCATCGCTTCCATGGTGTACCCATCGATCTCAGTCAGGGGATGGATGCAGTGAGGAAGACCCTGTCTCGCTATCCTGTTACAACCGCTTTGGAACTCACGGGCACCATCATCGTCGCTCGTGATATCGCTCATGCGAAGCTGCGCGAATGCCTAGAGCGCGGAGAGGCTCTCCCTGAATACTTCAAGCAGTATCCCGTATACTACGCAGGACCAGCGAAAACTCCGGACGGGATGCCGAGTGGCTCCTTCGGCCCCACCACTGCGGGGCGGATGGACCCTTATGTCGATCTCTTCCAGTCAAATGGAGCGTCGATGGTGATGATCGCGAAGGGAAATCGCGGGCAGCCGGTGGTGGATGCCTGCAAAAAATACGGCGGCTTTTACCTAGGCTCCATCGGTGGGCCTGCCGCCATCCTCGCACAGAACCATATTCGCAAAGTAGAGGTGCTCGACTTCCCTGAACTGGGTATGGAAGCCGTCTGGAAAATCGAAGTCGAGGACTTTCCCGCCTTCATACTGATTGATGACAAGGGCAACGATTTTTTTCGAGCCGTACGTCAGTGCCCCGTAGCCTAAGCGTAGGACATGAGTAGCCTGCACCGAGAGTATCAGACCGAGGTCGTTCTTGCTGAACCGGGGCAGTTTCTCCTCCGGCAGGGATCGCTGGCCGAACCCGCTCCTGGAGAGGCGCGCCTCCGCATCCACCGGATCGGGGTGTGTGGCACGGACTGGCACGCCTTTCGCGGACGACAGCCCTTTTTCGAGTATCCCCGCGTTCTCGGGCACGAACTGGCAGCAGAAATCGTCGCCGTGAATGGACCGAGCGAGTTCTCCGTCGGCGATCTGGTCGCTGTCGAACCCTATCTCAACGATCCGGATTCTCCCGCTTCGCAGAAGGGAAAGACGAACTGCTGTGAGTCACTCCGCTGTCTCGGAGTCCACTGCGATGGCGGAATGCGCCCGGAGATCAACATGCCGATCAAAAAACTCCTACACGCAGACGGCATCGCGCTCGAGCAGATCGCACTGGTCGAGATGCTCTGCATCGGAGCGCACGCCGTGAATCGAGCGAATCCGGATGCCTCTGAGACTGCTCTCGTGCTCGGAGCGGGACCGATCGGAATGAGTGTCATCACTTTTCTGCGCTCACGGGTCGACCGTCTCGTAGTGGCCGATCTAGATGCGGCTCGACTAGCCTTCTGCCGGGAAGGTCTGGGAGTCAAAGAAACCCTGCGGCTTTCCGAAGGAATTAACTTGGAGAGAGCTGTACGCGACGCCTTTAGCGGACAGCTCCCCGACCTAGTCTTCGATGCTACGGGGAGTGGAGCCTCCATGCGATCCACCTTTCGTCTCGCCGCCCACGGCGGAAAAATTATCTTCGTCGGCTTATTTCTCGGAGAGATCCCCTTCGACGATCCGAATTTTCATCGTCGTGAACTCACACTGCTCGCGAGTCGTAACGCCACCAGCGGCGAATTTTCACAAGTTCTCAACGCAATCGAGCGCGGTGAAGTCGACGTCAGTTCATGGATCACCCATCGAATGCGGCTCGAAGAAGTCCCAGAGCGTTTTCCCATCTTGGCAAACGATCCGACCGTCCGGAAAGCAGTGATCGAGGTGTGATATTCAATCAGCTCCGTGCAGAGCGATTGATACTCGCACTCGCGAGGGGATAGAAAGCTCCCAGAAAGGCCTGATCTAACTCGGTAGCTCCTGGTTCCTCGTCTCCGGTAAAAACGCCATCAAAGCGGCTCCAAGGAGGAACAGGGTCGCCAGTATCGAGAGGGCATCCGGGAGTCCCATTCTGTGCTTCAGTGCGGGTGCCAGGTACCATAGCACCGCGAAGGCGAGCAATCGGCCTCCGTTAAACCCTACGCTCGAACCTGTGGCCCGCAGACGGTCCGGGAATAGCTCTGGAAAATAGACGGCATAGCCTGCGTGCATCCCCAAGGTGAAAAATCCGAACACTGGGAGAATCGCTAGAAGCATTCCATAGCTCGTCGGCAGATAGCAAGTGATCGGGACAATCAGAGCAGCCCCAAGGTGAAAAAACACGAAGGTCTTCCGCCGTCCGATACGGGCGCTGAGCGGACCAAAGAGCAACAGTCCGATTCCTCCACCTAGCGTTTGAATGATCCCATAGGCGAACTTCGCTCGCTCGATCGCCTCCTTTTCCGGCACTCCATCATTCAGCATTCGTTGATGCGCGAGATCCTGTCCCGCCACGCCAACAGCCCAGAAGGTTCCCAGTCCGATGGCTCCTAAGAGAATCGCTCCGATGGCGTGCTTACACCATTCGGGCGTGCAAAAGAGTTCCTTGAGGCTGCCTCTTGGCTGCGAGGGATTCCTTTGCATTCGCTTCCACGACTCTGGTTCCTTCACCGAAATCCGCACCCAGACGATTAACAGAGCTGGTATAACACCGATCAGGTAAGCATATCGCCAACCAGAACCGACGACGATAGCAGCAATCGTTGCCAACGAGGTTCCGATCACCGAGCTGGCGTGAAAAATTCCCGCAGCTTGTGCTCGTGCCTTGGTAGGAAACACTTCGGCTACTAAAGCTGCGGCGACCGCCCACTCGCCCCCGATGCCCATCGCGACCAGAAAGCGCAGCCAGAGTACATGATTGAGCGAGTCCGCAAAATAGGTGAGTCCCGAGAACAGCGAATACATCAGGATCGTGATGATCATGACGGGGCGGCGACCATATTTATCAGCGAGCGATCCGAATAGGATGCCGCCAAAAGTACCACCGACGAGAAAGACGCCGAGCAGACGATCTCCCCATTTTGTCAGATCCGGGTGCCCTGGCCCGACTCCCAGAATCTCCTGTAGGAGCTGATTTCTGGTCAGGTTGAAAATCTGTCCCTCATAGACATCGAAAATCCAGCCAGCAGAAGCGATGATCAGGACCAGCCACTCGTATTTCGAGACGGAGCGATACCAAGGATCAGTGGAGGAGGGTAAAGAATGGCTCATCGAATGGGGAAGCAAAAGAGCAGAGGATGATTTCTAGCAAAGGATGCCCCGTCCGTAAAGCCTGCATCCGCGTGATGCGTGTAGGCGATGTCTCCGAAATGCGGTCACAGAAGCTCTCGGCCCTTTCGTCCTAGCGTGATTTTCGATCTTTACGAAAGTTCTTGGGGCGAGAAAAAGATCCGCGATCTGCGGATCGAGGGCCGCGATCATCTCGACGATCCCGTTTATAAGGACGGTCACCTCCCTCTCGTGCATCGCGACGGCGGTCCTCTCTCCTTGGACCCTCCCGATAGCTATCACGCGATTCTCGCTGATCTCCGCGATCCCACTTTCTTCCGCCTTTCGCATGATATCCTCTCCCGCGATCATCCTGTGAGTCGCGTTTCGGAAAGCGGCGGGCAGGTCCTGTATCGCGGTCTCGGTGGGGTGATTCGCCACCGTCACGGTTTTTGGGACCGCGGTCGTAATCGAGTTTGAACGTATTTCCTCGCAGTTGTGCGTGTTTCGCTCTCTCGATCACTTCCGCTGCCCTTGATTCATCGACATCCACTAGGGAGAACCAGGGCAAAAGCTGAATGCGGCCCACCATACCATGCTCGAGATGGCACTCGTTGTGTAACATGCCCACGATATCTCCGGGGCGGATCTCATGATTTTTCCCGAGGTTGAGAAACAAGCTAACCATGCCCGCTTCGGAGGGTTCGTGAGAGCCTGATCGCTCGGGACAGGGCGGGCGCTCGCTACGGTCTCTCCTGAATTCAGGCGACTTTTCCGGCCGATCCGATCCCCTCGACTCTCTTGTCTCATCTCTTGCTCCTCGCTCCCGCTGGGAACGAGTGGGGCGATCCTCGATAATCTCTTCTCCCTCCCGGCTATTCCCTTCTCGTAGCAGATCCATGAGCGCTCCAGCGATCTGATCCCACGCATGGCCCGCCTCATTCAGTGGCTGGAGCAGAGCCAGAGATTTTTCTGAGCTTCCCGCACCAATCCGCTCCTGGATGGATTCCACGAGTTGTTCATCGAGAGCCAGCTCCACGTCTGCAGCAGACGGGATCTCCGCTTTTACGATAGGCTGGCGCGTGTAGCGCTCGATGGTGCGGATTCGATGGATGTCTCGTCCGTGAATAAACGAAACCGCTTTTCCAGAACGACCTGCCCGCCCTGTCCGACCGATACGATGGACGTAATCCTCTGGGTCCTGCGGTAGCTCGTAGTTAAATACGATATCGATCTCGCTAATATCGATTCCGCGGGCTGCGACGTCCGTGGCGACAAGAATCTCGACCGTACCTTCGCGGAAGAGGCGCAGCACTCGCTCTCGCATCGTTTGGGCGATATCCCCGTGGAGACGGTCAGCAGAGTATCCCCGGGCGAGCAGTTCCTCTGTGCATTCGTCGACTGCTCGCTTGGTGTTACAGAAAATGATCGAAAGTCGCGGCTGTTCCAAGTCGATAATGCGTGAGAGCAGTTCGACTCGCGAGCGCTGTCGCGCTTCGTAACAGACTTGCTCGATAGAATCGACAGTCAGCTTTTCCCGTTGGATTTCGATGAGCTGAGGATCTCGTCCATAACGTCGGATGATACGATTGACCGCATCATTCATCGTGGCGGAGAAAAAGAGCGTCTGGCGCTCCGCTGGTAATCCACCGAGTAGTTCCTCCATTTCATCGGCGAACCCCATGTCGAGCATTCGGTCCGCCTCGTCTAAGATGGCGATGCGAACGTGATTCAGCGCAAGAGTTCCTCGGCGCACATGGTCGAGCAATCGCCCCGGAGTGCCGACGACGAGCTGGACTCCACGCTGCAGCGCTCGAATTTGCCGTTCCATCGGTGCCCCCCCATACACGGCGACAGCACGCAGGCGCGGCAAAGTGGCTCCCAGTCGCTGCAAGTCTTCGCAGACCTGCACGGCGAGTTCCCGTGTCGGACAGATTACGATCATCTGCGGCTCCGTCTGATCGCAATCGATCCGTGCCAAGCCAGATAGTCCGAAGGCGGCAGTCTTTCCCGATCCGGTCTCCGAGAGCCCGATCAGATCGCGACCTTCGAGAGCAATAGGTATGGAGGCAGCTTGAATCTGCGATGGTTCTTCGTAGCCGAGTTGTTCCACGGCGGCGAGAAGTGACTCGGGCAAACCGAGGGCGGCAAAGGATGTAGGATTCACGGCGAAGCGCGGAATGGGACAAAAAATTCCGTCGCTTTAGAATGAGCCGAGCAAAGACGTGCTCGGTGACGACGGGAGTGAATCGAGAGGATACGCTGCTTTTGAAGCTGCGAAAGTAGAACCTTTCGCATACTCGCCGTTTTTATCCGACGCGACGCAAATTCATCGACAGGCGATTCGCTGCCATGCGATCAAAAATCCTCGTCGTCTTCATATCCGCCGCAGTACGCCGCGTTTTGATGAGATTAGCGATCTCACGACGGAGCTGCGGGAAGTCAAAAGGCTTGGTCAGGAAGAGATCGGCCCCTGCCGCGAGAGCTTCGTGCTGCATCATTTGATCCGCATTTCCAGAAGCTGCGATGACAGGAAGCTGGGAAACGGGAGACTCAAGCTTCCGCAGTTCTTCTAGGAACTGGATCCCGCCCATGCCGGGCATTTCGATGTCTGTTACGATTAGATTCGGACACGCAGCACCAGAACTCAGCGCTATGAGCGCTTCTGCACCATCGCAGGCCTCTGTTACGGCGTATCCGGCACCGCTCAGAACTTTGCGAAGAAGAAACCGATTCGGAGCACCGTCGTCGATCACGAGAATGGAAAAACAGTTCGGAGGTGGGATTACCAAAGGAAGCGTGTGATGAGGCTGAGATTTAGGAGGAACATGCATGGTCTGTCGAGTGGTCAAATTCTACAGATATTTTAGAGGTTAGTAATACTTTGAACATAAATGTTCAAACGTTTTTTGAATTTCTCTAAATCTTGAGGGTAATTCTTTTGGGCTAGGAATGAAAACCACGATGTCTAAAAGGAAAATTGACTCTGATCAAATTTTGTCTAACACTGCCAATATTATGTCTTCAGGATCTGAAAATCCTCATCCCATTGTGGTTGTGCGTGAATCGCTGGGGTGGTCGCAGGCGATGCTCGCAGCCCGTACTGGGATTCCGCGCAGTACACTCAGCGCGATCGAGACGGAGCGAGCCGTGCCTTCTGTGAAGGTGGCTCTGAATCTCGCCCAGGCTCTCGATCAGCCTGTCGAGAGGCTGTTTCGTGATCGTAATTCTGGTTCTGACTGGACCTGGGCTTGGACTCCGGCATCTCGATCCGTGCGGTACTACGCGGCACGAATCGGAGATAAGCCACTTCTCTTCCCAGTGGAATCCCTAGCTCAGGGAATCCACCCGCACGACGGAATCTGGCAGGAGGGCGAAGCCGTGCCAATCCCTGTGGAAACTCCGCTTTCTAATCGGACTCTGGTGGTCGCCTGCTGCGATCCGGCGGCTGGACTTCTGATGACAGAAATGGCGCGCACCGCAGAGATCCGCCTCATCGTGTTGGAGCGAGGAGG
>JBDHQE010000315.1:0-3274 GCA_039806885.1 Verrucomicrobiales bacterium
TCACTATGGATTCGACCAGATTTGCAGGACAAACCGCCATCGTCACCGGAGGAGCCAAAGGCATCGGAAAAGCGATCATTCATCGACTCGCCGCCGAGGGTGCACACGTGACCCTCTTCGATATGTCCGCCGAAGATGCCGCCGCCACCGTAGCAGAAATGAAAGCAGGAGGCTTCGAAGTCCGATCTCAGATCGTCAACATCGCTGACGAAGACCAGGTCCGCGCTGGATTCGCAGCAGTCGCGGCCAACAGCCCCGACGGACGACTCGATATTCTGGTCAACTGCGCCGGAATCGTCGGCCCCACGAGCCGCCGTATCACGGAAGTGACGACAGAGGAGTTCGATCTGGAGACAGCGGTGAATCTGCGAGGCACCTTTCTCGTGACCAAATATGCCCTGCTGGCGATGGAACCCCGCAATTACGGACGCATTCTCAACTTCGCCTCCATCGCCGGCAAAGAAGGAAATGCCGGGATGAGTCCCTATTCCTCGACGAAAGCTGCTGTCATCGGACTGGTGAAATCTGTCGGGAAGGAATTCGCCGAGACAGGGATTACGGTCAATGCCATCGCCCCAGCCGTGATCCGCACTCCTATGGTGGACGGAATCGACGCCGCTCAAGTGAAATACATGACCGACAAGATCCCCATGAAACGCTGCGGCACCCTCGATGAAGTAGCGGCTCTGAGCGCTTGGATCGTCTCTGCCGAGGCCTCTTTCTGCACCGGATTCACCTTCGATCTGACCGGCGGGCGAGCTGTTTACTAACGAGCGCTGAGACGAGTATCATGCGCCCTAGCAGCCCTCCCCCGCTGGCTCAGAAGTGAATGTAATACATCCCCTTGGCCAGAAAGATGATTCCCAGCATGATGGTAGCCACGATGCGGTGTGTGTAACGGAATTGGCAGAGATCCATCGTCCCCTTGAACGAGGCGCGGATTGAGTAGGTGAAAACGCCCAGCACGATCAGGGCCAAACTCACCTTGATCGACAGCAGAATGCCGAAAGAGGTACGGAAAAAGTCACTGTGCCAAGGCCCCGTATAAGCTGAATAGCGAATCCAGAACATCCCGATTCCGGTGAGAAACAGGATTCCCACGATCACCGGCATAAACACCCTCACACGACGAGGAATCTCCTCTGCCAAGGTCGCAGCGATCCCAGGTGGCAGGCGTTTTTCCAGAGGTTCGATCACGAGCACTTCGAAAAAGACGGCTCCCGCAAAAATCACCGCACACAAAAGGTGCAGAGTTTGGTAAAGATCGTAGAGATGCATAGGTAATGTAAAATCAATATCTCCGATAATGGCTCTCCTCTCATTGGAATCGAAGTAGAACCCTCTCGAAAATATCCCTAACGCTATCCGGGAAGACGGATTTGCCAAGAGCGCTTTTTACTCTCCGTCTGTTGAGCACGGCAAAGAATCGCTATCGCAGCCGCTCATCGAGCGTTGTGCACCGTAACATCCTTTACGATCTCTGGAGCGGCAGTGATCACCACCGCTGGCTGCCCAGCCTTCCGGTTTTCCTCGCTCTGCAAAACATTCCCGATGACGGAATCGACCAGAGATCCCTCGACCAGCACGGCGAACCTCGCCTGTGTGATGATATTGGTCGCGATAATGCGTCGCGTAGTTCCCACTGTGTTGATTCCCCCATAGGCAGGGTTTTTATCTCCGATCTTCAGCGCAGCCTTATCCAGCACGCCCGCAGGCGAGGTATCGACGATCCCGTCGATCAGAATATTCTCCATCGGTAAACCGCCCGTATTCAACAGTCGAACGATGTGATGTCCTGCCGGACAATAGCCTCGCACGTTGCGGATGATCACATTGTGAATTCCAGGGTACTCCGTCTTCTCATCACCCGTGGCCATCGTGTATTCCAGCGCTCCCGCCGCTTTTCCCTCTCCGGAAATGGCCGTTAGAGCCACCAGATCATCCCCACTGCGTCCGGAAATGTTTTCCACCAGAATATCATGGCACCCTCGGCGAAGATCGACTCCGTCCTGATTCAAAATTTTCTGATCCGTCCCATCGATTCTTTTGAATCCGACACTATCGAAGCTGAGATCGCGCAGAACGCCGTCAGAGCTATATTCTATCGAGATTCCCCAGCAGTGAGAATCGATCATGTGGATCCCCTGAATGCTGAAATGCGCTGTCTTGGCCAATAGGATCCCAATATTCCTCCAATCCCCCTTCTGGCTCTCTCCCGTGACGCCAGCATCAGTGCCGAAAGTGCGCTCGCCCAGAGTCTTCGCCCCATCTCCCGTCGCCCGAGGACGATCAGCTCCCTCCAGCGTGGCTCCATTTCGTCCGATGATATGGATATTCTGTACGGGTTCCACATCCGTAATCCCTACTCCGCAATTGGAACTACGAAAGAAATTATCCCGGCAGCGATCGCTCAGTTTCAGTCGACAGCCATCCAGCTCTACAGTGACCCCGGACGGCAGTAAAATGGCCTCGTCTAGCAGCCAGAGTGCACGATTCGCTGATGCATTGTGTCGAGGAATTACCACGCGCTTTCCGCTTTTACTGGCCGCGTCAACAGCTTGCTGAATGCGCTGAGAATCCGTGCCCGAATAGGCGCTTGGCTCTTCAAAATCTGAGGCGATGCAGATAGAAGCGCTCAGTGCGAAGGATAGAAAAAAGGAGTAAAACAGACTCTCAGAAATTTGAGTGAAAACATAATCGAATCTATTCATATACAGTGATTTATAATGCAATATTGCAATCTGCGAAGACATTCCAGCACTCAACAGGGTATGATGAGAGACTGAACCCTATCCGAATTCTGTCCAGTCTCGCTCATCCCGCGATGGCGTATCAATCTCCTCCCATCATCACTGACGGCAGCTCTGCAGCAGTAGATCCAGATACGCAGCCACACCCAGCAGAGCCTCCTTCGACTCGCTCTCCGGCAGAATTTCCAGAGCATTGCGAGCGTCTTCTACCTGCTCGAAGCCCGTATCCAGTGCCGACTCAATCGCTCCTGTATAGTCAGCGATACTGGCCAGATCTGATACGTCGAGAGGATCCTTCTGCAGGAGAAGATGCTCCAGTCGCTCACGTTGACGATCCGTAGCCGAGGCCAGCAGATTCAGGAGGGGCAGGGTGAGCTTACCCTTATTTAAATCCGTGCCCAGTGTCTTCCCATATTCACTCTCCTCTCCCACCAGGTCGATACAGTCATCGTAGATCTGATAAGCCGTTCCAAGCGCCAGGCCACAGTCACGGAGTCGCTCACAGACTTCATCCGACTGACCAT
>JBDHQE010000042.1:0-20585 GCA_039806885.1 Verrucomicrobiales bacterium
GCCTCGGGTTTGGCCTCGGGTTTGGCCTCGGGTTTGGCCTCGGGTTTGGCCTCGGGTTTGGCCTCGGGTTTGGCCTCGGGTTTGGCCTCAACAGCTCCTACAGCCTGAACTCCAGAATAGACCAAAGCGCCTTTCATTGCATCAATCGCACGTACTAATTGGGAGTCGATAAAGCCCTCAACACGCTTTCTATCCGCTGGTTCGAGCGATTTCCGAGCGAACCATTCGGCGAGTTTTTCTTCCTGCGTAGGTGTTAGCGGAGCCATGATATTCGGGATTACTCCGTTCTCATGAATCGTCCGATGACTCGGAGTGTAGTACTTCGCCGTCGTCATACGGATTGCCTTACCTTCCCCGATGGGAATGACGGATTGCACAGAGCCTTTTCCGAAGGTTGTTTCTCCCACGACGATGCAGCGTTTCAGATCTTGGAGCGCTCCTGATACGACTTCTGCACCACTAGCGGAGGAGTAGTTGACGAGAATGGCCAGAGGATAGTTGCGGTCTCGCCGCTTTTTCTCTGCCGTAGTCCGATAGACTTTAATTTCACCTGATCCAGCCTTCCCCTCGGTAGTCAGGACGACCGTCCCAGCTTTGACGAACTCTCCGCAAACATCCACCGCTGAATTTAGAAGTCCCCCTGGATTATTTCTCAAATCGAGAACAAAGGCATCCATTCCCTCCTGTTCCAGCTTGTCAAGAGCATCAGCCAGTTCGGTCGCCGTAGGTTCACTAAACTGCAAGATACGAGCGTAGCCCATTCGATAAGGAGTCGTGTAGCGAGAATCGAGAATCCGAACATCCTCCACAGAAGACTGTTTGATCACCTCTCGCACCATGGTGAACTCTAAGAGCTTTTGTGTGGTAGGACGACGTATCGTCAGCGTGATCGACTCACCAGGCTTTCCTCGGAGCATATCGACGGCCTCCGTCAAACCGATGTCTTCGGTCAGTTTGTTATTGATTTTGATGATCTGATCGCCCGATAGGATTCCGGCCCGAGCCGCAGGGCCATCCTCCCGTGCGGTCACGATCATGAGAATGTCATTTTTCGTAGAAATCGTTACCCCGATTCCCTCATAAGTGCTGTCTGTATGCCGTTTGAGCTGATCAAATACCTTCGGCTGCATGAATTGGGAATGTGGATCTAGGTCGGCCAGCATCCCTTCCAGAGCACTATTGATTAATTTTTCATAGGTCACCTTGTCGCCATCCACATAGCCCTGACGGACAATCTCGAGGACTTTCGTAAAGAGAGTGATTTCATCAAATCCCGAGTCTTCTTCCGGTTTTTCCTGTGAATAACCGGAGGTGGAAAAATTCAGACAGAAGAAAATCCCGAGAGTGAGAGGAATGGCACGATGGAACCAAGTCATGATCGAATGTTCCCCACGCAGAGCACGCTTTCAACAGCGGGATTTAGATTCGGACACGATATATTCCACCAGTGGGGAATCTGGATTTAAACCCAGCCATACCATAGCACGATCACATAGAGTGCCTTTGTCCCGACATGAAGCCATTGATCTCCAGCGAAAGAGGTCCATCGCTCACACTTCGCCACATCGATCAGCCAGTGGAGGATAAACTCCGCGAAGGCGATGATAACGGAGCCGCAGGCGAGCCATACGAATCCGGCGTGGATGAGGCAATGAGCACTCATCAGGTAAGCCCAAGTGCCAGCGGGTGCAGGATGACCTTCAGCGAGGAGGATCGGTGTACCGTGCCGATTCTTTCCTCGCGAGAGAAAATCGCCTTGGAGAGGGAAATCGGCGAAGGCGTGGCCGATCACGAATGCGAACAGAAGTGTTAAGGCAGAAGCGATCCCGGTGGGAACTGCGAGCGGGAATAAATGAGCCTCGAGCATGCGACGGCTAAGTTACGCCGGAAAGGCAGGAATTACTTCGCAAAAATCAAGAATCTAGAAAATAAACTGCTTCAGAATGAATCGAGCATCGCTTCTCGTGCCATCGCGACTTTCCCGTTCATTTTCCGAAGACGCTTACTAAGCTGAGTTGCAATGTAGACAAGAAAGCGAGCTGCAGTGCGGGGATGGGCCTCAAGATAGCGCTCGAGTCGAGCACGATCAATACGCCAGACTTCGGAAAAGGACTTGCTGACCACGCTAGCACTCGCTTGACCAGGATCGAACATATTGATTTCTCCTACAGTATCGCCAGCTCTGAGAGTCCCCAGAAGAATCGAACGACCGGTCACCTCTGTCTGAACGTGGAAAATACCGGAGATCACCATGAACAGCACATCCTGAGGATCGCCTTCATCGATAAGGACGTCTCCCTCGCTGAGAGAAACGAACTCTCCGAAGCTCCCGAGTTGAGTACGTTCTTCGAGATCAAATTCCTGAGCAAAGCCCATTTCGGGTAATACCGCAGTTGACATAAGAGTAAAAGAGAAGTGGAGAAATGCTTTATAGAAGGTTCAATATTGGCCACCCATGAATCCCGGCATTCCCGCCTGCCCCTCCCACGGAGCGGGCATATTGTGCGGCATACTGCTGAATTTCTCTCGCTTTGGCTGAGGCGATGAATCAAGCATCTCGCAGGAAACCTGACAGAAGGCGCAGGAGAGAATCGCGAGAATGAAAAGGATCCGGAGAAAAATCATTCGATGAGCGAGAGTCAAAGTCGGAGCTTATTGGATATTCTCGAAGATCACCTTGTCGCCGGGTTGCACATCGATTCCTTTGGCGAGAGACTCACGGACGACGTCCCCTACGGTCACATTGTCTTCCACGCTCACGATGCGTAAGCGAGCAATATGTGAATTTCCGCGTTTCACGAGCAGTGAGGCATCCGGACTGACTCCATGCGCCCGTCCGGCATTCACCATAACGAATCCCCATTCTTTATTGGACGCGATTACGGTGGCTACCAAACTATTCAGAGCGAGACGCTGAGCACGCTCATATTGCTTCTTCTCCTCCTCCCTTACCTTCGCGACTTGGACCTGCTTGACTTTAATTGCCTCTTCGAGTTTGGAGTTCAATTCCGTCTTCTTGCTCTGGTGCTCGGTTAACTTTTCCTTGAGCGTAGTCAGAGTCGCCTGCAAGTCATCGACTGATTTGATTTGTCCATCAGGAAAAGCATTCTTAATCGTGAGATCGATTTCCTTTTGCTCGATCTCTGCTTTCTTCATCTCGGCATTTGCTGTTTCCAAATCGCGTTCGACTACCAAAAGCTTTCGCTTCACGTCCTCAACAGCAGCGGCAGCTTGATTTCTAGTATCTTTCGCCTGAGTTTCCTTCGTCTCAGTATCCGTCTTCTTCTGCTCCGCTTCATTCAGTTTGTTATTGAGAGCTACGACTTCAGACTTCAGCTTTTCCAGAGCACTCGTTTTCTCTGCGAGCGTATTCTTATTTTGATATCCGAGCACTGCTGCGCCGACCATTACAAGGCCCGACAGAAGCATGAGAAATTTTTTCATCGTTAGTATGAGGGAAGAGTTTTTTTGGGAGGGGCGTCTAAGTCAGTTTCCTGCAATGATTCTTTGAGAGTGAGGATACCTCATTGTGCAGGAGGAGCAGGGGTAGCAGGAGTGGTCGCGGGGGCAGCCGGTGGTGCTCCGAACGGATCCGGAGCAGCTGGGGCACCTGCGGCAGGTGCCGATGGGGTCGCTCCGGGAGCAGCCGGTGTAGCAGGCGCAGCCGGTGGTGCTCCGAATGGATCCGGGGCCGAAGGAGCTGCTCCGGGAGCAGGTGCTGGAGTCGTTGTGCTAGGTGCAGCAGGTGCTGCACCAAATGGGTCAGGAGCAGCAGGTGCTGCAGGAGCCGCAGGTGCGCCTCCCATTCCGCCGAATGGATCGGGAGCCGCAGGTGCTGGTGCGGCAGGAGCAGTGTCCCCCATGCCCGTATCGGCAGGATTCGGGGCAACGGGTGCAGCGCCAGGTACATTCTCGGACGTAGGAGTTCCACTGGCAGCCGCAGGAACTACAGCCGGAGTCTGGACTCGCACGGACTTCACCACCGTATCTCCCACCTGAACAGATTGCCCAGGAGCAAGCGATCCAGGTACGATGTCAGCAGCGGCCTCTGCAGCATCAACAGAGGTGACCAGTAGGCGGCAAATGGGCTGACCTCTGCGATACACATCCAATTGGGCTCGATTGACGACTCCCTGATCATTCCCACCAGATACGATTACGAAACCCCACTGATTATATGCCTTCTTGATGGTGCTCTGAAACTCTCCACGAATAACTCCTGCATCTTGATCGGCACGGAGCGCAACGAGTTCGGCAGCCCGTGATTCTTGCACTTTTCGATCAACTTGTGCGGCGGCTACGGCCCCTTCGAGTTGAGTTACCTCAATTTCCGCTTCGTCAATTTGAGTGCGAATTTGAGTCATTTCCTTTTGCACAGCTTGAATTCCATCGATTCCAGCAGTCAGTTTTTTGGCTTCCTCGATCTTCGACTTCGCTTGAGCGAGATTCTCCTGTTGAGCCTTCAGATTGGACTCCGTTTCGGCCATTTTTGCATCCGCATCAATCTTCGCAGTCTGAAGAGATTCGGCTTCAGTCGTGAGTGCCGCGATGGACTTCTCGACCTCCTGAATGGCTGATTCTACTTTGGCGAGATCATTCTGCCGGGATTCCTTCGCTTGTTCCTGAGTAGAGATCTCAGCAGCACGGCCCTCGAGCACGCCTTTCTTTTCGTACGCAAAGTAGCCCGCCCCTGCTAGGGCGAAAGATGCGATAACTAGTAGTACCTTCCACATGGTTCTAAGTGTTTGAGTAAACGATCTCGGGTTTTCGTCTTGGATTTCTCGTCTTGGATTTCTCGTCTTGGATTTCGATCTAGAAGTTGCTTCGAGAAGTTGAACCTAGCGAGGCGATCCGATAAAGACAACTCCAAAGTTTTCAGATTTGAACAGAATTAAAAATTTTTCATCGGAATACAAGTAGGAATTTTAAATTCTCGCATCTTTTTCGAGATAATAGGCTCTCAAATCTGAGAAAATGCAGTAATTCCATAGCACCTATTACGATCTAATCTCTCTGCTGGCAGTATCGTTCGATCGCTTTTCGATACGGGGCACCGAGAGGCGGCCACTGGTCCCGAGAATTCAGCGGAATCCATATGCCATTTTGCTCCTTTAGATGCTGCAAGTCTGCTAGGAATACTCGGAGTCGCACTCGATATCGAGTGATGGAATAGGAAAATTCGATAAGCTCGCGACTTTTGGAGGCGTCTAGATCTGAGATACTGGGTAAGCGCCAGAGGCCTCGTCTTCTCGATCCACCTTCTTGGATCAAAAATATATGTCCGTCGTTCTCGAATATTGCCACAGCTTCCTCACAAAGTGTTGGGTGTATTTTCTCCCTTTTTTTGGGATAGGAATTGCTCACGCCTCGAGTCGATGCCGTACAGAGTGATGAAACTGGACACGACGCACAGAGAGGGGGGCCGGGCAGGCAGATTGTCTGGCCCAATTCCATTAGAGCGGAGTTGAAGGAGCGTGCGTCGAGAGCAGGAAGTAGCGTTTTCGCCAGAGCCCAGAGCTTCTTCTCTCCGATGTAATCGTCGATGCGCTCTTCAATGACAAATATTCGAGAAAATATCCGTTTGATGTTTCCGTCGAGAATTGGAACAGACTGGTCGAAGGCAAAGCTTAAAACGGCTCCTGCTGAGTACCGTCCAATTCCTGGTAGAGCCAGCACCTCGTTCAGATTCTGTGGAAATTTACCGCCATAGTCGTGGGTGATGATTTGAGCCGTGCGCCACAAGTAACGGGCTCGATTGTAATACCCCAAACCCTGCCATACCGTGAGGACCTCTTCTTCGCTCGCCCCTGCCAGTTCTGTCCAAGTAGGAAAGGCATTCATCCAGCGTGCGTAGAATCCTCGATTCAGTACCACTGCAATGCGCGTTTGTTGGAGCATCATCTCGGAGACGAGAATCGCATACGGGTCTCTAGTCTTACGCCACGGGTAATCTCGTCCGTTCTTTCTGTACCAAGAAATCAGCAGTCGTTGAAAGGTTTTGATCGTCTCATATTGAGCCCACGTCTCTTCTAAATCCATATCTCGAGTTACTTCTGTTTGAGGTCCTGCGTAATTACCGAGCTGAGCAGGAAAAGGAGAAATTCGTTTTGATGCAGAATTTAGTCGAGAAATTCCAGCTTGCGTCCATAGTTCCCGAGAACTCTCACTCCGAGTCCGTCCACAGCTTTTTGTTCACTCGGGCGATTTAAAGAAAATTCCGATTGGCGGAAAGAATGATTGCGAAATGGCGGAAGAGGTTCAGATTTAAAACACTGTAAAAACACTGTCCCTAATTTATTCAAATGGCTACTATTACGAAACGAGATCTGGTAATCCGAATCAGCAATGAAACGGGACTTACCCAACAGGAAGTGATGAGCGTCCTCCAGTCTTTTATTGAGGAGGTTACTTCAACCCTTGCTGCGAACGACGATATTGCGCTCCGCAACTTTGGAGCTTTTCAGGTTACTAAGACCAAGCCGAAGATCGGTCGCAACCCCAACAAGCCAGAAGTCGCCGTCCCGATTCCAGCGCGAGCAATCGTGAAATTCAAGGCCGGCAAGGTTCTGCGTGAGCGCGTTGCCAAGGTGCTCCCGAAACTTTCTTAATTTCGGCTTCCATCCGAACTGCTCTTTTATCTAAATCACATGCTTCACGCGAGTTCTCGTGAAGCATGTGATTTTTTACTTGCCACTTGGCGAGCTTTGTAGTACAAATCCCGCCTTTTTGACCGGATTTGTGGAAATTTTCTGATTATTTAAATCGCTCTTACTCAGTTTATGGCAAAAAAAACACCTCGGCAAAGCAATCCTGAAGAATCCAAGCCAAAGGGAAGTAAAAAATCGCCTTCTGTAAAATCGCCTTCTGTAAAAGTGGATTCGACAAATAAGGCTGGCTCCAAGACTGATGGAGTAAAGAAGACGAATCAGAAGTCTGGAGAAAAGGTGCCGAGGAAGAAGGTTGACGCTGGTGGAGGAGGTGACTCAGTGAAGGCTCCCGCGTCAAAGAAGGCGAAGCTCGTGCCATCCGAAGGTGAGAAGAAGATAAAGAAGGTCGAAGGGGCATCCGATGCGAAGGTGAAGGGCCGTCGGAAAAAAGATAGTGCCGCTGAGGACACTGGATCGACGAAGGCTAAGTCTGCTGTGAAAAAGTCTACTTCGGCTAAGAGTGCAAAGGTAGAAAATAAGGCTGAAAAGTCATCGAGAAAGTCTGTCGCAAAGGATCCTGGCCTCAAAGGAAAAAAAGCTTCGGATGCGAAAGCAGATGCGAGCGGAGAGAAAGGCGATTCAGCCCTAGCTTCCACTTCGAAGAAGTCAAAATCCGCAGTAGACAAAAGCGAAGAAGTGGCGACGAATCAAAAGAAGTCTTCAAAAGCTCCGGAGGCTGAGGTCGGTTCCAAAAAGGAAAAGAAGCCAGCGGGAAAGAAATCCAATAAAGGAGATGACTCTCAGGTGCTCGCTGTATCCGAAAAGGAAGCGCCGAAAGAGAAAAAGAGAGGGCGCAAGTCAGCGAAGTCTACCGTGGTGGAGAGCTTGGTTCCCAAGAGACGGCTCGCGAGGAAGCGTCCGCCATTGCTGGGATCGAGTTCGCCGGGAGGAGCGCAGAGTTTTGCTAGCGGCGAAGTTCGCACGAGTGAAGCAGTAGCGCCCGCTAAGAAACTTTCAGCATCATTTTTAAAGCTTCAGCGGAATCGTCTGATCGATCTTCGTGACTCATTGATTGATAAGGTTTCAAAAGTGACGAGAGATTCTCTAGGGAGAGGGGATGACTCTGAAGCTGCTTCGGCGTTTGGCCAGCATCAAGCGGACGCTGGTAGTGATGCCTATGATCGTGATTTCGCTCTGAATATTCTTTCGAAGAATAAGGATACGTTTTATGAGATTGAGGCAGCAATCAAGCGGATCGATTCGGGAGAATATGGGATCTGTCAGTATTCCGGTGAGATGATTCCTCAAGCACGCCTTGAGGCGGTCCCGTTTGCTCGATATACCGTCGAGCACCAGGAGCGAATCGAGCGTGAAGAAGCGATGGGGGTGAGTCGCCACTCGATGACGTCCATTTTTGGGGCGGAGGAAAAGGAGACTATCAAGACCTCTGATGAGGAAGACGAGGAAGACTGAAAAAGCTTTCGATCCTCTATATTCACTCGCTGAAGTGATGGAGTCGCAGAGAAAAAATCACGGATTTCCGAAATTTTCTGAAATAAGTGTTTGAGAATTTCACAAGCGGCTTCATATTCCCGCCCCTCGAAAGAAATACTTTTTTCCACCAGACATGCCACGAGAAGTCATTATTCTTGAATGCACCGAAGCGAGAGCTGAAGGTGCACGCCCCTCCATTTACGCTACGACGCGTAATAAAAAGAGCCTGCGTACTCCAGGTCGTCTGGAGAAAGTGAAATTTAATCCCTATCTGAAGCGCCGCACTCTTCATCGCGAGAAGCGCTGATTTTCATAGGCTGATATATCTACTGAGATCATGGGTCCGAAAACTGAGCAAAGAGCTATCAATCTGCGTCGTGCAAATCGACGTATGCCTCGCCGTCGCTTTGACATTCCACTGGAAAAGGTCAATTATCTAAATCCGGAGTTCCTACGGAACTTTACGACGGAGTCTGGAAAGATTTTTGCACGACGCACGACTGGTGTTTCAGCAAGGTTGCATCGTCGCATTACGCGAGAGATCAAGCGTGCTCGTGCGTTGAATCTGATGTGAGAAACAGGCTGAGGGATTGAATTTTTCGAATAGGGTTGGGTCTTAGGCTCAGCCCTATTTTTTTGTCCAAGATTCACTACGTGGATCGCTCTTCACGCTGCTTTTCGGAGATACCCTTTAGAGATAATCGCGGCTCTCGTCTGAGACAGCACCACGCGAAACCTTACGGTTCTGTTTGGAAGGCACTTTTATTTTTTCTTTTGTAACTCGTCGAACATTTCCATCAGCATTTTGGTCATTTTTTCTGTGGTCTGTGTCTCGACAATGTTGGTGCCTAGCCAAGTTTCGTATCCTCCTAGCTCGTGTTGGCGAGGGGTAGGTAAGTAACCGTAGGAGCCGTTGGCCAGCTCTATGGTGAAGGTCGCAGGAAAGGGACTTTTCTTTTTGATCTCTAGGCCTGTCTCCGCAAAAGTCTCGAAGGGTGTGGCCGCGATGGCTAGATCTCCGATGCGTATGGCTTGCAAGATGACTTTGAGCTTGTCGGGGCCTTCGTGTAGATCGACAGCACGCTGGGCATAGTTGCGCTGGTGGCGGAACTCCTCGGGCTGATCTGGATTGGCCAGCAAGGCACGAGATTTCTCTAACAGCTCGGGTGATGGTTTGCGAACCGTCAGTTCGAGTTCTCGCTGCATCATAGAAAGCGGGAGGGAGTAGTGATATTCTATCTGGCTACTCTGTTCATGCACCTTTGTAGCGATATCGTGGGCCACGTGCTTCACGCGCTCATAGAGCGGTAGCTGCCCCGGAGGGTTGTCGTAGGGGTTGTCCACGTCACCGCTCGTCCCATTGGATAGAATGCCGACGAAGGGAGGATCCAGTCTGTCTGCACCCAGCAATTCCTGAATGCTGTCGGCGAAGGCCCCGAAGTAGTCAGCAGATATCTCGTCTGGTGGCACTTGTCCGACGTAGTGCATGGAGTAATTCGCGAGTAGTGCGATGGGACGACCATGAACGGATTGGACGGATAGGAAGGAGATCTGGGGATCGACGGGGCCAGCGGGCTTGACTAGGTCGCGTTGAACGGAGGTCCCTTTTACTTTGTCGATATCGCCGTAGGGACTGGGTACAATCTCTGAATCGGGATTCCAATAACGTCGTCGATTGGTGACGTGAGCACTCTCATCTACAGCGCCCCAAGCGACTCTCGCAGGTTCGAGATTGTTGATCGCACGGCGGACGCTGTCGGAAATGCGATGAGCAAGGAACTTTTGATATTCGCTCATCTGTTCAACGGGATTGGCATGCTCGACGGTCTTGGCAGAAGAGCGCAAAGTATGCTGCCACTGCGAGCTGGTAGCCGAGTGGGTATGAGTGGCAGCCATCAGGAGGTGATCGATGGGGGTGCCAGTTGATTCATGAATCAGGCGCTTGGCTTCGTCATAGACTTCGCGTGGGACGCCTACGCTATCGACGGTGATGATCGCGATGCGAGTGGTCTCATCGTCGAGCACGAGACAGCGAGCGTGCAAGTCATCGTGGATGTGTCGAGCTGGTGGCGTTTGCCAATTGCCCACGATGGGCTCATCGAGCCAAGGTGTGATGTTGCTGGTGGCGGCACCGGCTAGGAGCCTCTTTGACGGAGCATCGGTATGCGCTTGTTCGGCTGGAGCATCTGCAGCTAGGGCCGTGATCTCCTCTTGTTCCAGCGCTTTATTATAGAGACGCACATCGCGAATTTTTCCTGAAAAATAGTCCATCTCTCCGAAACCAATGCGCAGAGACTGATCGGTAGACAAATCGTAGTCATCGGCATTGAAAGCGGTGGAAGTGGCCGTGGCCTTACCGTTCACAAAGAGCTGGAGATGTTTTCCTTTGCGTATGGCTGTCAGATGTCTCCATCCCGATCCAATATCCTTATTGGAGGAGACCGCTTTTCCTGCTTCTATGGAAAATACCTTGCCTCTCACGTCTACGGGGGCATCGATGGGGGAGCTCGTGGAGCTGGCGATCGTACCAAAGATGCGACCGTCGAAGGAGTTGAGGCTGGTCAGTCGCACCCATTCTCTCGCGCTGCGTTCTCGAAAATCGGGTGAAGAGTCGTGGACGCGGATGGGAGCGCCATCGGGCGGTGAGAAGAACCGACGCAGGGACGTCCACGAATTTCGCCCATCATAGCGGCAAAATTCGGCTCGTGGGATAGAGCCAGCATAGAACTGCCCATTATGCACCAACAAGGAATTGACCTCGGTGCCGTCAATGCCAGCACGACCGGCATACTCCCAGCGAGCGTCTCGGACATAGCGTCCAATCAGAGCCTCGGGCCAGGTCCCGGCGTAGAGCTGCCCTTGATAGACTTCGAGCGTATGTACTTGCGTGCACTGCACCGGATTGCCTTCGTAGCTCCACAGCTTGCCATCAAAGGAATAGACATGACCGGGAAAGCCGACGTAGAGGCGTCCGTTATGCACACCCATGGCATGAGGGAAGAGGTGTTTTGGCTTTCCTCGTTCGAAGCTCTTGGACACCTTCCACTTTTTCCCTCCTTCGTATACATAAATACCTGTTTCCTCAAAGCCGGCTCCGACATACAGTTTTCCTTGGAAAGAGGCCATGGTCGGCAGGCGTTTATTTTTTCCCGGTTGTCCGCAATCCACCCAGTTGTCGTCGCCCTCATAGCGATACACGCTGCCGAAGTCGTAGTCGTCCGTGTTGACACGTGTCCAGTCGTAGGTTCCTGTCGTCGCATAGAGATAGCCGTCATGGACGATCATGGGGCCTACTCCCGTCGTCCTAGCTGTGCCCAATCGTCCGCAATCGGTCCATTTCTTTCCACCTTCGTATCGGAAGACATGAGCCCAGTCTTTCTCTTCTTTGGCTCCGAAGATGGAAGCGTATAGATGACCTTGGTAGACGACCGTGCTTGCCGCGTAGTTGCTCGTGGGGCTGGGATGACCGCAATCCTCCCATTTACCCATTTGGTCGTTATCTATACCAAAGTGAACTATCTTGTCATCGCCGTGAGATTGGTAGCTACCGGCGCTGGATTTGATGGATAGGTTTACCCCACGACGTTGTGTAGAGTCGTATTTACTGAACACGTCACCCACGACGTCATCGATATCTTTCTCGGTGTATATCCAGACGGAAATGGTGAAATCCTGCTTTCCTAGTGTCAGGGATGGGCTGTTGGGCACCTCAATCCAAACGTCGTGTCCATTGAACTCTCCTGTCTGCCAATTGACTCCGTGATTGAGACCATGATTCTCGTTCCCCGAGTAGTCGCGACTGTCGCCGATCAGTTTCCAGTAGCCGACGAGTCCTTTGCTTTCTTCCGCTTTTTCTTCAGATGGAGCCTTTGTATTCTCAGCGAGAACGACGGGGGCAAACAGCAGCCCCGCGCTGAGAATGAGGCTGATAGAACGGAGGCGAATTGAAAAATTGAGTAATCGCCTTGTCCAATGCGGAGCGGAAAGGTACCTGATCATCGCCGGAAGCGCGGAGTTCATGATCAAAAGGGTAATGATGTACCGACTCTTTCGTCAAGGTTCTTTGCGAAAGAAAACGAAGATAGAGCGATCATGCGGTGATCGGTGGAGAAATCGATCCCGCCCGCTTTGGGGGGTGAGACAGGGAGGAATGTTACTGCTTCACCGGAGCGTTTGGTAGACTTCCATCGTTTTCTTCGCGATCTCTGATCAACAGAAACTCTCTGATCTTTAAGAGAGAGTCTATTTCACCTGTCTCTATAAATTTCTGTTCCTAAAAATTGCCTCAAAGAGCGTAGAGGATCACTGTTTCTCTCCTCTTGCCTTGTCATTCGATTCTTCTGATTTTGAGGAATTTGCCTCCGAAGTCGAAGTTGTCTCTGGCTTGGAAGTGGTCTCCGGCTTGGATGTGGCTTCCGGCTTGGAAGTGGTCTCCGGCTTGGAAGTGGTCTCCGGCTTGGATGTGGTCTCCGGCTTGGAAGTGGTCTCCGGCTTGGAAGTGGTCTCCGGCTTGGATGCGGTCTCCGGCGCTGAGCTCGTGGGAGCCTTAGACGCAGTGCGTGATTTTGGCTTAATCAGCGATTTGAGCGCTGCTTTCGATCTCATCGCTTCCAACTGGGTGTTCTGCCTCATTAGCCATCCGACCGCGAGGAGGGCGATCAGGGCACCGAAGAATTCGCGAGTTTGTTCTACACGGGGCGCTCCGGGATTCATACTCTCTCGCATCATCAAGAAGTCTTCTGATCCAAAGATATTCTCATACAGACCGGGTGCGGCGATCGCCATTTCGATGATACAGGCAATGGAGGCGATTTTTAACAGGATGCCAGGAACTCGGCAGAAGCAGATCAGAGCGCATAGAACAGCGATGAGTAGGTAGAAGCAGAACCACAGAATCGTATCGATCACGGATGCGTGATAGTAGATATCTGAGTCGAAGTCATCATGCTGTAGCCAAGCGAACCATGCGAACATTGCGGCAAGGAGAAGATTAATGACCAGAAAGGGAGGGCGAACTTGGATTTTCATGAATCAAGAGAAGAGGTAATCGTATGTTTCAATCAGTGCGCCGTTTTTCGAAGTTCAGCAAGCGGCGAGAACCATTAAAATGTTTCTGTGTAAATTTCACTTGTCAATATGTCGAATCGGCGCACATTAACCACCTTTCCGAATCGGAGAGTCTGTGCCGAACGGATATCCCGGAGAATGCAGCCGTAGCTCAACTGGATAGAGCACCTGACTACGGATCAGGAGGTTTGGGGTTCGAATCCCTACGGCTGTGCCATCGGAAACTCGGGGTGTAGCGCAGCCTGGTAGCGCGCGTCGTTCGGGACGATGAGGTCGCAGGTTCGAATCCTGTCACCCCGATTTGCGTTCACTCGGTTTCTGTTAGGTGAATGAGGCTCGTATGGAAAAATCGACAGCAAGATAAAATTCTGTTCTTCTGAAGATTGGATGAGTTCTCGCCTGAGTCGCTGGCAGGCTTTTTGGCTTTTCATTACAATGTGAGTTCGGATTTGCGATTTCTAGGGATGCAGTCCACCGTTCTGCCATCATGTTATTGGAACAGAAAGTTGCTATCATCACTGGCGGTGCCTCTGGTATCGGTCAGGCCATTTCAGAAACCTTCGCTGCGTCGGGAGCCGCCGTGGCGATTTTCGATCTCGACGAGGCATCAGCGCAGGCCACTGTGTCGGCGATCACTGCTGCGGGCGGAACGAGCCAGTTTTTTCGCTGTAACGTCGCCGAGGCTGCCTCGGTTCAGGCGGCGGTGGATGGCGTGAAGGCTGCGTTCGGAGGGATCGATATTCTCGTCAACAACGCCGGGATTGCCAATATTGGGACGGCAACAAATACGAGTGAGAGTGACTTTGACCGAGTGATGCAGGTGAATGTGAAGGGAGTTTTCCTTTGTCTTCAGGCGATCTTGCCCGTGATGGTGGAGCGTGGTGGAGGAGTGGTATTAAATATGTCGAGCATCGCAGCGATCACGGGACTGAGGGAT
The DNA here is from genome assembly GCA_039806885.1 of Verrucomicrobiales bacterium. GTDB lineage: Bacteria > Verrucomicrobiota > Verrucomicrobiia > Verrucomicrobiales > DEV007 > Arctic95D-9. The sequence continues at coordinate 14,146 of JBDHQE010000042.1, forward strand.
CGCTTTGCCTATTCCTCCAGCAAGGGTGCGGTCCACACCATGACGCTCTCTGTCGCTGCTGATTACCTCGATCATAAGATTCGCTGCAACGCGATCTGTCCGGCTCGGGTCCATACGCCTTTCGTTGATGGGTACCTCGCGAAAAACTATCCAGATAACCGCGATGAGATGTTTGAGAAGCTCTCGAAGGTCCAGCCCATTGGACGCATGGCTCGCCCTGACGAAATTGCAAAGCTGGCTCTGTATCTGTGTAGCGACGATTCCTCGTTCATCACCGGTCAGACGTACAATATCGACGGCGGCTACATGAATCTGAGGAACTGAGACAGTTCGTTACGTAACGCAAGCGCCAGAGAATCCTTCGGTGAATCGACTGCGGTCTTTTCGTCTGAATCTGGCGCTTGTCTGGGCAATAAAAAAGGGCGGAATGCATGGAAGCATCCCGCCCTTATCCGAGGGGTCAAACGGAACTGAAATCCCGATTAGTAGGGCAGTTCACGAATGTAGAGATTCTTGAAATACAGCTCGCTGCCGTGGTGCTGCAGTTCGATTTGATCAGCACGGATGAGCGGCTCGAGTCCGGTCTTGTCCCAGTAGTTTTCCAGTTCGGTGCGATCTACGACTTGTTTGCCGTTCAGCCAGATGCTAACGCGGCTCCCGACCATGCGGATGTAGAAGCTATTCCACTCTCCGACAGGATTGTCAGCGATGACGAGAGCTTGGTTTCTGGCTTGCCTGTTGTTCCAGAGTCCACCTGATCCGAGATTACGGCCTGTCCGGTAGGATTCCACCCACTGCTGAGGAGTTGTCGGTTCGGAGCCGTCCTTCATAGTCGCGGACCATGGATCCCAGATTTGGACTTGTGGTGTGCCTCGCAGGTAGAGTCCGCTATCCGCACCGGCAGTGATTTTCCAGTCGCAATACATCTCGAAATCGCCATAATCCTTCGCGGTGCAAAGACTGGCACCCTTTCCATCATACACGAGCGTGCCGTCTTTGACGGACCAGTGGTCTTTCATCACCTGATCGGCAGCGGCCTGCGCTTCCTTCAGCGCGTCACCAGTCAGGGCGCGGCGTTCGACCGCGTTCTTATGGGCTAGCCCCTTCCATCCGGTGAGATCCTTGCCGTTAAACAGTGCAGTAAAGCCAGCCGGAGGTGTGTTGTCGGGCTGATCTTTAAGAACTGGTGCGGACAGAGAGAGATCGGCAAGTTTGATATTGCGGAACTCCATGGGATCCGTATGGCCAGCGAAGGCGATACGACCGGTGCGATTCCGGCGTCCATTGAAACCGGCCTCGAGCGGAGCGTGCTCTTCAAGGAAGGTGTCGAGAATGACCGCACCATTTAGAATGACCATGATGTGATCGTCGATGGCAACGATGGTTTCCTGATTCCACTCACCGACGGGCTTTAGGTAGCCGGTTTTGGCAGGGACGTGACCATAGACGGAGCCGTGAACTTGCCACGGCTTCAGCCACGAAAGCTTCCGAGGTTTTCCGTCCACGATCGCCTCTCCGCCGTATTTCGATCCTTCGGTGTCCAGAATCTGGATTTCCAGGCCATCCTGAGCAGGGCGACCATTTTCGGGCACGCGAATTCCGATCCCATTATTGCCGCTTTCTTCCAGCTTGAATTCGAAGGAAAAGGCAAAGTCTCCGTAGTCTTTATCTGTTTGCAGGACCTTGCCGCCGGGTTTGCATACAAGGATTCCGTCTTTCGCAAAATAGCCTTCCGTATCTCCGGACCAGCCTGTGAGATCCTTTCCGTTGAATAGCTCTTTCCATTCAGCTGACTGGAGTGTCGTGAGCGGGCGCTTGGCGGCCTCGATGTTTGGATCAGGCTTCGGAGCCGGAGCTTTGGGAGCTTGGGCCATCGAAACCGAGGTAGAAAGGGCCAGTGCGAAAGCACCAGCCAAACCGACGATGTGGGGATATTTCCTCATGGCTGGCACGAGAACACAGGGGCGATGGTTCAACAAGTGCGCAGTTGCGCCCGGATGGATTTTTTCTCGCTTCGTTGAAGCCCCAGATAATGAATTGGGAATCAGCCTTTTCCTTTGGTTCGCGTGCTTTTCTTTCGACTCACCTGCTTTTCGATGAAGTCTACGATCATCCCGGCGATATCCTTTCCAGTAGTCGTCTGGATGCCTTCGAGTCCGGGAGAGGAATTTACTTCCATCACTAAGGGGCCGTGATTCGAACGCAGGAGGTCCACCCCGGCTACATTAAGTCCGAGTATCCCAGCTGCACGAACGGCGGTAGATCGTTCTTCCGGGGTAATTTTTACCACGGAGGCGGTGCCACCGCGATGAAGGTTAGAGCGGAATTCGCCTTCCTTGCTCTGACGTTTCATCGCTGCGACGACCTTACCCCCGACGACGAGACAGCGAATATCGGCTCCTTTCGCCTCTTTGATGTATTCCTGAGCCAGAATGTTCGCATTCAACCCACGAAAGGCCTCGATCACTGATTCTGCTGCCTGGCGAGTTTCGGCCAAGACGACGCCCACGCCTTGGGTCCCTTCGATCAGCTTGATGACTAGAGGGGCTCCGCCGACTTGATCAATCAAGGCATCGGTGGCTCGCGGATCGTGTGCAAACCCCGTCACGGGTAGCCCGATTCCTTTTCTCGCCAGTAGCTGGAGACTCCGCAGCTTGTCTCGTGCTCGCGAGATGGCGACGGATTCGTTGACGCTGTACACTCCCATCATTTCAAATTGTCGCACGACGGCGCAACCGAAGAAGGTGTAGCTGGCTCCGATTCGGGGAATGATGGCATCGAATCCATCCAGTTTTTGACTCCCTAGGAAGATAGCGGGGCGCATAGAGGTGATCTCCATGTGGCATCGGACGTAGTCGATCACGTGGACTTCGTGTCCCTTGTCGACCCCGGCTTGATAGAGAGCGTGGGTGGAGTAGAGGCTTTTGTCGCGGGAGAGGATGGCGAGTTTCATCGGTGAGGACGGACGAAAAAGAGGATGTCTCTATGCGTGTCGCGGCTTGTTCTTTGAACCCAGTTTATAGGAAGATGCGGGATCGACGGTAAAGCGTCCTGAGATGGCTACTCGTCCGAGAAGCATGGGAAAGAGCATGTTTTGTCGATTGGTCAGACTGAGATCGATTTTCCAGAGATGAGGGCCGAGGGATACAGGGACGCGAATGAAGGGCCGTGATTCTTCTTGGCCGCCGGAATTTCGCACGGTGCGGAATTCGAGCAAGGGGCAATCGTATTCACCGATAGATCGAGTGAATCGCGATGAAGCGGGCGGGAGAGAGAATCGTATTCTCGCTTCACCGATATCTGTCTCATAGGCTTCCCAGTGGGAGATGTGCAGGCTGGAGCTGCGGGCACCGGTATCAATTTTAGCTTTGACCCGTAGGTTGCCGAAGTCGGGGAGGCTCAGCCATTCCCGCCATCCGATCATGATCGCGCTGGATCGATCTGCATTCACAGAGGCACGATGTAAGTGACGGAGTATCGAATTCGATTAATCAAAAGACTGAAAAGTCTAACCTCGCGGCCAGCCTAGATCGCGCCCTGACAGAAAGTGAATGTGGAGATGAGGAACTACTTCTCCTGCGTATTTTCCGTGATTGATAACCAAGCGGAAGCCTTTTTCAAATTCGTCACATCCCATCTGCCGAGCGATGTTTCCGGCGGCCAGTAGCAGGCGACCGAGGATTACGGCATCTTCATCCTTCGCCTCTCCAACCCGGGGGATGGGCTTGCGTGGCACGATCAGCAGATGAGTCGGAGCCTGAGGCTGAATATCGCGAAAGGCCACGGCAAAATCGTCCTCATACACGATCTCCGCTGGTATCTCTCTCGCGATAATTTTTTCGAAGAGTGTCATGACACGATCAATAGACGAAGCTCCGGATTCTCTGTGCTGATTTCAGTTTTGATCTCCAGAATGTATTCATTGAGTTCTCCCCGCAGTAACTCACATCGTTCGCTCCATCGCCGAGCGCCCATGAGGCGACGGATGCCGCTCTTCATGCCATGCAGTTCCACGCGCTGAGGACCACTAGCGACTGCGGAGTGAATTGAGTCGGACAAGAGTTGGAAAAACAGCAGTTCATATCCCGATCCCGCCCGACGGGCCAGTTCACTCATGGAGATTCGGACGGGGGGTGGTGTGCGATCAATTCTCGCTGCAACATGTGCCAATCCCATGGAAGAGAGGGTCTTGGCAATGCGGGTGAAGAGATCTTCAGAGTCGATGTAAGTGCCCTTGTAATGATTCGCGAGGAAGTTCTCGACACCGCGAGAGATGTCGGAGACGATCCACTCTGGGACATCGGTACCATTCGCGGCACGGTGCAGGGTGGTGGAGAGCCATTCAGGCTCGCAGAGTACGAGACTGCACGATCCGACGCGGATGTAGGGGAGTTCACTAGGCAGAGAGATCATGGACGGAAAGCGGTTGTATGAATGAGCGGTCAGGTTTTGGTTCCAAAAAGATCAAGTTGTCGAGTGTCTTCACGACGAGGAGCTTTCTCAAGCGTGTCGATGACTTCAGTAAACTCACCGACGTCCTTAAACTCGCGGTAGACTGAAGCGTAACGTACGAACGCCACGGGATCGATTCGCTGCAAGTGCTGCATCACCCTAGGACCGATGATGCGAGTAGGAATCTCTCGCAGATTGTCTTCGGCGAATTCACTGATAATTTCGTCAACGGCGGTTTCGAGAACGTCCAGCGAGACTTTACGCTTTTCACAGGCTTTGATGAGTCCCCCGAGGAGCTTCTCTCGCTTGAATGGCTCACGAGTGCCGTCGCGCTTGACCACGAGTACGTCGCGGCGTTCCAATTGCTCGTATGTCGTGAAGCGAAAGCCGCACCCAAGGCACTCCCGACGACGACGGATGGAAAACCCGTCTTTAGAAAGGCGGGAATCAATGACCTTATCGTCCAGACTGTTGCATTTAGCGCAGCGCATGGGAGAAAACGCGAGAGAAAAATCAATTCTTAAATTTAAGAATTTCCTCAACCTTGCGACTATATATTGTGGTGTCAATGAAAATTCGAGCACAATATGTTGGATTTTGCCAAAATTCTCGAAGTTGGGTGGATGTGCTCTTGAATTCGTTAGTGGACATGTGAACTGGCTGTGAAGGAATAGATGGGTAATTCTTTGCTTGAATCCGCACATTCAAAATCAATCTTTTCAGCGTATGCCAGTCCTGAGCACTCACCCCATCATCGATTTTCCTATCGGGAACCTTCCGCTTTGCGTTCACCATGCGGCTCTGGGGGCGGAGTGGCAGTGCCATGAGAATGCTTGGATCGCGATGGAGGACCTGCGCGGGTTGGATCCTACGCGGCCTGTGGTGTTGATCGACTCTCAGAATACGCCTCTGGCATGGACGAGTGCCCACGGCTCGGAGGGTGGAGAAAGGGTTCTGGCGGTGCAGTCGTTTCTGATTCGTTACTCTTGGGATCTACTGCGTGCCAATGAGTCGTATCTGGCGACGCTGACGCATTCTGAGATACTGGGAACTGTTCATCCCGGTGTCTCGATTCTGGGCGGGTACGTTCACTTGGCTGAGGGAGCGGAATTATTACCTGGCGTGGTGATCGAGGGCAACGTCGTGATCGGGGCCAACTCGAAGATCGGCCCGAACTGTTACTTGCGTGGGTTGACTAGCATCGGGCCTGACTGTCATGTGGGCAATGCGGTGGAGATCAAGAATTCGATTCTGCTCTTCCACGCTTGTGTAGGGCATCTTTCCTACGTGGGAGATTCGATTCTCGGGGAGCGCGTAAACCTAGGGGCAGGCACCATCACTGCGAATTTTCGCCATGATGGAAAGAATCATCGTACGATGGCAGAAGGAAAGCTAGTGGATACGGGGCGTCGGAAGTTCGGTGCGATTATCGGTGATGATGTCCACACGGGCATTCACACATCCATTTATCCAGGCCGCAAGATCGGAGCACGCGCATCGACGCTCCCAGGCGAGGTGGTTCGACAAGATATTCCTGCGGTGATGGATGAGAAGGCTTCGTGATCGGGATCGTAGGACTCGAACGACACTTATTCCTCTAAAAGCCCGTGTTTTTTCAGTATCTCTAGAGTTTCCTTAATTGGTAGAGCCTCGACTTTGCGTCCTTTCCAGCCTGTCATCGGTTCCGCCATGAACATAGAATTGATGATCGCTTCCTCGGTGGCTTCGACCGTCGCGAGAAAGAGGGGATCGATTTGCTCGTTGCGCAGGACATTCATGGAGACTGTTTTGGATTGAGAATGATAATCACGACGGACGTCTGGGCTGGTGGAGAAGGCGATGGCGTAGTCCCCGCTGCCATTGGAGGCGAAGCCTCCCGTGCGAGCGATTCCCATGAAGGCGCGCTTGCAGAGCCGATGCAAATTCCGGGCGTCGAGCGGCGCGTCGGTGGCGACGATGATCATGATGGAACCATCGCCAGGATCGAG
>JBDHQE010000316.1:0-3265 GCA_039806885.1 Verrucomicrobiales bacterium
GTCGCAACTGGCTACAATCGCCTGAACATGATGACACGGGAAGGCGGTGCCCAGCAGAAGGAATATCTCGCGAAATACGGTGCCGAGCGCGTCCGATCAGTCTCTGCCGCTTGGTTTGGCAGTACCTTCGGCTGTGCGGAATGCCACGATCACAAGTTCGATCCGATTAAAACACGAGATTTCTATGAGTTGGAGGCCTTCTTCGCCGACATCAAACAGTGGGGGGTCTATTCCGACTATGGTTATACGCCTGAGCCAGAACTGAAAGGCTTCAACAATGATTATCCTTTCCCACCCGAAATCGAGGTAGAGAGTCCTTGGTTGAAAAAACGCTTCACGGAAGCTAGCGCCGCTCTGGCAAAGCACTTGAGCCAGAGTATCGCCGACGTCGAGAAGGATACGCAATCGAAAGCAGCTCAACTGGAATGGGAGCAATCCCTCGCTCCCTTTCTCGCAAAGAATCCGGAGGGCTGGCAGTCGCTGATCCCAGAAAATGCTTATCTGATCCGCAACGGGAAGAAGGTCGATGATCGGAAAGGACTCATCTCCGAGAAGCATTCGGCGCTGCTCAATCCCGCTCCCGCACGTGGAGAAGCATTCGAGATCGAATTTCGGGCTGATACGTTTCCGGCAATCGCTGCCCTGCGAATGGAGGTGGCGAGCGACGAAATTAAGCCTGATCAGCTCGCCAAAAGTCTGGGGTCTTTCATCACGCCTTCGATAAAAATTCGTTCCAAGAACGGGAAGATTCGGGTCGTCTCACTGCGCGTCGGCGATGCGACAGCGAAGCGTCCTGATTATCGGGGTGGAGTCGAAGTCCCGGATCTGAGCACTGGCTGGTTTCTACCGTGGAAAGCGGAGCCTAACGCCAATCTATACGCCACATGGGTGATCGAGAGTCCGCAGAACGTGTCTCGCGATGAAAAAATTGTCATCACACTATCTGGCAATCCCACACTTCCCCTCCGCTTTTTCGTATCTCCTTTGGCCGATATTGAGCCTCTCCAGGTCGCATCTGCCGATACATTAAGGGCCCTCAGTAAGCCAATCGCGCAGAGGAATGCCACAGAGAATCGGGATGCCACGACTGCCTTCCTGTTATCGTCTTCTCATAATTCTGAAGTGACAACTACGGCATGGCAACTGGCTGCGACGAAGCACTCTCTCTTGGGCGGACGCACTTGGAGTATGATCACTCAGGCTACGCCGAATCCATTGACGATTCGTGTATTACCGCGAGGTAACTGGCAGGATGAAACGGGAGAAATCGTTCTACCCTCGACGCCGTCTTTCCTGCCAGGACGCATCGAAAGCACTCCTGACAAGAGGCTGACCCGACTCGATCTCGCCAACTGGCTGGCGTCCGATGCGAACCCCATCACCGCGCGTGCCGTGATGAATCGTCTGTGGGCGATGCTGTTCGGTGCTGGACTCAGTCCTGTAGTGGATGATCTCGGATCTCAAGGGGAGGCCCCCTCTCACCCCGATTTGCTCGACTGGCTGGCGGTAGAGTTTCGTGAATCAGGCTGGGATGTGAAGCACATGGTACGTCTGATCGTCACTAGCGATACGTATCAGCAGACCTGCGCACGCCCTGCGGATGCGATTGCAAAAGATCCGACGAACCGCCTTCTCTCCTCGCAGAACCCGCGACGCCTTGAGGCGGAATTCGTCCGCGACAATGCACTGGCCATCGCCGGACTCCTGCAAATCGACGAAATCGGCGGACCGAGCTCAAAACCCTATCAGCCCGCTGGATACTACGAAGCACTCCAATTTCCAAATCGCGACTACGTCTCCGATGCGGACGCTCGACAGTGGCGACGCGGCCTTTACACTCATTGGCAGAGGACTTTCCTGCATCCGATGATGGCTAATTTCGACGCTCCTGCCCGCGACGAATGCGCAGCGGCCCGCACGGTCAGCAACACTCCTCAGCAGGCCCTGACGCTGCTGAACGACCCGACTTTCGTCGAAGCGGCACGGGTTTTCGCTGCAAAATTACTTGGTGATGCAACAGCAGACGATCAGGCACGGCTCAACCGGGCCTTCCACATTGCTCTGGATCGCTCTCCTAAAGCCAAGGAAAGTGAACGGCTCATCGCATTTCTCAACTCGCAGCGCAATGAATACGGAGCCAAGCCAGAGGATGCCCAGCATTTGATCTCCGTAGGAATCTCGGCACATCCGACTCTCGATCCTGTCGAACACGCGGCGTGGACGCAGGTGGCCCGAGTCCTGTTGAATGCACAGGAAACCATCACCCGGTACTGACTTCTAACCAGCCTCTCTTCGGCCCGTTCGCTCCCGTCATGAATCTTTTCTCCTTCTCCCATCCTTCGGAAGAACCCTCGTCCCACCAGTTCGCACGGCGCGCCTTCTTGAGACAGAGCGCATTCGGATTTGGAAGCATTGCCCTTTCTGGCCTGCTGAATGAAACCCATGCATCCACAGTGGACGGCACTCGCGGAGCACTCGGAGCACCTCATTTTCGTCCGCGTGCCAAGCGCGTCATCTTCCTCTGCATGGCAGGCGGGCCATCCCAGTACGAAACACTGGACTGGAAGCCGAAACTACGAGAGCTGGATGGACAGCTCTTTCCAGAATCCTTTACAAAGGGACAGCAGCTCGCCCAGCTCCAAGGAGCTGTTCTGAAAGCGCGGGGATCTTTTGTCGATTTCACGAAGCACGGGCAGTCGGGCGTAGAAATCAGCAATCTTTTCCCCGAACTAGCCAAACAGGCAGATCGACTCTGCGTGATTCGCTCCATGCAGACGGAGCAGATCAATCATGATACAGCCCACGCCTTCATGAATACCGGCTCTATCATCAAAGGGCGCCCCAGCATGGGAGCCTGGCTGCAGTACGGACTCGGGACAGAGACATCCGACCTGCCGGGCTTCATCGTGTTAACCTCTGCTGGGAAATACGGACAGCAGCCCATCTCCGCCCGCCAGTGGAGCAGTGGGATGCTGCCGAGTCGATTCCAGGGCATCCAGTTCCAGTCACGAGGCGATGCCGTTCACTACATCGGCAATCCCGAGGGCATCTGTCAGAGTACACAGCGGCAGGTGATCGACGAAATTAATCGCATGAACGGCTTACTGGCCGAGGAGCAAACTGATCCTGAAATTGCTACCCGCATCTCTCAGTATGAGATGGCCTTCCGCATGCAGTCGAGTGTGCCGGAGCTAATGGATTTCTCTCAAGAAAATCAGAAAACTCTCGACCTCTATGGAGTCAAATCACCAGGCGACGGCTCCTT
>JBDHQE010000317.1:0-3261 GCA_039806885.1 Verrucomicrobiales bacterium
GCGCCTTGAATGAGGCGGACCTGACCCTCTTCTATCCCGGATCAGACCCTGTCCCCTACCTCGCCCATGTCTCAGGACCTGAACGATTACCTGCGCTTTATCCACAATACCGCCCGCGAAGCCGGTGAAATTACGCTGAAATATTACCAGACCGAGGCTGCACGACCTGAGTTCAAGGCGGACGATTCTCCTGTGACCATCGCTGATCGCGAAGCCGAAAAGCTCATTCGGCAACGAATCACTGAGCGTCACCCCGATCACGAGATTGTGGGGGAGGAGTTCGGGGCCAGTGGTTCCGGATCAGAATTTCGCTGGATCATCGACCCCATCGACGGAACGAAATCCTTCACCTGTGGCGTCCCGCTCTACGGAGTCCTGATCGCCCTTGAGATCGCCGGGACAGTGGAGGTCGGCTGCGCTCATTTTCCGGCACTGAACGAGACCATCTCTGCCGCGACTGGGTGCGGAGCTTGGTGGAACGGAAAACGTGCTCACGTTTCGGAAGTTTCCCATCTCAGCCGTGCCGTCTGCGCTCATATTGACACTGCTTCTTATGAAAAAAGCGGGAAAGGTGCTGCGTGGGATCGACTGCAAAAAGCGGTCTATTATAACGCGGGATGGTGTGATGCCTACGGCTACATGCTCGTCGCTACCGGACGAGCCGAGATCGTGCTCGATCCTGTGATGAATCTCTGGGACTGTGGCCCCTTCCCGCCCATATTTCGCGAAGCAGGTGGCTATTTCGGAGATTGGAAAGGAAATGAAAGTTGCATCGATGGCGGTGAAGCGTTAGCGACGAATGCCGCCCTGCGCGATCAGGTACTGGCACTCCTCAGAGGGTGATCATTCGACTCACAGAAGCGATGGTAAAATATACTCAGATAGCTGATTCCAGCTTGTCCTTACGCAAGCTGCTCACACTTCTGTTCGTCGGTTTCCTGCTCGTCAGCTCGGGACGGGCGCGCGACTGGATCATATCACCTGAGACTGGCCAAGATCATGCCGAGGGAACAGCCGAATCACCGCTGGCCACAATTCAAGTCGCGATCTCAAAAGCAGCCGCCGGAGATCGTATCATCCTGCAACCGCAGGATGCGATTTACCACCAGAGCATCGACCTAGACGGGGCACCACAGGGACTCGTGATCGACGGGAACGGCGTCACTCTCGATGGTGAAGGTTCTTTCGAGCATGGCGTCTTCTGCACGAAACCGATTCATAACGTAAAGATTTTTAATCTGCGAGTTCGCCACTGTCGCAGCGATGGGTTTTCTGTTCAGAGTGATAGTCGGGGCATTCAACTCTTCGGTGTCCATTCTGAGAAGAACGGTGGAGCAGGACTTGCCATGGGAGCTTCTGCAGAAATCTGGATCAGTGGCAGTGCATTCACAGAGAATTTGGGGCTCGCATTCCAGTCACGGGACGAAGCGCAGAGTTTTCTAGAAAAATGTCACTTTCAGGGGAGTGGCGGTGGAGTGAGTTACGAAGGCGGTCGCCACAGCCTCTCTGATTGCATCGTGGGACCCATTTCTTCTGGACCAGCCCTCTCGATTCGGGGCAACCCCACAGCGGACGGTTCGAGTAGTCTCGTCATCCGTGATTTTCAACTCGCTGAGGAGGGAGAAAACCCTGCTCGCATGAGCATTAAAATCGGGCATGGAGCCTCCGTCTATTATGATTCTCCTTCCAAGAGCACGCTCAGCAAATTCGACGTTTCCATCGATCCGACGGGCGAGCTTCGCGAAAGTCTCTACCGCACCTTCCCCATCGGACGTAGCGACGCCGGATCACCTCTCATGGCTTGGGCCGGCGGCGGCACCCGCCAGTTTCCTTCCACGGCGTACCGCATTCTTCATTTTGGAAAGTTCGCTCCTCAGGAGATCGCTCCCAAACTCTCTCCTGAAAACGACTGGTTGGGACTGCTGGCCCCACTCGACACCGCTGAGTTTCCGCCTCAAGGGACCGCTTTCTCCTCCGGGCACTCCTCTGCTCATGCGATCTGGCGCTGGATCGCCCTCTGTGCCCCCGACGCCGTCTTCGTACCTGATACGCCGGAAGGGCGTGCGCTCGGTGAGGCTCTGCGGGAATACCCACCTGCTGAGGTCGGGAGCGTCGATGTCTTTCTGGCCGGAACCGCATCAGACGGATCTCCGCAGTCGCAAGTCCTCTCGCGTAAAGATCACGATGCACGCTCCGCCAAAGACGAGATGCGTGCTCGCGTGTCGCGGAGCGCTCGCGAGCTTCTGAATCAACTCGCGGCGAATTATGGAGACGTGTTTGACGGCCCATACTGGGATGCGCTTTCCATTCTCTCTCAAATCGACGGGAAGTTGACCAATCGTGCCGAGGAACTCGCGCAAGCACGACTTCTCCAAGCTCCTGATTTGCCCAAGAACAACGCAGAATTTGGTGGTACGATTCTCTATGCTGCCATCGATCAGGATTGGGCACGTCAGCGGGTGATGGCCGTCGCTGATATGGCATTTACCCCCGACGGGAAGCCCCTAGAGGCCGTTCCCTTTCACAATGAAATGTGTGAAGCGATCTTCATGGGGTGTCCCGTTCTTGCCGAGGCCGGACGCATCTCTGGTGAGAAGAAGTATTTTGACCAGTCTGCACAGAACTTCCGTTTTATCTCATCTCGCTGCCTCCGTCCAGATGGCATCTACCGCCACTCTCCCCTCAGCGAGGTCGCTTGGGGGCGCGGCAATGGATTTTCCTCGCTCGGACTAGCGCTCGCTCTACGTCATTTTCCTGCAGAACATCCAGATCGCGTCGGATTGATCGAGGCCTTGAGGTCTCATCTCAGTGCTCTGGCCGAGCATCAGGACACCGATGGAATGTGGCATGAGATTATCGATCACGCGGATAGTTATGCCGAACTCACCGCCACCAGCATGATCGCCTCCGCTATCGCCATCGCGATGGAAGAAGGCTGGCTGAAGGCAGAAGACGGCTGGCGAACTCGGCTCGATGCCGCGTGGGCCTCGGTAAAAATGCACGTTTCCACTGACGGGAAGAATCTACTCAACGCCTGCATCAGCACCGGTAAAATGCGTAATCTGGAGGACTACTACCTTCGAGAGGCGATCCTCGGCCCAGACAAGCGGGGAGCGGCGATGGTGATGACTCTCGCCACGAAGTTTCTGGATCGTCAGTAATTCATCCGATCCACATTTTCCGGATCTTCAGCCGCTAGGAGGCGGACTCTATCGTGTGGAAATACACCTCTCTTTTCCTCTTGCTTTTCCGAAGCAATTT
>JBDHQE010000043.1:0-20514 GCA_039806885.1 Verrucomicrobiales bacterium
TCAAACTGGTATCGCGTATGATGGGCAGTTTGTGTTACAGTGCGCTCGACTCTGGCTCCGAGGAGTCTTTCGAACATTTGAACTTCCATGCGCGATAGGGTCTCGTAGCGGTCAAAGAGAGGTTGGAGCGGATTGTGCCACTCTTCGATTCGCATAGATTCCTCTCCGATCACGGAGCAAGTGGAGTAATATCCCTGCGCAGATCGCTCCGCTGAGAGTCGCTCCGCGCGTTCCTGCACCGAGTCGCCGCCGATGATCTGCACGAGTCTTTCGGTTTGATTTCGAAAGAATGCCAAGAGCAGCTTTTCCGCCCCGTGAGCTTCCAATTGTGTCGCGGCATCCAGAATCGCCAAGCATGTAGCATTTCCGATCTGAGAAAAGATTGACTCTGTTTTATCAGTGAGGCGGTAGAGCTTCTGCGGACGACCGGAGGTCGAGGGGGTTCGCCACGTTTCCAACCAGCCCAACTTGTGCATCGCCTGACAGTGCTTCTTTATGCCCATGTAGCTCATCCCCATTTCTTCCGCCAATTCTGCGACGGAGAGGCCATCCGAGCACTTGATCTTCTCCAGAATGGGGAACCAGTGAGGGCGACTGAGATCGTTCAGAATTTTAGAAGAGGGTGTTACGCTTGGTTTCATGAGGATCAGACTGATCTTTTTTCACTGGAATCAAAAGTTCGAGCGAAAGAAATAGAAGCTTTCTAAGTTTTGTAAATAATTAGCATTCCTTGTTCGATTGCAAATGACAATCTGCTTCGTATCGATGAAAGTAGAGGGGATGGGCGAAAATGTTCTGTATCGTGAGTGGATCTGCATTTGCTTGATTCTGTTGGGAGGGAGCGTATTCGAAGCTCAGGAACCCAAACGGAATTCATTGGAGTCACGTCGGATACTCAGAGAGCAGATCGCCTATCGTACTGGGGTGGAGCGTTCTTTGTCGAAGGAGATGTCGGCTGAAATTCAAGCGCTGCCAGTTTTTGGCGAGATTCAGTGGACTGTAAAAAGCCTGCCTTTTATTGATCAGGGGCCGCATGGCGGGATCAGTGGGATGGGCATGGCCGAGGTGGGTGGAAAAGTGTATATGGCGGGAGGTTTTACTCCCTCGGGTGATGATACGGGCGAGGCGTGGAATCGTTCATCGCGACTGGCCTACAGCTATGATCCGCAGAAGAATGAGTGGGTGCGTCTGCCCGATCTGCCTGCCCGTCGAGAATACACTCGAGGAGTAGGCTTGGGGGATTCTTTTCTGATTGTCGGCGGATTTTCCCAGGGATCGCCGGGGCGTGCGGCGGCTGAAGTGTTTCAACTGTCATGGGCAGAAAACGCTCCTCAATGGTCTACTCTTCCTCCGATGAAAGTGCCGCGCAGTCATACTGCAGCGAATCGTGTCGGAGATCTCCTGATCGTCATGGGAGGGAACGAATACGAGCTTTCGGAGAAAGGCTACAGTGTCCGGACGATCCGAGGAATCACTGAAATTCTTGATTTGAAAGATCAAAACGCGAACTGGGAATTCGGAACGCCGATTCCCGGGCTTCCTCGTGGTTGGTCTGCTTCCGCTGTCGTTGAGGGGAGGGTGTATCTGATGGGAGGAGTCACATGGACTGAATCGGGGCGCGAGCGACTAGCTGAATGCCTTCGCTACGATCCGCTCAGTGATTCGTGGACTCGATTAGCTGATTTCCCGATACCGATTTCCGGATGGGCAGCGGGCACGTGGGAGAAGCGATATCTGATCGTGATCGGCGGTGCCGGAACGCGATGGAATGATCTGGTGTTCGTCTACGATACGCAGAAGGATTGCTGGATGCGATGTGAGGGTTCTCTACCCACGGGAGCGCACTTCAACGATCCCGGTGTCTGTGTGATTGGCGATACCGTGTACGTAGTCGGAGCGGAAGGGGGAGGGGGGAGTCACTATAATGACTTTCTCGTCGGGAAAATCCTTCCGGCATCGCAGCCGTGAATGGCGCAGATGAGTCAGGCGAGCGATTTTTCTGTTCTTGGTGAGCCTATATCGGTATCTTTTGCTGCGATGCGCTTTTCGTTTCTTTCTCTAGCGGTTTTTGCCTTGCTTCCGTTCTCTGTTGGGGCAGAAGTTAATTCTCGCGAAGACTGGATGGGGTGCTCTCATCATCTAATCTACGAGGCTCTCCAAGCGTCTGATGGCGCTGCGGACAGCTCAAACACTCGTCAGTATGCAAGAGATCGCGAGATCGATGTGAAACATCTTCGTTTGGAACTCGATCCTGACTTTGCCGGGCGCTCGCTCGCGGGGAAGGCGACGCTGAGCTTTTCGCCCATTGCACAGCCGCTGGTTCGGCTACGCCTAGATGCGGTGCGTCTCCAGGTGTTAAAGGTCGAATCTACGGTGCCGCTGAAGGATTGGGTGATTGATGATGATTCTTTGCGGATCGTCTTCGTCGATCCGATCAAAGCCGGAACAGAGGCGAGTGTCACGGTGACTTACACGACTCGACCGAAAAAGGGTTGGTACTTCCGCACGGAGGAGATGGGGTATCCGGCCGGTGATGATCATTTCTGGACGCAAGGCGAACCGGACTATCACCGAAACTGGTTTCCTGGCTACGATTATCCGAACGAACGCTTTACCAGCGAGGTGATCTGTCGCGTTCCGAAGGGCATGATCGTTCTCTCGAATGGCCGTCTAGTGGAGGAGAAGTCCGTACAGGGGCCGTCGGGACCGCTAAGCCAATTCCACTGGACGCAGGAACAAGAGCATCCGAATTACCTGATCTCAGTGGTCGGCGGCTATTTTAAGAAGCTGGAAGCGAAGCATGGCGATCTCCCCTTATCGTTCTACACGCCGCCGTCGGAGTTCGGTGAGGCGGGCAATTCCTTCGACGAGGGTGTCGAGATACTCGCTTTTCTGGAGAAAGAAATTGGGGTGAAATACCCTTGGGTAAAATATGACAATGTTTGCGTCACCGATTTTCTGGTCGGGGGCATGGAGAATACCAGCATCACGACGCTGAACACCAGCACGCTTTTTTCGAAGGAGACGGAAAATCTGCGCTCGTCCCGGGACCTGTGGACGCATGAGGCGGTTCATCAGTGGTTCGGAGATCTCATTACCTGTAAGGACTGGTCTCATGTTTGGTTGAATGAAGGGTTCGCCACCTATTACACCCATCTCTATAACGCACAAAAGTTCAGTGTGGATCAGATGCGCTACCGCCTCCTGTTGGATTCGCGGAAGATATTGCAGGAGACGGATGAAATCCCCATCGTCTGGCGTGGATACAGCGAACCGTGGGAGATGTTCGGGTATCGTATTTATCCTAAAGGAGCGTGGGTTCTGCACATGCTGCGGAGTCAAGTCGGGGCCGATCTGTTTCAGAAGTGTGTTCAAACCTATCTAGAGCGCTATCGAAACCGCTCGGTCGAGACGAACGATCTGATGGCGGTATTCGCGGAAATGACCGGGCGTTCTTGGGATCGATTCTTCGATCAGTGGGTGTTTCACGGGGGCGTGCCGAGGCTGAAGATCACCTATGCATGGGACAAGGCACGGCATCAGGTGAAGCTTTCCGTCCGACAAATTCAGAAAGTCAGTGAGGCGGTTCTGTTCTTTGATTTCCCGCTTCCGGTTCGTTTCGTCGATGAAAAGGGGGCGAAACACGAGTTCACTATTCGAGTGCGTTCAGCGACAGAGGATTTTTATTTTGACCTGCCGACTCAGCCGAAGATCGCCCGAATTGATCCCGAGGTGACAGTACTCGCGGAAATCGACTTCACTCCGCCGACTCCGCTATTACTCGCACAATTGAGCGCTGCCGATGATGCCATCGGTCGCGTTCAGGCTGCTACCCTTCTGAGCGGGAGAGAGGATCGTGAAAGTATGAATCGTCTTGGTGAGGTGATCAGATCGGATGCGTTCTACGGTGTTCGAATCTCTGTAGCCGAGGCTTTGGCGAAAACGCACACCACAGAGGCTCTCGATCAGCTCATAGGCGCTCTCGATCAGCCGGATGCTCGCGTGCGCCAGGCTGTGTTGACTGCCATCGGATCGTTTTATCGAACAGAGGCTTTCGATGCTCTGCTGGAGCACGCGAAGAAGGAGAAGAATCCAGACATCTTGGGGAATGTCCTCGTTTCGCTCGCAAAATTCCCTCGAAAAGAAGTCATGCCTCTTTTGCTGACAGGGCTTGAACGGAAGAGCTATCGCAATCGCGTCGCTACCTCTGCGATTCAGGGCTTGAAAGTGGCCGGTGACGCTGTTGCGGTAAAGCCTCTAGTGGATTATTTGCGCGGACACGCCTCGCAAATTCCGACGGCGGATTTTGGGAAGTCTCTGGAGGCCCTCGGGACGCTGGCTCACTCAGTCGAGAATGATCAGCGAGAGGATGCGAGACTGTTTCTCCTGTCTTGGCTGGAAAATCCTAAACAGGGGATAAGAGTCGCGGCCATGAATGCCCTGGGAAGTCTCGGAGACATCCGTTCTGTCGCTGTCTTGCAGACCTTTCTGAACGCAGAGGGGGTGGACAGTGTCGAAGGGAAGGCTGCGAAAGAGGCGATTCGGAGTCTCCAGTCGTCACAGCCACAAGCAGCAGAGCTCATCGATTTGAGACGGGCGGTTACTGAGCTCCAGACTGAACTCAGAAAGCTTCGTGAAGCTCAGGAGACTCATTTGAGAGAGACTCATCCTGCCACCCCCACCTCTGAGGCAACAATGAAGAAGACTCCCCAGACAAGAAAAGAGAATTAAATTCTTGATTCTGGCAGTTATGGTATTTATAATTTAATTATGATTCATTTTCTTCGATGCTTTTTTCCAGTTCTTTGCCTTCTTTTGATCGCAGGAATTGTGGAGTCTCGAGAACCCAGCGATCTGGAGCAGTATTATCTGGAGCTCCTCAATCGTGCGCGAATGAATCCAGGTGCCGAAGTGACACGACTGTCGAGTCGGACTTGGGGAGACGAAGGAACTCCTGCGATCGCTGATCTCAACGAGGGGCTCACTCCGGGGACGATCACTAATATTGCTCGCCAGCCGCTGGCCTTTGACCTGCGCCTCATGGACAGTGCATCGAACTATGCGGACTATTTGCTGTTAAAGAATCAGTTTAGCCATACCGCCAATGGTACGCCCCAGACACGGATGCAGAATGCAGGATACGTGTTCACCCCTCCTTCCGCCTCGGGTGAAAATCTGGCGACGAATGCCTCGAGCGGTGCTCATCTGCTGAATGCGACTCGGGTGAATGAGCATCATGAGGGATTGTTCATCGATGGAGATGTGGAGGGACGTGGGCACCGTATCAATATGCTGCTTCCCGATTACCGCGAAGTCGGTATCGCGATCCGAAAGGATGTGAATTCCGTCTCAGTTTTCGGACCTGAATTTAATGAAGTCCTCAGCGTTCAAAATTTTGCTAACTCTGCGAATCGACGTTTTGTCACCGGAGTGATCTATCATGATCTCAACTCGAATCAGATGTACGATCCCGGCGAGACAGCGGGGAGGCTCACGCTCGAAGTCTGGCGGCAAGGTGGGGCAAAGGTCGCCTCGGGGAACACATGGGGTTCTGGCGGGTATTCGCTCAATCTCTACGGCGTGAGCCCTGGGGCCTACGATCTGATCGTGAAAGATAGTGCTGGTCGGTCTGACACCGTCGCATTTACATGGTCAGGGAGTGAGAATGTGAAGGTCGATCTGGTGAATCCTGCATTCCCGATCCCCCCTGCGGCGCTGCCTCCCTTCCGTCCAGATGTCCTGATTGGCCCCAGTCTGACTTCTCTGACTGGAGGGAACATCTATTCTCCGACAGCACAGCGCCAGCGCTTGAATCTCACCCAGCGCACGGCCAAATCCACTAGCTGGTATGCTCGCGTGGAAAACGATAGCACCAGAAGCGATACGATTCTCACGAAGGTGACACGGGGAAATCGTTACTTCACCGTCAAGGTCATGCGGCGTCAGGGGGCCAAGTATGTGAACGTATCTGCATCGGCTTTTACGGGGCGGAATGAGGTGCTGGCTGGGCGTCAATCGAGTCTTTACCGAGTCGAAGTGACTCCCACCAGTGCTGCGCTTGGGCGGAAGGACGGTCTTCTGTCTCAGTTCCGCGTTCAGTCGAGAGGCGATGCGAGCAAGGTAGATCGTGCTGATGTCAACCTGATCAATCGGACGAAAAAGCCAGTGACGAAAAAGGCTGGAAAGAAAAAGCGCTGAGCCTTTCGCGTGCAGCTTCACAGGTGGGAATGGTGAAGCCCGTCAAAATTTCCCACGTCTGCTTTCGATTTGCGGAAAATGGAGTCTCGAGTATGTACAAGGCTCGCATTACGCTTCCATGCTTACCATTCGGAATCTCAAAAAATCCTACGGCGGAACTCCCCTTTTCGAAGAGGCTGACCTCCAGATCAATTACGACACTCGCGCCGCACTTGTGGGCCCGAACGGTGCGGGTAAATCGACCATCTTCCGCATTATTCTGGGCCAAGAAGAAGCGGATCAGGGCACAGTCGAGTTGGACGAGTGGTCCTTGGTCGGCTTCCTGCCTCAAGAGAGCGAAGATGTCGGTGACTTTAGCGTGCTCGAGATCGCCACTGGACGTGCGGGTGTCATGGAAGAACTGGAGCGCTCACTTAAAAAAATGGAGGAGGCGGGCGAAGTGGATTCACGAGCCTACTATGAGGCTCATACTCAGTTTGATGCACTGAACGATCCCCAAGTTGAGGCGAAAGCCAAAAAAATGCTGCGCGGATTGGGCTATCCTGCCGAGAACTTTGATCGTCCAGCCAAAGAGATGAGCGGTGGCTGGATCATGCGTGCCCACCTAGCGCGACTGCTAGTGATCGAGCCCAGTCTTCTGATGCTGGACGAGCCGACTAACCATCTCGACCTCATGTCATTGCTTTGGTTTCAGGATTATCTGAGAACCTATAACGGAGCTATCCTCATGATTTCACACGACCGTGAATTCATGGACGCTATCGTCACTGAGGTACATGAAATTTCGAATCGAAGACTCCTCCATTACTCGGGGAATTACACGGATTTCGAGGAGCGGCGACAGGAGAATTACGAACGCCAGAACAACGCGTACAAGAATCAGCAGAAGCAGATCGGCGAGCTGCAGGCCTTTGCGAATAAGTTTCGCTCCGTTTCCTCGAAGGCTTCCCAGGCTCAGTCCAAGCTGAAGGAAATCGAGCGCATGGAGAAGATCGAGAAGCCAGTCGCTCCGAGGAAGCCCTTCCGATTCCAGATTCCCGAACCACCTCGTGGAGGACAAAAAGCACTGGAACTGGAAGGAGTTCATTTTTCCTATGGCTCGTATCCGGTATATCAGGACTCGATCTCCAGATTGAGCGTGGAGAGCGCACGGTGCTGGTTGGCCCGAACGGTTCAGGAAAATCGACTCTGCTGAAATTGCTCGCCGGAGAACTCATCCCGCAAAAGGGAAAAGTGATTCCTGGGCACAATGCGAAGATCGGTTATTTCTCCCAGCATCGCTCTGCGACGCTGAATCCGAATAATTCAGTGCTAGCTGAGGTGATGGAGGCGAATCCCACCGTTCGCGAAGATGAAGCCCGCGGCATTCTCGGTTCCTTCATGTTTCGCAAGGAGGAGGTTTATAAGCTGACCAAGGTTCTGAGCGGAGGAGAAAAAAGTCGGCTCAATCTGATCAAATTCCTCGTCGATCCCCCGAATATCCTCCTGATGGACGAGCCGACGACGCACCTAGACATTCTCACTGTCGAGTCCCTCATCCTCGCTCTGGAAAACTATGCGGGAACCCTAGTCTTCATTTCGCACGACGTGCATTTCATCAAGAAATTAGCGAAAGACGTGATCCATGTGGCCAATGGTCACGCGAAGAGATTCCATGGCGATTGGGAATACTTCATCGAGAAGTCTGGTGCCGGAGACGAGCGGGCTGCACTCACTTCGGAGTGAACTGATCGATGACATTCGACAGCGGGAGCCGAAACAGGCTTGCGCGGGTGCGCCGTTGTATTGAGGTGAGACTGAACTAGGATACGAAAGAATATGAAACTTTCGATTTCCCTGCTGGCTCTCTCCGCCTTGCCGCTGATCGCAGCCGATACTACTGCAGATTTACCTTTCGCATCAAAACAGATTCCCGAGATCGTCTCGTTACCTGATCGCACGGAGGATTTTCGAAAACAGATTGCCGAGAGCGGAGGTACTTTGCTCGTTCCTCCCGGTGTCCATCGTATCACCGGCACTCTCGAGTTCGTTCTCTCCAGCCAACATAGTGCTCTGGTGCGACCAGAGGGAGGAACTGCTACTCTGGTGATGGATGGTGCCGGGCCTGCGATTCGCATCGTCGGCTCTCATGAAGGACGAGCCGATCCGAAGGATTTCAAGCCGGCTACCTTCAACGAGCGCATGCCCACGATTGAAGGGATCGAGATTGTAGGGAATCACCCCGAAGCGGATGGAATCGAACTTGCTCGCACCTTCCAGCCCATCATCAGCAAAGTCGCCGTCCGCTGGTGCCGTCACGGAATCCATCTGATCGAGCGCAACCGCAATCTTGTTGTCTCTGCTGTCCATCTCTATGAGAATAGCGGCGTCGGGATCTATTATGACGACGTCGATTTCCATCAGTCGAATATTTCCCACTCACACATCAGCTACAATCGCGGCGGTGGGATCGTGGTCCGGGATGGCAATGTGCGGAATATCCAGATCAACGGATGCGATATCGAGGCGAACATGCCGCAGGATAATACTCCGACCAAAGCTGCGAATATTCTATTCGACCTATCCGGGTCGCCTGAGGATCCGAAGAAGTCGGTGGCCGAGGTTGCGATCATCGGATGCACTCTTCAGCACAGCTCCAGTCACGGCGGGAAAAAACATAAGGAAATCGCCCCTGGTGGAGCCAATCTGCGAATTCTCGGGAAAGCAATTCGCCCGATCAACTCGATCTCCGTCATTGGGAACCTGATGAGCGATACCTCGCTCAATGTCGATCTGCAGCACTGTACGGAAATCGTGCTTTCCGGTAACTCTTTCTTCACCTCGAATCCGGATAATCTCCATCTCACTCATTGCAAGCGAATTACCGTCACTGGGAACACATTCAATCCCCGCAGCATCGTACGAGCGGGACGAATCATCATCGATCAGTGCTCGGACAGTCTCTTTACGAACAACACCCTGCGCGGACTCATCGCGCCGGATGGAGCGCTCCAGGTGAAGGACTCAGCACGCATCATCTTCGCCGATAATATTCTCACGGAGTCCTCTGGAGGGATTCAAACCACTGGCACACATGATATCATCATGCGTGACTGGATCATAAACGACCTGCCTGCGACTCCGTAGGCTCTTGCAACTCCGGAGAGATTCGAGTATCTGTCCTGTGCCTTTGCATGCTGCTCAGGAGTTTCATCGTCCGCCTTTATTTCCATGCGCTATCGCCCGAGTCGATCTACTAAAGAGCGAGTTATCGCGGAATGGCGCGGGTATTGGGAGGAGCAGGATACCTCGCAGTTCGAGAATAAGATCGGCGATCTCCTGCCTGCCTTGATGAAGACATTAGGTCTGAAGGAGCGGTTTCAGGAAGAGATGATCTTTGAGGCTTGGCACTCGATGGTGGATAATTTTATGGCCAGCAATGCCCGACCAGTGGCCCTCCAGGGGCGCACGCTGATCATTCAGGTGCTCCATGCGGCTGTTCACTATGAACTGGATCGGATGAAAGGTCAGCTTCTCGCTCGGATGCAGGAGCGTTTCGGGAAGGATCGCATTCGAGAGGTGCGATTTCGTCTGGGCTGAGACGATTGTGAGCCTGCTGTTGATCGAACAGAGTCAAACAGGGTTGCGTCTGCGACGAAACAGGGTCAGGTTGGGCGACTCATGAGCGATATCATCCGCATCACAGGATTGCGACTCGTCTCCCGAATCGGAGTGCCAGAGGAGGAGCGTGCTTTGCCTCAGTCATTGTCGGCGAATGTAGCGATTTCGCTCGCACACCGTGTCGGAAAGGCAGGGGATACACTGGAGGCGACTGTGGATTACTACCAGGTCGCGGCGAAGCTCCGCGAGGTCGCTGCCGCAGGAGAACGATTGTTGATCGAGACCTTGGCCGAGGATTTAGCGTCTGCGGTGCTGGGTTTTCAAGGGGTTACAGAAGTCACGGTGGAGGTGGAGAAGTTCATCTTGCCCGATTGCGACAGCGTCAGCATCGAGATCACGCGTGCAGTCACCGGGTAGCGAGATACGCGATTTCGCCCTTCCCATCGATTAGTAGTTCATATACCATGGGCGTTTCACACATGAGTGATTCTCCCGATGAACTTCGCAAAACGCTGATCGACTGCTTGGGCTGCCCTTGGCCAGCGTTCAGCCCGCTTCACTCTCTGGTGCGAGAGACGATTCAGAAAGACGGATACCGACTCGAATCCATCGTTTACGATTCCCCTAGCGGATTGCCCGAGGGTGGAGTCGATCAGATTCCTGCGTATTTCATCGTGCCAGATGGTGTGGACGCTGATCACCCGGCGCCGGCTGTCGCGATCTGGCATCAGCACAATGGTCAGTATGAATTGGGAAAAAGCGAACCCGCTGGCCTGGCAGGAAACCCCATGCACCATACGGGCGTCGCATTGGCGAAGGAAGGATACGTCGTGCTCTGCCCCGATGCCCTCTGCTTCGAGGAGAGGCAAGATCCCAGTGGACGCCAGAAAAAAGGCAATTACGAGCGTTTCGAGTTTCTCCGCTACGTCGTCTCTGGGAAAAGCCTGGCTTGGAAAAATATCCTCGATATGAAGCGAGCGATCGATTATCTCGAATCGCGTCCCGAGGTGAAAAAGGATCGAATGGGCTGCTATGGCCACTCCATGGGGTCGACGCATACTTGGTTACTCGGTCCGCACGAACCTCGTCTGAAGGCCTTCCTCGGGAACTGCTGCCTACCTACCTATGAGGCGATCCACGAGCACGAGATTCTCCATTGTTTTCCCAATTTCGTGCCCGGCTGGTTTCAATATGGGGACACTCCCGAAATCGCCGCCCTGACGGCACCGCGTGCACTGCATCTCAACTTCGGAGGGGACGACTCCGGCAGTCCCATCGATTCTGTTCGCCGAGGTCTCGAGCGAATTCACGCCGCCTATGTGAAGGCGGCTGCTTCGGATCAGTTTTCCAGCTTTATCGAGGCCGGAGTCGGCCACGAACTGAGTCCCGCCATGTGGGAGCAAGTAAAGAGATTTTTTGAGAAAAACCTGAAGAGCTGAAAGCCGTAATCTAATACGCTATGACACGAAACTACTTACTCTGGAAGGCTTTCTATCTTCTTCTGACGAGCTTTGCTGTCACAGCAGTGACGACTTCCCTACGTGCTGAAGATGTCGTGGGCAAAGAAATTTTCACCAAGATCACATCGGAGGTGTCAGCGACGATATTTTTAATAGTGCCGATCAGGCTGAGATTCGTCCGGATAAGCCAGATGGTCATGATACTGAAGCACCGGTGGTGAAAGTCGGCGACTTCTTTCAGTCGAAAAAGTAAACTGACACCTTGATTCCACTCTCTCGATTTTCATTGTCTCTGGTGCAAAGTGTCTGCCAGAATCCAAGGAGATACCGATGCAATCTTCACTACTCAGCCACTCGGACTCGACGCGAAAAGTGATCGCTGTCATGGGGACTCTCGATTCGAAAGGTCGAGAGCATCAGTGGCTGGCTGACCTCATTCGCGAATTCGGTCACGATCCATTGCTCATCGACGTCGGTACGGGAGAGGCTCCACTTGTCACCCCGGACGTCTCGCGTGAAGAAGTGGCTGCTGCCGCAGGAATCGATCTGGGTGCACTCATGGCTCGGCAGGATCGAGGGGAATGCGTGTCTGCGATGGCTGAGGCGGCACCAGTGCTACTCTCTCGGCTCGTGGCGCAGGGGCGTATTCAGGGGGTGATTTCTCTCGGGGGCGGAGGAGGGACGGCCATCGCCACAGCGGCGATGCGAGCGCTCCCGCTCGGCTTTCCCAAGCTCATGGTATCGACTCTGGCGAGTGGAAACACAGCTCCCTACCTAGCCGGACGAGACATCGTGATGATTCCCGCTGTCGTCGATGTCTCCGGCCTCAACCGCATCTCCCGTGCCATCTTCCGCGAAGCCGCTGCCGCGATCTGCGGGATGGTGGATCGCTTTCGACCGAACCGTATAGGGGAGGGGACTCAGGGGGAGGAAGATCGCCCCTTGATCGCTGCGAGCATGTTTGGGAATACGACTCGCTGCGTCGATGCAGCACGTGAGAGGCTGGAGATGGCGGGCTATGAGGTGCTGGTCTTCCATGCGACGGGAGCGGGGGGGCGCACGATGGAATCGCTGATCGCGGATGGGTTATTTGAGGCCGTCCTTGATGTCACCACCACCGAGTGGGCAGATGAACTCGTCGGGGGAATTCTCAGTGCCGGTCCCTCGCGACTGGAGGCTGCGGGGCGAGTCGGCATTCCTGCCGTCGTGACTCCTGGCTGTCTCGACATGGTGAACTTTGGCGCTCCGGAGACAGTTCCGTCGCGATTCGCTGATCGGACCTTCTATCGACATAATCCCCAAGTCACGCTCATGCGCACCACGCCGGAAGAATGTGCCCAACTCGGTCGGATTCTGGCGGAAAAGGTGAATGCCTACACTGGGCCGGTCCGCGTCCTTTTGCCGCTTGGGGGAATTTCACTTCTCACAGCAGTGGGACAGCCCTTTTACGACCATGAGGCTGACGACGCGCTTTTTTCCGCGATTCGAAATTATCTAGATTCTCGCATTCCCTGCATCGAAATCGACGCGGCCATCAATGATACGGTTTTTTCCGATGCCTGCGCGGATGCCTTGTTGACCATGCTGGCAGATCGAGTGGGATTGCACTAAGCTTCATCTGTGACGCTCATGGAAGAAATTTTTGACTCTCGCTATCCCTCGACTGAACATCTGAGAGAGCGGACGCGACGTCGCTTGCCTCGCTTTGCCTTTGAGTATCTGGAGGGTGGCTGCAATTCTGAACTCAATCTCCGCCGGAACACTGAGGAGATTCGGGAAATCCGGCTGCGACCGCACTACCTCACTGACTTCACTGGGACGGATTTGAGGACGGAACTCTTTGGCAACACGTGGGAAGCTCCTTTTGGGATTGCTCCGATCGGTTTACAGGGACTGATGTGGCCACGAGCCACCGAAATTCTGGCTGCCGCAGCCACCGCGCATCAGATCCCATTTGTTCTCAGTACCGTGGCGACGGCGGACGTCGAGACCGTCGCCCGCATCACCGAGGGCCGAGCTTGGTTCCAGCTCTACCATCCAGCAGAAGATTCTCTGCGAGATCAGATTCTTGATCGCGTTGAGGCGGCGGGACTCTCGGTGTTGGTTCTGTTAGCCGATACTCCTGTCTTTGGCTATCGGCCGAAGGAAATCCGTAATGGACTCTCCATTCCGCCGAAGATGACGGCAGAAAACATCGTACAGATGATGAGGCATCCCACTTGGTCATTGAGTCAGTTACTCGCTGGAGCGCCGAAGTTCAGAACCCTGATGCCCTACATTCCGGCAGGACTGGACATGAAGCACCTCGGGCTATTCATGAATCGGACTTTTTCCGGTCGTCTCACGCCCGAGCGCATCGCCGCAATCCGGGATCGATGGAAGGGAAAGATCGTCATCAAAGGAGTCGTCACGGAAGAGGACGCCGAGACTGCGATTTCGCTCGGAGTGGATGGTCTCATTGTTTCAAATCACGGTGGGCGGCAGCTCGATGCCGGTGAAAGCACGATCACGGCACTGTCGCGACTGGCTCGGTCCTGTGGTGATCGCACGGTTCTCATGCTCGATAGCGGCGTTCGCTCGGGACCGGACATTGCCTGCGCTCTCGCGAGTGGAGCTCGCTTTGTCTTCCTAGGGCGTACCTTCATGTATGGCGTCGGTGCCTTGGGGAAAAAGGGGGGCGAGCATGTGGCCACGATGCTGAAACGTCAGCTTCGCCAAGTGATGGATCAGATCGCCTGTGAAAGGCCGGGCGATCTCCCGAAACATCGCATTACCACTTAAAATGATGCAAAAACCGACAGGGAAAATGCCCGAAACAGGAAAAGCAGAGACAGGGTGGTTTCAAGAAGCGATACACTCACAACATGAAGAACTTAAATATTTGTCCGAAAGGCTGGAGAGAGTAGGAAATTCCTGCTACTCTGGTCATCCCCAGTTCGCACACCATCATGGAAACGAGTAACAAAATTTCAGAAGACATTCTCGCCGAATCACCCGCCGAGCTGACGGGCATTCATCTGAAGGCTCCCAAAAATAAGGCTGCAGGAGTTCCCGCCGTCGCCGCTTCGCTGAAACATGTGATCGGCGAAGCCGGAGTCTCTCGAGGAATCAAGGGGATGGCCCATCTGAATCAGAAGGACGGCTTCGACTGCGCCTCCTGTGCCTGGCCTGATCCGGATGGTGAGCGTTCGGTTACGGAGTTCTGTGAAAATGGGGCGAAAGCCCTAGCCTCCGAGACAACGAAGGCTCGTGCGAATGCGGAATTCTTCGCTCAACACTCCGTAGCAGAGATTTCACACGAATCCGATTACTGGATGGAGAAACAGGGGCGCATCACAGAACCGATGGTCCTGCGGCCAGGGGCTACTCACTACGAACCCATCTCTTGGGATGATGCTTTTGCCCTAATTGCGGAAGAACTAAACGCACTCGATCATCCGAATGAGGCGCTTTTTTATACCTCGGGTCGGACGGTCAATGAAGCAGCCTTCCTCTATGGCGTGTTCGCCCGATTGTTCGGCACCAATAACCTGCCTGACTGCTCGAACATGTGTCATGAGTCGAGCGGGCTCGCATTGAAGCAGGCCATTGGAGTCGGTAAGGGGACTGTTTCCATGCGTGATCTGGAGGAGGCGGACGTGATTTTGATCGCAGGTCAGAATCCCGGGACCAACCATCCGCGCATGTTATCCACCCTGCAGGTGGCCGTGCAAAACGGAGCCGAGATTGTCGCGATCAATCCGATGAAGGAAGCTGGACTGGTCGGATTTTCCCATCCGCAGCAGGTCGTGGGGCTTCTCGGAGGATCGACGCCGCTCGCCACGCGCTACCTCCGCGTCGCGATCAATGGCGACATGGCGCTCTTCCGCGGATTCTCGAAAGCACTTCTGGCACTGGAGAAAAAAGATCCTGGACAAGTATTCGATCAAGACTTCATCGAGAAATACACCGAAGGTTTTAGCGACTACCTGAGGGCCGTGGAGATGACGGAATGGGAGGAAATCGAACAGCTCTCTGGTGTCGCCCGTGACGAGATTGAGGAAACGGCACATTCTCTTCTCCGGCGGGAACGGAAGGTGATCACCTGCTGGGCGATGGGGCTCACTCAGCACACGAACGCGGTCGCGACGATTCGGGAAGTCACCAATCTGCATCTTCTTCTCGGAGCCGTGGGGCGTCCCGGAGCTGGACTCTGTCCAGTGCGCGGTCACAGTAATGTGCAGGGAGATCGCACCGTCGGGATCTGGGAAAAAATGCCTGCCAGCTATCACGATGCCATCGACGAGGTCTTCAGCTTCCAGTCGCCTCGCGAAGCTGGATTCGATACGGTAGAGTCCATCCTCGCGATGAATCAGGGGCGGGCGAAAGTGTTCTTCGCCATGGGAGGGAACTTCCTCCAGGCTACGCCCGATACGGAATTCACCGCCGCCGGGCTACGCCAGTGTAACCTGACCGTCCACGTCTCCACTAAACTCAATCGCAGTCATGTCGTAACAGGGCGCACAGCACTGATCTTACCCTGCTACGGACGAAGTGAGGCCGATCTCGATGCGAAGGGCGAATACCAGTTCTCCTCCGTCGAGAACTCCATGGGCATCGTTCATCAGACGAAAGGCACGCTTGAACCTGCCTCCGATCATCTCCTGAGCGAGACGATGATCGTGGCCCGTCTCGCTGAAGCCGTGCTGGGAGAGCGAAGCAGTTTTCCCTTCGTCGAGACTGCTCGCGACTACGACCGCGTCCGCGATCTGATCGAGCGAGTGATTCCTGGCTTTGATGACTACAATCAGCGTGTTCGCCAACCCGGTGGATTTTACCTGCCGAATGCCGCGAAACAGCGTGTATTCGACACACACAATGGAAAGGCGAACTTTTCTGCAGATACGATCTCGTGCGCACAGCCGCAGGGGGATGAACTGATGCTGATGACCGTGCGCAGTCACGACCAGTTCAATACCACCATCTACGGTCTCAATGACCGCTATCGAGGAATTGGCAACGAGCGTCGTGTCCTCTTCATGCACCCGGAGGACATGGCCGAGCGCGGACTGAAGCCCCTGGCTGAGATCGACATTCGCAACGAGGACGGGGGGCGCGAGCGCATAGCCCATCGTTTTCTCGCGATTCCCTATGACCTGCCGAAGACGGCTGTGGCCGGATATTTCCCAGAGCTGAACGTCCTCGTCCCCATCGACAGCACAGCAGAGGGTTCTAATACGCCCTGCTCGAAATCTGTCATCGTGCGCGTCAGCCCCACTGTAAATCACTCATGAAAAACCTGATCATCTGCATCCTTTGTCTCTCGTTGCTTCTGTGGGCTGTAGTTTCCCATGCTACGGCAGAGGAGCCTCTGCTAGCAGGAGTTGGAAAAGTCGAGATCAGTCATCCTGACTTTCCGTCGAAGGAAAATCCCCCCATGGTTAAAGCGCTCGCCTTGTCCAAAGGCTCGACGCATATCATGCTCATCGCGGTCGATGCCGTCGCCGTCGCCGAGATCGGGAGCATCCGTGACCCCTACATGGCTGACGTGCGCTCCGCGCTGAAGGAGCAAATCGAACTGGCTCCCGAGTCCCTTGTATTCAATGCTAGTCACAGCCATGCTCGAGTCGCCCCCGATATGGCTGCTCGCACAATTCAGGCTGCGCTTGCCGCCTGGAATGATCGCATTCCCGTGAAAGTCGGTGCCGGAACTGGATACGAAGACTCCGTCTCGGAGAATCGTCGCCTGCTGCTGAAGAGTGGGAAGGAAGCAGACGTCCGTCATGCCTATGCACTGCCATTTGACGACGAAGTTGCTGCGATGGGGCCCATCGATCCCGAGATCGGATTACTGCGCTTGGATCGCGTGGACAATGGCCAGCCCTTGGCTGCGGTATTTCAGTTCGCCTGCCATCCCATCATCGGCGTGCCCGACGGAAGTAACAGCGCCGATCTCTGCGGTTATGCAGCGGAGACCATTGAGGCGCATTTCGGCGACGGCACGGCGACTGCTCTCTTTCTCCAAGGATGCGGAGGCGACATTAATCCCGTCCTCTACAAATCCTTTACCATTCCGCACGACTCCAAACCTCTCGGGATGAAACTCGGTCTCAGCGCTCTGAGTGGACTGCAAAAGATCAAGACTTCGGCCGATGCTCCGTTGAAAATCATTCATGAGACTCTAGAGATGCCACGCATCGATAATGCAGCCCGCATCATCGAAATGGATCAGGAGATCGACAAGCTGAGCGCCTCAATGAAAGGCACGACGCTCAATTTCGAAACCTTCCTGCCCCTCTACGTAAAGTATCATCTCAATTCTAATTTTCCGTCCGAGACCGCCAGCCGTTATCTGCAGGATGAGATGCTCAAGCGCAGCGACTGGACGACTCTGGATGAAAACAATCGCTCCGCGATGGAGGCTTACCTTCGGAACATTCGTGTGATGGAAGAACTGACGCGGAAGCAAATCAATCGCAATCTTCTGGTCAAGCACCAGGCTGAGCGCGAGAAACTGGGAACTACCGTGAAGGCCGATACCGTCGCTCTGCGCATCGGAGAGTTCCGGCTCGTTACCTTTCCAGCCGAGCTAACTGTCCGCATCGGGCTGGGCTTGAAGAAACGAGCCGAAAAGCCAAACTCCTTCGTGTCCGGCTACACAAACGGCTACCTTTACTATGCCCCCACCGCCGAGCAGGCGAAAAACCGGGGCGGAGCACAGGAAGACAGCGACTGCGTCCTCGATCCCCGATGGCAGGAGCAGTTCGAGACCGCTGCTCTGAGATTGTGGAAGGGGCTGGAGTGAGACCTCGGGAGTTCTACTCGAGGGATGTGTGAGCCTTCCCCCTCGCCTCAGCGTATATTCGGAGCGCTTTGATGAAGGTCTTTGGTCCTCGCGAAGAACTAGCGTCCGATTTTCGCTTTTTCTTGCGAGAGACGGGATTTGGCCCGATCTCTTGCAGCAGCTATGCCGAAAAAACCAGTTGTATTTGTCATCCGTGACGGGTGGGGTGAGAATCCCGATGGACCAGAAAAGGCCGTGAAAAACGGGGATTGTCCTCGTTTGGCCAATATTCCCTTTACGCGATCTCTTCACGAGAAATATCCCGTGGCCATGCTTCGCACCTCCGGTCTGGACGTCGGATTGCCCGAGGGCCAGATGGGCAATTCCGAAGTGGGGCATCTGAACCTAGGAGCGGGTCGTATCGTCTATCAGGATTTCACACGGATTAACAAGGCGATATCAGAGGGCGAGCTTGCGACGAATGAAGTTCTGAAAACGGCGTTTTCAAAAGCTTCGAAGACTCGATTGCATCTGTTGGGGCTGGTCTCGGATGGAGGAGTTCACAGCCATCAGGATCATTTGATCGCTCTGGCGAACGCGGCAAAAGCCTCCGGAGTCTCTGAGATTTTCGTCCATGCCTTCACCGATGGGCGAGATACTTCTCCCACAGGAGGAAAGGATTATCTGGCGTATTGCGAGGAAAAACTCGTCGCCTCCGGAGCGAAGATCGTGACGGTGGTGGGTCGTTATTACGCGATGGATCGCGATAAGCGCTGGGATCGCACGAAGCTGGCGTGGGATGCGATTGTGCACGGGGTGGGGGAGGTCCGACAGGATTCCACCTCTGCTGCCGTGATGGCCAAGTATGCAGAGGGAACGACGGACGAGTTTCTCAAGCCTCTAATTTTCGGTCACGACAACGAATTGCGCGTACGCGATGGCGACGTCGTTCTTTTCTTCAATTTTCGAGCCGACCGGGCACGGCAACTGAGTCGTGCTTTTCTAGAGGAGAGGTTTGATGGCTTTGATCGAGGGGAAGCGATTCACGTGGAGTATGTGACGCTGACGGAATACGACGAGACCTATGATTGCCCCGTCGTCTTTCCTCCCGTAACGCTGAAGAATACGCTCGGCGAGGTTGTGTCCAAAGCAGGGCGTCGTCAGCTCCGCGTGGCTGAGACGGAAAAGTATCCTCACGTCTCATTTTTCTTTAATGGAGGAGTCGAAGAGCCGAATCCGGGAGAGGATCGTCAGATGGTGCCCTCACCCAAGGATGTTCCGACCTACGATCTGAAGCCTGAAATGTCTGCCGAGGGTGTCACGGAGGTGATTCTAAATCGAGTAGCGGATTATGATCTCGTAATCGTGAACTATGCCAATACCGATATGGTCGGGCACACTGGCAGCGTTCCCGCCACGATACGAGCGGTCGAGTGTGTGGATCGATGTCTGGAGCGAGTCGTAGCCAAGGTTCTCGAATTGGGTGGCTGTCTGCTGATTACCGCAGACCACGGGAACTGTGAGTGGATGATCAAAGAGGACGGTTCTCCTCAGACGGCACATACCACCTTCACAGTGCCGATGATTTATGTTTCTGACGATGCGGGCCAGTATCAATTATCCGAAGGTATCTTAGCGGATATCTCTCCGACCTTGCTGGCTCTCATGGAAATTCCCCAACCACCGGAGATGACGGGGCATTCACTGCTGAAGCGAAAATAAATCATTTCTGAAAACGAAGCGACTTTGATCCTTTTTCTATCGGATCAGCGGGAAACGACAGTTACGATATCGACCGCTTGGCTGATCAGGCGACCGTGGAGCTTTTCACGCTCGTTCGGGAGCAGTCTGCCGTCCGCCTTGTAGAGGGATTCAAATCGCTCCAGCTCCGCGAGTTTAGTGCGGAGACGAGAGAGGTCGCCTCCCGTCAATCGGCCACTCGCCTCTCCCCAAGCGATTAGTTCGCCCACCCAAGCCTGGTAGCCATTGACCACGGGCGTGCGCATGTCATCTGGAACCTGATCCAATGGAAGACTGCGCTGCTCTCGATCCGCCTGAAGGCGAAGCAGATTCTCCGATAGCCAATCGGGGAACGATGGGTTGCGCAGGCGCTCGGAGCGAGCGATCCACTGACGAGCCATCGAGAGGAGGCGACGATGCTCGGCTAGGAGCTCTCGTCCGCTTTGCTCCTCCAGTCGGTCTTCGACCAGTGCCGTGAGAATCGCACAGTAATTCTCGGAAAATTTCTGAGCCATTTCTGTCGGGAGACCTTCCCCTCGCATTTGGAGCTCGTGCAAATGAAGCTGTTCCTGAATCGCAGAGCGACGGCGAAGCTGGTCCATCCATGAACCCGCCGTCAGAGGTAGCTCGCGTACGAGGTCGTTCAGAGCGTTCACTTGCGTCCGCGCCGACTCGGGAATTGCTGTCGAGTCTTCAGAGATTACCGGAGGAAGGATCGCACCGAACAGGAGCGCTAGGCAGAGTAAAAAGGAA
>JBDHQE010000318.1:0-3248 GCA_039806885.1 Verrucomicrobiales bacterium
CCGCTGAAGTCGCTGCGTGGACGATGATGGCCAATCTGGTTCTGAATCTGGATGAAACCGTAACTCGTAACTGACTTTTATTTTTCTCACCTTTGTCGTCATGGATCCTTTGATCGAATCCGATCTTCTTCTCTCTCGACGCTTGTTCTTTGGCCATAGCGGACTCCGGCTCGGTGGGCTCGCTCTGGCGGGACTCATGGGAAAAAAGGCCTTGGCCAAATCAGAGAATTCTACAGGCTTGGTTTATCCTCCACTCAAGGGCTTGCCAAATTTCCCCGCGAAAGCAAAAGCCGTGATCTATCTGCACATGAACGGTGGACCGTCCCAGCTCGATACTTGGGACTACAAGCCGGGACTCACCAAGTGGTTCAACAAGGATCTTCCCCCGAGCGTGCGTGGTGAGCAGCGCCTGACAGGCATGACCAGCAAGCAGACTCGCTTTCCCGTCGCTCCCAGCGCCTTTCGATTCCAGCAATATGGCCAATGCGGTATGTGGGCCAGCGAGCTCCTCTCTCACACGGCTCAGCATGCGGATGATATCGCACTGATCAAGACCGTGCGAACGAATGCGATCAATCACGATCCCGCCTGTACTTTCGTGATGACGGGTCGCGAGGTTCCCGGATACGCTAGCCTAGGATCGTGGCTCGCCTATGGACTGGGGAGTGAGAGCAATGATCTGCCCGCCTTCGTCGTTCTCACCCCGAATTGGAGTTCTCGCGCCTCGGCCCAAGCGCTGTTTACCCGTATGTGGAGCAGCGGATTCCTCCCTGGGAAATACAGCGGCGTCGCCCTGAGGGCTGTGGGCGATCCCGTGCTCTATCTGCAGGATCCCTGCGAGATCCCTCCCGCCCAGCGCCGAGATCAGCTCAACACCCTGTCCGCTCTCAATGCGCATCGCTTTGCACAACTGGGCGATCCCGAGATTCAAAATCGGATCTCCCAGTACGAGATGGCTTTCCGAATGCAAAGTAGTGTGCCCGAGCTGACGGATCTCTCGGGAGAAAGTCGTGCAACCTTAGAAAGTTATGGCCCGGATGTCGAGAAGCCGGGTTCCTTCGCTGCCAGCGCCCTCTTGGCGCGCCGTCTCGTCGAGCGTGGCGTCCGCGTCGTACAAATCCTCCATCGAGGCTGGGATCAGCATGGAAATCTGCCGACTGATATTCGCCTCCAGTGTCAAGACACCGACCAGCCCATCGGAGCACTCCTGAATGATCTGAAGCAGCGCGGCCTGCTGGAGAGCACTCTGGTCGTCTGGGGCGGAGAGTTCGGGCGCACGGTGTATTCCCAAGGAACCCTGACCGAAACGAACTACGGGCGCGATCATCATCCCCGGAACTTCTGCATGTGGATGGCCGGTGGAGGAATCAAGGGTGGAGTGACTTTTGGAGAAACGGATGATTTCAGTTACAACGCGATCGAAAATCCCTCGCATCTGAACGACGTAAACGCCACCATCCTGACACTCTGTGGAATCGATCACGAACGCTTGACATACAAATTCCAGGGACTTGACGCTCGGCTCACGGGAGTCGAGAAACAGCGACCGATTCGGGAAGTGATGGCATAGATGGAGGACAGGGATTGAACAGAATCGCAATCCGTGTGTCTCAACTTATAACAGCGTTCTTCGTCACGGGTGCGGAGATCCTGAGGATGTCTCACCCGAGACGGAGGACATAAGCCCTCGGTGATATGCCGCCCGCATCGCGACGAGGGTCTCAGTGAAAGAGAGAAGTTCGGCGACGGGCTTCTCTCTTGCGAACACATTCTGAACGCTCCATTCACCGAAACTCTGGCCGTGGCAGAAGGCGATCACCGCCCAATCTGTCACGATCATGTCTGCCAGCTTTCACTCTCACAGCTCTGATTTTCACAGCGATCCACGAGCCAGTCACATTGATCCGTTTCACGAAACTGCCTTCCCCAATGTCCGCATCGGTGTCGCGCTTTCCTCTGGTGGGGCTAAAGGACTCGCTCACATTGGCGTGATCCAGGTTCTGGAGGAAAACGGAATTCCCGTCCACGCCATCGCCGGCACGAGTATGGGAGCTTACGTCGGTGGCATGTGGGCATCGGGACTCAATGGAAATCAGCTCGCTGCCCTAGCAGCGGAGATGCAGACGCGACGCGATCTCTTTCAATTGGTCGACCCCATCCTACCGAGACGCGGCTTCATCGGAGGACAAAAGATCCTCGCTCGACTACGGCATACACTCGGATCGGCGACTTTCGATCATCTGGCCAAGCCTTTCTATTGCGTGGCGACGGAACTCAACGGTTATGCACGCGCCGTTCTTCACCAAGGTGATGTCGCTTCTGCCATTCTTGCGAGTCTGGCCATTCCGGGGATCGTTGCCCCTGTACTGCGCGACGGTATTGAATACGTCGATGGCGGCGTCGCAGAGCCTCTCCCGGTGGATGCACTGCGCGAATCGAGCGAAGTTGATTTCGTCATTGCCGTCAATGTGCTGCCGCGCCCGAGCGAGACTCCACGATTTCGTCACAGTCCAGTGCCTTTCAATCCCTGTCAGCATCCGTGGCTGTGGCTGAACCAAATGACGAACCTTTTCGCTCGTGGCAACTTGCTCGACATCCTACGTGGAGCCGCGATGGGATCACAGATTCGCTTAGTGGAGCGCAGCGCTTCTCACGCAGATGTGCTCATTCGCGCCGTCTGTCTGACCCCGCGCTGGCACGACTATACCAGATACGAGTCCTACATTCGACTTGGTCGTCACGCAGCGGAAGCTCACTTGCCGGAGATCCGCACTAAACTTGCCGAAGCCGTCGAAGCTCGTCGCCAAACCTCTCACGCTCTCACAGGATCATGACATCACGCCTCACCAAACACTGGGCCTCCCTCTCTGCGGACGAGTTACGCCGGCTGCAAGGCGAAAAGCTGCATCGCTATCTGACGCAGCAGGTCGTCCCATTTTCGAGCTACTACCGACGAGTCTTTGCTGAGCATGACATCGATCCGTATCACATTCGCACCTTGGGAGATCTGGCGCGCCTGCCATTTACATCGAAGCAGAACTTCGTCGGTGATTCCGAGTCAAAGTCCTCTCCTTCCGATTTCATCCTCATGCCAGACGAAGCCATTCTGCGCCGTCGCCCTGCCACCATCCTCCGTGCGCTTCTTCATGGAAAAGCGGTGGCAAAAGACGCCCTTGATCGCGAATATCGCCCGATACTGATGACCAGCACCACCGGGCGCTCCGCCGAGCCAGTTCCGTTTTTCTACA
>JBDHQE010000319.1:0-3238 GCA_039806885.1 Verrucomicrobiales bacterium
GGTTAGATTCGCATCCGCCAAGTATCCAAGCACGAGAAAGTGGCCTCGAATTGAACGCCCCTGAGTTCTCACCCGATCAAAATCACCTCGGCGTGCAATCCTGCGAGAGCGAGGCAGTTTCATCATGGCAGGTTCGACCCGCTCTCAGAGGGAGGAGCAGGTCTCCTGAAACACGGATTAATTTCCGTGCTGAACCGTATGGCGCTTGAAGTGAATTTCTACCCCCTTTGGCACGAGTCGCTTGCGACCCTTTTGCCGACGGCGGCGGATAATGTCGCGACCTGCCTTGGTGGCCATGCGGGCACGGAACCCGTGTTGATTCTTACGGGTGCGCTTAGAAGGTTGATAAGTCCGTTTCATCGATTCGTCGAATATGATTGCCTCGTCTCAGGAGAGCGTGTCCCTGAAGTCATGGCTTCTCCGGAGATCAAACACAGCGAAAACTGTGTTCCTGATGAGAGAAAGTGACTCGGGGGGCGGTGAAAATACGTTTCGGAGTGGAAAAGTCAACGATTCGTTGCTGAGGAAATGAGGAATCTGCGAAGATATTTCGCTTTTCTCGGATCGTCGAGCTAGGGCATCCATCCGAAGAGGCGAAAAATTTCGACGTAGATATACGCGGCTGCGGCTGCGGCGGGTAGAGTGAGAACCCAAGCCCAGAGGATCTTTTCGACGAGAGATAGCTTCACTGCGTTCGAGCGCTTCGCACTGCCAACTCCCATGATGGCTGTGGTAACGCAATGCGTGGTGGAGACGGTCATTCCGAGTCCACCGGTGACGGCGAGAATGGTGGCTGCAGTGGTCTCTGCCGCAAATCCGTGGATAGGCTGCAGTTTCACCATTTTGTGGCCGAGGGTTTTAATGATTCTCCATCCTCCCGCCATGGTTCCGGCAGCCATGGTGAGGGAGCAGAGAATCTTAATCCAGATGGGTACGTCTGGGGTGAGTTCGCCCACTTTGGTAGCGGCGGCAATAATTTCGGAATGGCCAGAATTACTCGCCTCCGCCATCACCTGATCTAGCTCTGGGGCCCAGTAAGTGTAATGCCAGGCAAAGAAGCGTCCCACGAGGGGGATCCGTGGCAATAGTCGAGTCGCTTCGGCTGTCAAGAGCGCTGCATGGGTATCAGCGGCTTCTTGTTTCGTTCGGTTTGCAGCCTCAGTGTCACCTAGTAAGTAGTATACACGTGAGGAGAGGGACAGGAATGCTTCTCGGAACTCCCCAGGAGAGAGTTTCAGAGCCTCCGTCTCTAGCACAGAAGCAGCAGAGCGTAGCGAAACTGGAGTGGCATCTGGCTTTAGCAGAGACTTGATACTCTGATCGGAAGCCATTGTTTTTTCCATTTTCAGGAAATCGAGCCATTCAGGAGTTTGTGAAAAGGTTCCCGCAGAGGTTGCTGTGACGAGAGCCAGTGTAATCACCCCCATCGTTTTCTGCGCATCGGCGAGACCATGAGCGAAGCCCATGTACCCCGCGCTGCCAATCTGCGCCTTGGCGAAGAAACGATTGATAATATGGGGTCGAACAGAGGCGAACAGGAAATAGAGCACGCCCATGATGAGATAGCCGCCGATCAGGCCGAGCAGAGGGGAGGCGACCATGGGGACGATCACTTTGTGAAACACGCCATCCATCACAACTTTCCCGTCCTGAACTTTCTCTACAGACCAGATGATGACTCCCAAGTGATTTCCTGCTGCTGCCACCGTAGCGCCACAGATCCCTCCCACTAGGGCGTGAGTCGAGCTCGAAGGAAGTGCGAACCACCAAGTGATCAGATTCCATGTGATCCCCCCGAGTAAGGCCCCCACGACGACGAGGGGAGAGACAAAGTGTGCATCGACTAGGCCCGAAGAGACTGTTTTAGCTACGGCGTGACCAGCGAGTGCTCCCATCAAGTTCGTCGTCGCAGCGAGCAGAATCGCCTGACGAGGCGTGAGAACTTTCGTGCCGACCACCGTGGCGATTGAGTTCGCTGTATCGTGAAAGCCATTGATGTACTCAAAGGCGAGCGCGATGAAGATGACTAGAAAGACGATTCCGAGAGCCATGGCATGGGGAGCTCAGGAATTTTTCAGTACGATGTGAGACACGACGTTACAGGCATCTCTGCATCGATCAATGACCTTCTCCAGAAGGTCGTAAAGATCTCTCAACGCCATCGCACGGATCGGATCAGTCGAGCCGGAGTATATCTCGCGTAGCATATCGACGATCAGCAAATCGGCCCGACCCTCCAGAACCTGCATGGTGTCATTTTCATTCTTGATCGCATCGAGCTGTGGACTGCCCGGCAGCATGTCCACCATGCGGGAAACGACGGAGGCTGCCTCCTTCGCGATCTCCATTTGCGAGGCGAAATCGCTGGGACGCACGAGATGCCGCATGATGTCGAAGCGCTCACCGAACTTTTCGACCGTCTTCGGAATGCGGTAGAGAGCTCGTGAGAGAGCTTGAACATCTTCGCGGTCCAGAGCCATTACGAAGACTTTCACCAGTTCCTCGTTGATCGTTTCGGCGATTTTTTTCTCCTGTCGTCGAGTGGCAGATAGTTTCGCTAGAGAGACATTTCCGTCCGACTCGTTCAGGAGATCCGCTAGTAGCTCGACGCTCTGTCGTGCGGAGCGAGCACTTTCTGAGAGAAGTTCAAAGAAGCGGTCGGAGCGGCCGAAAAATTTTGCTAATGAGAACATGATGAGAAAAATACTGAGTCCGAAAAGATCGTTTGCTTGGCGAGGACCGGGTCAGCAGGACGAGTGCAGAATGAGAGTCTGTTCGTCAATCGAGTCGCATCAATTGCCCGATTCCATACTGGACTAGCTGTTGATCAACCATGCGTGACAGACGATCTTCGACGAAAATTACCTTGGGGTAGCTTTCGAATTCGATGGTATGTAGGCCATTGGGTGGAGCTGTCGACAAAGCCGCAGCGAGATCGTGGATGTCGCGGATATCCCGTCCATTCACTTTGGTGACGATGATGGAGGATAGTGACTCGTAGCCGAGAGTGCTTGGAGTTTTGAGCACGGTACT
Source organism: Verrucomicrobiales bacterium (assembly GCA_039806885.1). Taxonomy (GTDB): domain Bacteria; phylum Verrucomicrobiota; class Verrucomicrobiia; order Verrucomicrobiales; family DEV007; genus Arctic95D-9. The sequence continues at coordinate 3,034 of JBDHQE010000319.1, forward strand.
GAGAAAGACCAGCTTCTTTCGCCCTTCCTTCTCGTATTTCTCCGGATTGGCTGCTGAATAGACGAGGTTGAAAGGAGCGCGGTTCGTCCACTCGTCCCCCCAACTTTCGAGATAGGGGAGCGTTAGTTCTTGAAAAATCAGTCCACCGAAGATGAGGAACTTCGGGCCTCGATCAAACATGTAGGGATCGATCAGGAAATCCTGT
>JBDHQE010000320.1:0-3231 GCA_039806885.1 Verrucomicrobiales bacterium
AAACAAAGGCGCAAGGAAATCGTAGAGTTCCTGAGCTCCCGAAAGATCGCTCTTCGGTTCTTCAACGGCGGTGGCAGCGGAAACTACCAGGAATCCTCCGGAGACGAATTCCTCACGGAGGTACGGCTCCTTGGCTTCACCCTCAATCCTATTCTGTTTAAATTCTCGTGTTGCCTAGATCACCGTTGGCTCTGGAGCGCTTCAGTCGAACATTTTCGATCACTTCCATGTGGCCTATGAGTATCCGAATAATGTCTGGTGTCATCTAGGTTCTCGGAAGTCTCCCGGATGTTTCAACGAGAACGCGGATTATGTTCGAGGCACGAAGGGGACCTTGGTTCTCGGTCGTGGCAGTGATCCGTATATTGAAGACAACGAGGGCAAGCGTATCTGGAACTACCGGACGCCGCGCAACGGTGAAGAGAATATGTATCAGGTGGAACACAATCACCTGTTCAACTCCATTCGCACAGGGAATCACGTCAATGACGGAGATCGCATGATCAATTCGACGATGATGGCGATTATGGGTCGGATGTCGGCAGAGACGGGGAAGGAAATCGCTTGGGAAGAGGCCATGGCTTGCCAAGAAGACCTGTTCCCGAATGAGGAAAGTCTGCGGTGGGATCAGAGCTTCAAGCCGCACGACGTTGCTGTGCCTGGAGTATTTCAGATTCCCGGCATCGGTGGCGTAGAAGAGGAGAAAAAGGCCTGATCTCGGTCAGAATTTATCGAGTCAATTTCGATTTACAGTGCGGGGAGTTCGGAAACGATCTCCCCGTTTTGTTTCTACGAAAAGCGACGTTCGAAAGTTCGGGGAATCCTCGATCAGTGACTATCAGCGACTCAGTCTCACGATTACACGAGCATCCTCCCGAAAATATCGGGCGGCTACTTCCTGAAGGTCTTTACTGTCCAGTGATCGCATCTGATCTGGTTTTTTCTGGTAATGATCCCAGCCTAGGCCCTGTAGCTCGTCTAGCGCAGCGGCATTCGCCAGTTCCGCTGCCTCTTGGTGCTGTATCGCATCCTGTCCCAGCCAGGCGGCTTTTGCCCGACGCAGTTCTTCATGGTCCAAGCCTTCAGTAATCAGATGATCGATTTCTGCCAGCATTTCCCTCTGTACCAAATCGATTTTCTCTGGAGCAGTGGATGCGTGAAAGATGAAATATCCCGACTCCAGAGCCTCCATCCTGAAGGCTCCAACAGAATAGGCTAGCCCTAGATTCTCTCGGATGCGGATGAACAGACGAGAAGCCATATCACTGCATGCTTCAGCGAGAATCTCGAGAGCTGCCTGATCGGGGTGCATGAGATCGACCGTTCGAAATCCAATGAGCAGGATTGCCTGTTCCTTCTCATGCGTCAGTTCGATGATTCCTGAGAAATCGTTCGGAAGTGGTATGGCCGGAGCCTGAAAGGCTCGCGATCCCGGAGCCATCGCCCCCTCTAAGCGGGATCGGACTAGGCTCTCTGTTCGATCCGGATCGAGATCTCCAGCAAAGCAGATGACTCCATTCTCACCCACGACCAAACGCTGGTGAAGACTCACCAGAGCTGTTGCATTCAAAGAATTCACCGACTCTATGCTCCCGAGGGAATCCATTGCATAGGGATGGGCGCCGAACATTCGCCTCTTCAGAGACTGAATCGCGATACGGATCGGGGAGTCCATTTGCATCAGAATCAGAGCAGCCTGGCTTTTCTTTTCTCGCTCAACTGTCGATTCCAGAAAGAGGGGAGTGAGCAGAGTCTCTCCGAGCAGGTCAATAATGGTCTCTAGATTGGGGCGCAACACGTAACCAGAGACTCCGAAGGCGGTAGTTGTGAAGTGAGAGCTAATCTGCCCCCCGATCGACTCGATGGATTCGGCAAGACTTTCCGCACTGTAGGAGCGAGTGTCTTTGGTGAGTAGGGTTGACATCAATCGAGAGATGCCGGAGGTCTCCGAATTCTCGGCTAATACTCCGCCACGAAAGAAGCTGGCCACGCGCACCAGTGGCAGGCGAGAATCTCTCAGCAAAAGGAGTTTTAGACCATTTGCGAGTTCGATAGATCGGATTTCCTCAGTTCGTCTCGCAGGTGCGAAGACCTGAGGACTCTTTCCTGCTATTTTCGGAAGTAGGCTGACTCGTACTAGGTGATCCGGGTGTAGAAAGCGGGTGGCGACTTCCTGAATTTCAGTCATTGATACCTTTTGCAGGGCCGTGAGATAGTCTCTGGATCGATTGGGAGAGCGAGAGGAGAGCCAGCCCGATCCCATCGCAGATGCCTGGTCATTCATCGTCAGGAAGTTCCCTAGGTGGCTACTCGTCAGTCTTCGCTTCGCGGTTTCTAGCTCCTGCTCTGTGATTCCCTGGTGTCGAATTTCTTCTGCTTCTCTCAGTATGGCCTGCCGAGCGGCCTCGGCTTTGTCTGGATCCGATTGAAAGCTCAGAAGGAATTGGCCAGCGAAGGAGGGAGAGAAAACCGAAGCCCCGACTCCGTGGACCAAGTCGGTTCTTTCCCTCACATTTCTGTAGAGTCGCGAACTGCGCCCGGAACCAAGAACACTGGCGAGCAGATCCAGTGCAGGGATCGCAGGATCCGTTTCTGCAGGCAACTGCCAAGCCAATCGCTCGCGATGCAGCTCGGTGGGAAAGGTCTGCGTTTCGCTGCGAGATGAGAGCACGGGAGGCTCGGATGGCAGGATCTGAGGGGCACGTCGCCGTCTGGATAAAGCTCCCAATTTCTCGCCGATCCGTGCGATGACTTCCTCCGCATTTATATCTCCTGCGATGACGATGAACAGATTGTCAGGTGAGTAATGCTCGCGATAATACGCTCGGACGTCCTCGCATTGAAGCTGGTTGAACAAGTCCAGATACCCGATCACTGGATGGCGGCAGGGATGGATGAGATAGGCCGTGCGAAAGAAGAGTTCACCGAGTTGTCGATTCGGATTGTCATTCCCCATCGCGATCTCACGCCGGATGACATCTTGTTCTCTCTCGAATTCATCCTCGGGAATGGCAGCATCGCCGACCACATCGCAGAGAATATCGAGGCAGGTCATCGCTCCATCCGTCGGCGCATCGATCCAGTAAACGGTGCGATCAAAGGAAGTATAAGCATTGATATAACCACCCTCGGCCTGCACGGCAGCAGCGATCTCACTGGCGCTGCGTCCGGCACCTCCCTTGAAAAGCATGTGCTCTAGGCAGTGGGAAACTCCTGCCCCCATCCACGAGG
>JBDHQE010000321.1:0-3218 GCA_039806885.1 Verrucomicrobiales bacterium
TGGCGCTCAATAGTGGGAGGGAGGGACTCACCGAGAAGCCAATCACGCGGGAACCTTGGAAGGCCGCTCCGATTCACGTGCCCATCCAGTCAGGGAAGGCAGTGGTTGCAGACAGGGGCGAGCGGGCTTCAGTCCGAGCAGAACCCGTCGCAGATGTTCCGGATTTTAATGAAGCGGCCTCTACCCGAAAATCGAATCGGACGTTCGGAAAAGACACGGAAGACAGCACGACTCCCATTCCGGTGACGATCACAGAGCGTTCGACTGCGTCGAAAGTCACCTATCCGGCGCCTCCGGCCCCTGCTCATTCTGGCTCCTCTTTAGGTGCGATCGCTCCTGCCTATGCCGGTACGACCCCAAAGTCTGTCCCGTCGAACACGGCAGAACCCGTCACGGCTCCGCGTCCAGACCGAGAAGCTCCCAATGCGCCGGTGAGTCCGAAGAGCCAGGTGACATTATCCGAACTCCCTGCAGAGAAGATGGAAAGCGTCGCTCCGGCGACTGAAGTGAAGCCGAAAGCCGCTAGCGAAGGGCAAAGCGCGAATCCTGTTGGAAACAACGACAGTCAGGGAAAGCCAGCCACCGAAAAGACGGGGGAAAGCGATACAGGGAAGGGGGCTGCGTCGGCTGAAAAGGATGATCCTCGAGTATCCGAGATCCGGACAAAGATTAAAAAACTAAAATCAGATCTGGATAAGATCCCGGACGGAGATGGGAAGCTATCCGTGGATGACGCGCAGCTCGTAGTCAATGTCCATGAGAGCGCCCAGGAGCTTCTGGGGGAAATCGATCAAGCGCGTGGGGATAAGAGCAAGCCCTTGGCGGGGAATTTAGGCGATGCTTGGTGGGATCTCATCAATCTGAAATCGACAACAGCCAAGCTTAGTCGCCGTTCGCCTGAGAGCCTAGCTCTCGCGGGACAGAAAAAGGACAGCGAGAGCGAAGAGGAGACAACACCGAAATCAGAGGCCGCTCCTCAGCCCTGACAAGGAGCGCAGGGAGAGAAATGGTAGCCGTGAATCAGGACTCAACCCTGTCGAGTCATCCGCATAACCCTCTCTAGTCCTTCGCGCCCCGGATAGCTCCGTGACGGCACATAGCTCTCCTGGATCGAGAATCGACCGGATCGGACGAAGAGCGCATCCAGTTCCTCAAGAGTGCTACCATGGGGTGGGCCATCTTCCGGCTGGTGTTCATCATCGTAGGGGTTCAGATAGAAAACGCTGAGCAGACTGCCGCTGGGGTGCAGTGACGACCAGACTCCGGTGACGTAGGACTCACGGCAGTCGATAGGGATTGCACAGAAACAGGTGTGCTCGAAGACCCAGTCGTAGGTGCCCAGATGATTCTTCTCTAAATCCAACAGATTCCCGACGCAATAGCGCTCCTTACTAACCTTCGGAAAAGAATTCGCCAGAGAAACGGCGGTCGGAGAGAGATCGAGTCCCACGGCCTCGGTTACCTCCGGGAGTCCTGCGAGCGCGCGGACATCGTGACCTCGCCCACAACCGGGCACAAGAACGCGACCAGTGATCTGGGCTGGATTTTTTTCGATCCATTCCAGAAGAGGAGGGGCTGCTCTCCCTTTGTCCCATGGGGTGCGATCTTCTCGATAATGCAGATCCCAGTCAGTGGGTATTTCGGATGGTGGCATGATGGCAAAAAGTATGTTACAGGGTGAATCCTGTTTCAATGAGCAATGCGAAAACATTAACGGAAGACCAGATCGCCCAGGTGCGTTCGTGGGCCGATGAGGGATCTGGAATTTCTGAAATTCAGAAAAAGCTGAGTGAGGAGTTCGGGGTGAGGGTCACTTATCTGGAGACGCGCTTTCTTTTAGAGGATTGGAAAATCGAGATCCGTATTCCCGCCAAGCCGGAGCCTGAAAAACCGGAGGAGGAAGTGGAAGATGTCGAGACTGACGAGGTTTCCGACGATCTTCCTGATTCGACCGCTCCGGGGGTAAAGGTAAAACTGAGCGTAGATCAGGTGCTCCGTCCCGGCGCGCTGGTGAGTGGAAAGGCGATCTTTTCCGGCGGGCAGAGTGCCTCTTGGTGGATTGATCAAATGGGACGACTCGGACTGGATGCAGTCGATCCGCAATTCCGCCCGAGCGAGGAGGAAAGCATCGCGTTCCAGAATGAGCTGCGAGCAATTCTGAGAAAGAGCGGATTTTGAGAACGGGTTCCGGAGCGCCTTTTCGCTTCAAAACACGCGAGGTGACCTCTGCGATGGCAAAGGTCACCTCTGAAGGATGCGTTTCCGTGTGAAGCGAATCCAGAATTAGATTTTCCAGCCTTCGCGATAGGTTTCACGACTCCAGTATTTCTGGGCTTCCGGTTGTCCATCGACCAAGAGACTCGTTTTCTGATCGATATCGATGGCTCCCCCCGCACGGTAGGCGATATTGCCTAGATGACAGAGCATCGAACTCTTCTGGGCGTCAGCGATGTTCTGATGTAGAGGCTTTCCTTCCCGAATCGCATCGATGAAGGAGGTGAAGTGCGGGACATCGCTAGGAGCTTCATCATGCTCCTCGACGAGCTTGCCCTTGAGATCCCATATCTTCCATCCAGCGCGGTAGTCGATATCCATCTTCCCCTCTGTCCCGAAGACAGTGACGATGGGGAAGGTCTCCGGGCTGCGGCGATGGCAGGAAGAATTGCTCCAAGAAATGCCGCAATGACCGAAGTCAAACGTGGCGTCGAAAGTGTCGGGCGTTTCTTGGTCGTCGTCGAAATAGTAACGTCCTCCATTGCAGGTTACGCGTTTCGGAGTGTCAACCTTCAGTGCCCAACGAGCGATGTCGAGAACGTGAGGACCATTATTCGCCATTTCTCCTCCGCCATAAAGCCAGTGCCAGTGCCAGTTGTAAGGGACGAGATTGTCTTTGTACGGAGCATCCGGGACGGGACCTTGCCACTGCAGCCAGTCGAGTTCTGCTGGTGGATTCGTGATTTTCCCCTTACCGATCGATTCACGGGCGGAAATGTAGTAGCCATTCGCGTAGCGTAATTCCCCGATAGCACCAGCGTGTAGCTTTTCCATTCCCATACGTGTGCCGGGATAGGAGCGGCGCTGATTGCCCATCATCACGACTTTGCCACTCTTTTCGGCGATCTCGGGGAGTCGGATTGCTTCGTGTGCGCTGTAACTACCTGGCTTTTCGACGTAGACGTTTTTCCCGGCTTGGCAGCCGAGAATCGCAGCCGAGGCAT
>JBDHQE010000322.1:0-3212 GCA_039806885.1 Verrucomicrobiales bacterium
GCGAAGCTGTGTCGCAGTTTGTGCGGGCTGAGCTGCTGCGGGATGTTGCACAGTGCGTGATATTTGCTAAAAACATCCGTAATCCCGCGAGTGCTGAGTCGTTTTCGCGACTTCCCGATGAACAGGGGACCGGACAGAATACGGGCGGCGTTTCGGTAGCGATGGATCGCCTCTGCTGCCGCGGTTCCTACCGGGCAGACACGCTCTTTGCTCCCCTTGCCGAAGACGCGAATGCATTCCTGATGAAGATCGAAGTCTTCGACATCCAGTCCCGCGAGTTCTGAGAGTCGGATGCCTGAACTATAAAACAGTTCGAGAATCGCGGTATCGCGCTCCGCTGTCCAAGCGGGAGCCTGCTGAGGCTGCGGCGTCTGGAGCGGCTTCTCGATTAGCTCGATCACTTGCGCCTCGGTCAGTATGACAGGCAGTTTTTTCTCCGCCTTGGGCAAAGGGACTCCGGCGGCAGGATTCTGCTGTAAGCCGCGTCGTCGAGATAAATAGCGGAAAAAGCTGCGGATTGCAGCGAAATTGAGTCGCACGGTGGCGCGAGACAGATTCTGTCTCATCAGCCAGTAGAGATAGTCTTTCAGGTCCTCGCTATCGACCTGAAACCAAGTCTTCTCCGGTGTCAGCCATTCACGGAATCGACGAATCGCGTGGCTGTAGTTGATGAGCGTACGCCCAGAACGGTTTCTCTCGACCAAGAGATATTCCAAAAAGGCATCCAGTTCTACGTCGCCACTCTGATCTGGACTAGGCAAGATTTTCACGAAAATGCGTGAAGAAGTGGATGTCCTTTAATTGAGGGATCCAGCCTTCTGTGACCAGAAATGCGCTCCGCGAAAGCTCAGGGCAGAGCTCATGGCTCCGACCGATGCGTGGGAATGCTCTGGCAGGTGAATCTGCTGTTCGCACAGCGAGCAGAATCCGAGTGGAGTCGCCCATCCGAGGGCCATCGAGTAATCGCGGTCCTCTGCCAAGAGTGGAACGATCAGATGTCCCGCCGCACGATTCAGGTAGATCGAAACGTTCGCTCCACTTTCACCAGCAGAGACCTGTAGACAGAGTCGGCCCTCACCTGTTGCGGCGCTACGATAATTCGCGACATTCCAATAGACGACCGCTGTATCACTGTTCCGTGGCAGCACTGCGAAGGTGTCCACACGGGAAGAGAGAGACGAATTCGTAGGCTCGGAAATGGTAGTCTTCATGGTAAGAAAATATGATCTTAATTATCAGGAATAATTAAACAGATTTCAATAATTATTACAATTATTTTTAGTGATTCAAGACGGCTCTTTGCTAAAATCGAAACTTTTTACCTGCACCGAAGGCATGAACGATTACGCTTTCGTACTTTCATGAAACGTATTATCCCCTGTCTCGATGTCTATAACGGCAGAGTCGTTAAAGGCACTAAATTTGTTGATTTACAAGATGCTGGCGATCCTGCGGAGCTGGCGGAGAGATATTGTCATCAGGGAGCAGATGAGCTAGTCTTTCTCGACATCACCGCGACGACGGAGAATCGTGGGACGATGATCGATCTGGTGCGTCGGACAGTGGAGCGCTGCACCGTACCGCTGACAGTGGGAGGCGGAATCCGTAGCGTCGAGGATATTCAAGCGATTCTCGATGCCGGAGCCGCACGAGTGGGAATCAATTCGGCGGCAGTGACGAATCCGAATTTGGTTTCCGAGGCCTCGAAGACCTTCGGTTCAGACAGAGTGGTCGTAGCAATCGATGCAAAAAAGCGACCCGATGGTAGCGGCTGGGACGTTCGCACGCGGGGAGGACAGACTTCTGTCGGGCGCGACGTGATCGAATGGGCAAAGGAAGTTCGTGAGCGCGGAGCTGGTGAGATTCTGCCGACGAGCGTCGATACCGACGGGACAAAGGGCGGATATGATGTAGAACTCACCGCTGCGATCGCCGACGCGACTGATCTGCCCGTGATCGCCAGTGGTGGAGCAGGAAATCTCGATCACATGGTCGATGTTCTGACTCGTGGGAAGGCGGATGCCGTCCTCGCTGCCCGGATTTTTCACTTCGGTGAATATACAGTGGGAGAGGTAAAAAAATATCTGTCCGAGCGCGGAATTCCGGTCCGCCTTTGACCGTCACGCTTTTCACTCGAGAAGAGGCGGCGGAGGAATCGTCACGTCCAAGCGAGCGCGAGAGCGGTCGAGATCCTTCGATTCGGTAATGGATGATACGACTCCCTCAGTAAAGTCTACCGTGATTCGACCTGACTCGACTTTCACATAGCGAGTCGCTGTATAGGGTTGGCCAAAGGCGTCTAAGACGACGTAGGTCTCTGGAACTTGCTTGTAGAAGATGTAATCCAGGGTATCGACTCGCCCTCCCGTCGTGACCGTGGAAGTACGCTTCGACGCCTGACCGATGGATGCGCTTACTTCTTCCATCGTCATTCCCAGAGCGATCTGATGGTTTTCGATCAGGTCTTGTACGGCCAAGAATCGCTGGTGATAGGTGCGAAGATCCTCCTCGAAGCCCTCCGGTATCCCCACGACCGCTGATTTGGAAACCCATCCGGCGATTTGCCCCTGCTGCGCCTGTGCTCTCACGCGAAAGGCTTTGTCGCTGATGGCTAGGAGCACTGCGGGCTGGTTGGGCTTCAGAGTTCCGATCCATCGACTGGCGCTGAGATCTGTATACACGGGATAGGACTCGCCGATACGCACTCGCATTTCTTCATCGAACATATCCGCTAGGTAAATCGTACCAGGTTCGCGCACCAGATTGCTCTTTCGCGGGTCGGGACGCTTGATGACACCGATTCCTCCCGAAATTACCTGACTCGGAAGCTCTCCTACGGAAAGAAAGAGAATCATCAGCAGGAGCGACAGATAGGAGAGGGGAGAAACTGTCTTCATCTCTGAGTTGAATCGGGGCTGGAATGATACTCCAGTCGTACCGAAGGGAGAATAGCATTTTCATGCCGTAAGATCAATCAGATCCGCAGTTTCGGACACGAGTATGTAAGATTGGCGATCCAAGAATTTTAAGGGACAGGCTATTTTTTTAACCACGAACCACGCGAAAGACACGAACCCGATAGGCTCCGCTGGGTTTAAGTCAGAATGATGAAGTGCCGCGCTAGCGAAAGAAGAAAGATCGGATGGGGCTACGGGGATTGCGCCCCGTAGCCCTTCCACACCACCGGACATGCGGTTTTCCGCATCCGGCGG
>JBDHQE010000323.1:0-3194 GCA_039806885.1 Verrucomicrobiales bacterium
CCGGATGCGGAAAACCGCATGTCCGGTGGTGTGGAAGGGCTACGGGGCGCAATCCCCGTAGCCCCATCCGATCCAGGGTAGGAAGCTCGACTTCAGCGCCAGCATTCCTGGGACCGCCGACGTCCCCGTCGGCAGCTTTACTCTACCACTGGCTTTAGCCAGGAAACCCCTCTTTCTAGAGCCTTGTTCCGCCCACACATCACCGGTTCTCGCCGCCGTATCACAAAGGCCAACGAGAACCTTGGCGGACCCAGGGCAGGGCTAGTGAAGGAAGCTCTGTGTCCCACTGAACGAAACTCAAATGGTTCAATCTTTTTGAATCGTCTCGCGCAGGCACTCGAATTGCTCCTTCTGTTTTGCCAAGACAATCTGCTGCGCTGCTTGCACCCGAGATTTTGATCCCGCAATGTCCTGAGCAAAGCGGAGGACGGTCTCGGGGATGTGGGTCACTCGTTCGGTGTCGTCCATGGTGAAGAGCCAGTCTTCGAGTCCAATATCACGCCACATGAAGCCTTTGTTCGTCTGCTCGTCCCAGCGCCCGACCAAGGCTGGAATTTCGTTGGCAATGCAGAGGATGGGGCTGTGCATCTCATTTCCGAATAGACCGAGGCTTCGACGATAGACGGATAAGGCTTCGTCCAGGAGCCAGAACTGATCTCGCCAGACGACCTTTTTTTTCACATCGTCCGGGAGCGGGTCGTAGAGTACTTCTTTCCCCAGAGCGATTTGAGTTTGATCCTCGTGAGTGATCAGAACTTTGACTCCTGCTTCGCGTACCAGTCGGATGATCGCCTCGCGGTGGGGGGCATGATCGGGTTCCTTTCGCTCCTCATTCCGAGCCATTTTTACCGGGTCGGGAGAGCGATCCGGGTGAAGAACCCAAAACGGGGTCCAGCGATAGCGAGGAATGCAGCAGAGAAATTTCCCCTCTTCGAGACCGTTGGTGGCGAGATAGGCTTTCGCTTTCTCGTCATTCGCCAGTTCGGTCACGCCGAAAGCCGTGTCCGGCCCCCATCCTTTGGCGGGTGGAGAGGCGATCCCGCAGTCAGTCACCGCAGTCTGGGCGGAAACGCCGTCGCGGAAGTAAACGAAGTCGGCCTTCGCGAGGGTGGCGATCATTTCGGGATCGGTATCGACCAAGGAAATTCCCATGACTCCGAAAGGTTTTCCCGTTTCATCGTGCCAGCGCTTCGCGTGTTTCCACGCAGCAAAGCCGGACGAGGACCCGTGCAGGAGAAAATCACATTCCCGGAAGGCTTTCTCGATACTGGCATTGTCGCGAAAGAAGGGAACGTCGGGATAGCGGCGGCGGAACAATTCGTCGGCTCCGTTCTCCATGTTGCTGGTCCAAAAGCGGATTTCGGCATCGATTTGATGTCGGCGGAGCAGCTCCATCATGCCGTGATAATGGGCGATGTCTCCGATGTTCTGACTCTGCCAACCGTTGCGTAACAATATGCGAGGCTTCCGTCCGGGGGCGGCTGCGGCGAGAGTTTCGGCGAGGTCTGCGAAGCCAGCGATGCCCAAAGCGAGCGATGAATGGAGAAAATTTCGTCGATGCATCATATCCAAGCAATGATCACTCAGGGAAAGCAGAGAGCAAGGCCTGCATCTCCGCCTCTTCACTTCTGCCCATCGCTCGATTCGGATGGATGCCACGAATGTAAGAGGATCGTCACGATTCGTCTTCGTTCATCTCCTTCAGCTTTCTCTGGAGTGTGCGTCGAGAAATTCCGAGTAGCTTGGCTGCTTCGGTTCGGTGATCGCCAGTTCGAGCAAGTGCAAGCTGAATCAGACGCTCTTCCATCTTCGCTAGATTCAGGTCCTCCGGTTCTGTCGGAAAGGAGGGAGTGGAGAGGGGAGGGGAGGATGGCTGATGGATCGGGGTAGAAACGGGAAGTCCCGTAGAATGGGTGAGGTGAGTTGTCTCTCGCAAATCGCCTCGTCTGCCTTCTCGCAGGAAAGTGGGTAGATGGCGGACTTCGATGCGGGTGCCATTGCACATCACGACCCCATGCTCGACCGCCGTGCGCAGTTCGCGAATATTCCCGGGCCAATCGTAGTCGAGTAGCAGCGATAGGGCCTCTGCGCTCAGTTCCATCGGCCCTTTCTGGTTCTCCGCAGTGAATTCGCGCAGAAATGAACTAGCGAGCAGGACGATGTCCTCTTTTCGTGTACGAAGAGGCGGCAGGTGAATCGATACCACGTTCAGGCGAAAATACAGGTCATCGCGGAAGGTTCCCTCTCGCACCATCTCGCTGAGATCCTTATTCGTGGCTGCCACGACACGGACATCGATCTTGATCGGCTTGTTCGATCCGAGTCGCTCGATCGTTCGTTCACCGATGGCACGCAAGAGTTTCACCTGAGTGCTGGCATTGATTTCGCCAATCTCGTCGAGAAAGAGCGTGCCGCCGTCAGCTTCTTCGAATCGCCCGATTCGCCGATCTGTTGCTCCTGTGAAGGCTCCCCGTTCATGCCCGAACAATTCACTCTCCAGCAGATTTTCGCTGAGGGCGGCGCAATGGACTGTCACCAGTTTCGCTTTCGGGCGTCCACTCAGTTGATGGATCGCCCGCCCAACTAATTCCTTCCCCGTGCCACTTTCTCCCTCGATCAGCACTGTGGCGCGGGTGGGCGCGACCTGTCGGATCATATCGAAAATCGGCTCCATCGCGGCGGAGTGCCCGATGATATTTTCCAGCCCACGTCGCTCGGAGACCTGATTTTTCAGCACTACATTCTCTGCCTCGACGATGCGACTCCGGATTGCTCGTTTGATTACGATCTCCAGTTCATCGATGTTCAGGGGCTTACTGATGTAGTCGTACACTCCGTTTTTCATCGCCTCTACCGCTACATCGACAGAGCCGTAGGCGGTCATCAGGATACAGAGTGGTGCCTGCGGGCGGGCGAGCGTGCGCTGGATGAGTTCCATGCCGCTTTCTCCCCCCAGCCGGAGGTCTGTCAGCATTACGTCCACGGACTCGCTCGACAGGACTTCCTCCGCTTCGGCGGAATTGGCCGCTACATATACGTCGAAATCGTCCTCCAGAGAGCGACGCAGGCCATCGCGTGTGTTTTTTTCGTCATCTACGATCAGCAAGATACGGTCAGAAAAGTTCATCGATTCTCAGCTGGTTCTCACGGAGCAGTTTCTACGTCGATTACTGCGGTGCTCGATCGCGTCGGGA
>JBDHQE010000324.1:0-3153 GCA_039806885.1 Verrucomicrobiales bacterium
TGGGATTATGTACTCGGCATTTTTCTCCTCTCCCTGCTCGTCGCCTTCACGCTGGGCAGTCATGGTGAGGGCGGACGCCCCTTCCTGAGCGATCTAAAGCAAGCGGATTCGGGGAATCTGCTTCGGGCCTTTGCAGGTGGGGCTGTTTTCAATCTGGCAAACATTCTCCTGACGGCTGCCATCGCTGGAGCGGGAATGGCCGTGGCGTTTCCTATCGGAATCGGACTGGCGCTCATCATCGGTGTGCTGATCAATTATATATTGCTGGCAAAAGGCAGCCCGTATCTGCTCTTTGGCGGCGTGATCCTAATAATGCTGGCGATTCTCCTCAACGCCGCAGCTTTCAAAAAACACTCTGGAAGCACGGAGAGCCGTAGCGTTGGAAAATGGATCGTGGTCTCGATCATCGCCGGGATTTTGATGTCCACGTTTTACCCCCTTGTGGCCTCGGGTATCGAGTTGGAAAACTTCGTGTCTCCGGCGGCTGGCAAGATGACTCCCTACTCAGCTTTCGTGGTATTTGCCGTCGGAATTCTAGCGAGCAATGTGATTTTCAACTCCATCTTGATGCGTCGCCCCCTCGAAGGTGATCCTGTCAGCTATCGGCAATACCTAGGTGGCGGAGCTCTCCATCTGGGAGGAATTCTGGGAGGAATCGTCTGGGGTTGCGGCAATATTTTCAATCTGATCGCTGCGGGGAAAGCTGGACCGGCGATCTCCTACGGCCTCGGGCAGGGAGCGACTCTGGTCGCTGCTCTCTGGGGCGTATTCATCTGGAAGGAATTCAAAGGGAGTTCCAGCCAGGTGAATCGAATGATCGCTGCGATGTTCCTGTCCTTCGTCATCGGAATCGTCCTCATCATCGCAGCGGGAAGATAATACGTCATTCGACGAGCGGCTTGTATCGCTACCCGTTTCTGTTGAGTCAAACGGCCACTCAGGCAGAACCTGCCTTGTCCCGAAAATATCATTCACGATTTCAATCTTTTCTCAGACCACTCTGGACAAGATCGGAATCCGGTCGCACCTTCCCTCATGGCAAATTTCTTGGAGCAATTGAGACAACACACAGTCGTGGTCGCCGACACGGGAGACCTCGAAGCGATGAAACAGTATCGCCCACAGGACGCGACTACGAATCCCTCACTGATCCTGAAAGCCGCAGGGAAGGAAGAGTATAAGGCTCTGGTGGACAAGGCCGTGGCAGATGCAAAGACCACGGGACTCTCCGGAGAGAAGCTGATTAACGCGGCTATTGATCGAGTTTTCGTCAATTTCGGGAAAGAAATTCTCACGATTCTACCGGGACGAGTTTCAACTGAAGTGGACGCTCGGCTTTCCTTCGATATCGGAGGTTCCGTAGAAAAGGCCCGTGAACTGATCCGTCTCTACGAAGCAGGTGGCGTCTCGCGGGAGCGAGTTCTGATCAAGCTTGCCTCGACCTGGGAGGGAATCCAGGCTGCGGGAGCACTTGAGAAAGAGGGGATCCATTGCAATATGACCCTCTTGTTTTCGCTCGTGCAGGCCGTCGCGAGCGCTGAAGTCGGGGTGACCCTGATTTCGCCTTTCGTCGGACGGATTTACGACTGGTTCAAGAAGAGCACCGGCCAGGAATATGTCGGAGCGGACGATCCGGGCGTGCAGTCGGTACATCGGATTTATACATACTATCGCAAGTTCGATTATCCTGTGGAAGTGATGGGAGCCAGCTTCCGGAACGTGGGGCAGATTCTCGAGCTGGTCGGATGCGATCTACTGACCATTTCCCCGAACCTGCTAGAACAACTCCAGGAAATGGAGGGCAACTTGGATGTAAAGCTTACCCCAGAAAGGGCGAGAACAGAAGAAGTGGATCGACTTCACGTCGATGAGAAAACCTTCCGCTATCTCCTCAATGAGGATGCAATGGCGACCGAAAAAACCGCCGAAGGAATCCGCAACTTCTGCATCGACATTCGGAAGCTGGAGACCATGATTCAGGGAAAACTCTGATTCTCAGCGAAGTCGCTCAGAAAATATCCCCATCAACATCTGAATCCTCACGAAGTTTTTGTAGGACCTCGGACATGTCTTCGACGGAGTCCCACACTTCTTCGGCGATGTAGATCGGAGCCTCGAAGAGCAGACACAGGGCGATTGCGTCACTAGGGCGAGCATCAACTTCGATGATCTTGCGCTCATCGAGTTCATTCTCCGCCGCCACAATCAGGCGAGCAAAAAAAACCGCATTTGTGAAGTCATTCACGATCATTCGCTCCACGCGGCCCCCAAAGGCCATCAAGACATCGAAAAACAGATCGTGCGTATTGGGTCGGGGCCTAGGTGTTCCCTTGTGAAATAAATTGATCGTGAGTCCGACCGAATGATCCACTTGGATCACAAAACACTTCTCGTCATTCCCGAGGAATACAGCCGAACCACTGTTTGTCGCGAGGACATTTTTTACTTCTACTTGGACCACGGATTTGCCTGACATTTCGGAGAATAAACAATGATAAGATGGCCGCGATTTATCCGCTTGGCAAATTAGGCTTTCTTCACTGCTCACGCAACCATTGCACGGCGTCGATCACTACGTAACCTTTTGTACCATAGTTTTCAATCGTGACAGTCGCTTCTCCGGCGGGGAGTTCGACGGTCGCCACCGGCTGAAACATTCCATCTACGGGATCCTTCGTCTGATCAATCAGCACAGCCTCCTCACCCTTACCAGCTACGATGACGCGGACGGTTTTAGCCCGATTCTTATTCGGAGGATAGGCGATGCGCACGAGATAGCGCCCCGCTTCAGGGATGACGGCTGTAAAGACAGCCCTAGCTTCTCCCTTGGCCGAATTCCCGTCGTGATGATAGCCGAATCCGATGTAGCTGCCAGCCGACTGACTCTCCGTCCAGTTTCCCACATAACTCGCACTGTCATCATCTACGACGATGCCGGATAGAGTCGAGGGCGCTACTCCACGATCATCACTGCGAGCCTGGGAGCGTAACACCTGATGATCGGCGAGGAGACGCTCTTTTAATTGATCATACGGAACATCCTGTACGGCGAGATTTCCATCGAGCGCCATGACGGCAGCCGTAGCGGCACTCTGTGCCAGGATCATAAAGACAGGTTCCATCCGGATGGAGCCGAAGGCGATGTGAGTCGAG
>JBDHQE010000044.1:0-19979 GCA_039806885.1 Verrucomicrobiales bacterium
GCCCGATCCGAATGCAGGACTCGATGTGACACGCCGTCTGAAAGCCGATTCGTCTCTGAGGAATATCCCAGTAATCGCACTCACGGCACACACCATGGCCCATCATCAAGAGCGAATTTTCGCAGCCGGATGTGATGATTTCCAGGAAAAGCCGATTTATCCTTTCGAACGACTTCTCGCCAAAATCGACCAGTTTACCTCCAGAGATGTTTGAGCATTTTTCAGAGAAGGCCATTATCGGGACTCTGCTGTTAATCGGCTGGGAGCTATTCGCCATCCTGACGATTTTTAACGTGGTCATGAAGACGCGGTCCGCCGCTGGTGCCTGGGGCTGGTCAATGGCGGTGCTGGCTCTGCCCTTTATCGCCGTGCCACTCTACTGGATTTTTGGGCGGAACAATTTCAATGGGTACGTGGAGCGCCTACGCGAGGGGAGAAAGGCGAATGAGGAAGTGTTTCGCGAGCTGCGGAATACCTTGCGGCGATATGATGCGAAACTCGAAGGCGAGTCGGCACGCTATGGAGGAGTCCTCGAGAAGCTGGGGATGAATAATTTCACGAAAGACAACGAAATATGCCTCCTGATCGACGGAGAAGAGACTTTTTCTGAAATCTTCGAGGCGATCAAGGCTGCAGAGACCTACGTTCTCGTCGAATTTTTCATCATTAAGGACGATGGGCTGGGCAATCGCTTTCGAGAACTCCTAGAAAAGAAGTCTCGTGAGGGCGTGGCTGTTTATCTCTTGTATGACGAGATCGGTTGTCACGCTCTACCGAAGTGGTACACCGAGAGCCTGCGCGAGAGAGGAGTGAAAGTCAGGCGTTTCCACTCGACTCAAGGGCCGAGCAATCGATTTCAGGTCAATTTTCGAAATCATCGCAAGATTGTCGTTGTGGACGGACGAATCGGATTCGTCGGCGGGCATAATGTGGGGGATGAATATCTGGGACTATCTGAGCGTTTTGGAAAATGGCGGGACACGCATGTGAGGCTGGTTGGTCCAGCGGTGCTCTCGTTGCAGTTAGTATTTCTCTCCGATTATTATTGGGCCTCTCGCGAGTTTCCCGAGTTGAACTGGAGCACTGTCACTCCTGGCGATGGATCGGGCTGTGGGGCGGGGGAGTCGCTCGTGTTGATCCTGCCGACGGCACCGGTTGGAATGATCGAGAGCAGTACGGTCTTTTTTCTCAATGCGATCACTCGTGCCCGTCGGCGCATCTGGATCGCATCGCCTTATTTCGTCACCGATGAGACGATCCACTCCGTCCTGCAGATGGCCGCTCTACGGGGCGTCGATGTACGCATCATGATCCCGGGGCGACCGGATAAATGGGTGCCTTGGCTCGCTACCTTTTCCTGTCTTCCCGAGCTGCGGAGTGCGGGAGTGCGTATTTTTCGCTACCAGGAGGGCTTTCTGCACCAGAAAGTCATCGTCGTGGACGACGCCCTTGCCAGCGTAGGAACGGCGAACTTTGACAATCGATCTTTGCGCCTGAACTTCGAAGTCAGCGCTGTATCTACCTGCCCGAATTTCGCTCGCCGGGTCGCTGCTATGCTGGAGGATGATTTCACCCACTGCAAGGAAGCCGAAGGCTCTGATTACACGAAGAGTCCCTGGTGGTTCCAAATTCTCGTGCGTATCGCTCGTCTCTTTAGCCCCATCCTCTGATGCTCGATCTGCCCGAATTCGGAGTCGAAGGATACTTCGATTATAACGCCACGGCCCCTATGACTCCGGCTGCAATGACAGCTTGGTGGGAAACCGAGCGGCGGCACTGGCAGAATCCATCGAGTCTGTATCGCGAGGCTGGGGCAGCGAAGCGACTCCTCGAAGATTTGCGTGAAGAACTGGCGGATTTCTTCGGGATCGACGATTCTGAGCGCGTCGTTTTCACTTCAGGGGCGACAGAGACAAATAATGCGGTGATCCGCCATTTTGCAGAGAACTTCACCAGAGATGGTGAGAGGGGGCGGGTGTTAGTCTCTTGCATCGAGCATCCGAGCGAGGCTGCGGCCGTTGCAAAATGGCTATCTGGGAAAAAAGCTCATTTTCTGACCATTGATCCATCGACCGGGATGATTGATCCATGCGAGGTGGCAGAAGAAATTGCGCGTGGTGACGTCGTCGCTGTTTCTGTGATCGCCGCCAATAATGAGACTGGAGTCCTCCAGCCCTGGGCGGAAGTTGCTACGCTTTGTCACGAGGCTGGAATCCCTTTTCACACTGATGCCGTGCAGTGGATCGGGCGTTTCTCGCTCGACAAACTGGGAGCGGGAAACTACGTCACAGGTAGCGGGCATAAGATCGGTGGTGGAAAAGGAGCGGGCTTTCTTCTCCTACCCGAAAAAGAAGCGAGGGTGCCTTTTCACAGCTTGATCGGTGGTCCCCAGGAGAATGGACATCGAGCGGGAACTGAGAACCTTCCCGCCATTGCGGCCATGCTCGCAGCGTTGCGCAATCAGGAGGAAAGTTTTCTAGAATCCGTCGCTCGACAACAGTCCGCACTACGAGACGAATTCGAGGCTCGAATGGTTCGAGAACTTGGGGTTCGAGTTTTGGGACAAGGAGGACCGCGTCTTTGGAATACTTCGCTCATCGTCCTGTCACAGGGGAAGAATGTGAAATGGCTCGCTCGACTTAGCCAGCGCGGATATGCAGTTTCCACGGGTTCTGCATGTAGCGCCGGACGAGGGAATCCATCCGTCGTCATGATAGCGATGGGACTCGACTATGAGGAAATGGGGCGTGTATTGCGTATCAGCTCAGGGCCACAGACCAAAGCCGAGGAATGGGCTGGTCTCAGCGACGCTCTGTTGAGCATCTCCCGTGAGTAGGGAAATATTTTGAAATCGTTGTGCAGCAGAAAGTTGCGCTATATCTCAAAAACAATAATTCAAGATCGCACCCTGTGCTTGAGACTTATCGAGAACATGCCAGCTTTAATGCTGATGACCCTTCGGTGTTTTTTCGTTATTTCATTTCTGTCTCCTTTCCTCTTGCTATCTAGGGGCGTGTGCGAGGAGAAACTGATCGTTCAGTCTACGAATTATCCGCTGCACTATTTTGCGGAGCGGCTGAAAACTGATGCCTTCGATCTTCACTACATCGTCGATCCGAAGGTAGATCCGGCTTTCTGGAAGCCGTCGCGTGAGGAGGTCGAGGCTTTTCAAAAAGCAGACATCGTGCTGACCAACGGTGCGGAATATGAAAAGTGGCTGGCCCATGTCTCCCTGCGCTCGGCCCGAATCGTGGATACGTCGAAAGGCTTTTCTGATTCGTTCATTCATGTCGAGGGGAAAGCGCATCAGCATGGAAATGGAGTTGCCCATTCTCATGCAGGAACAGTATTCACGACTTGGATCGACTTTTCTCAGGCAGCGAAGCAAGCAGAGACGATAGCGGAGCGCTTCAAACAAGCGCGCCCGGGGGATGCAGGGGGGATTGAGAAGAACAAGCAGTCTCTGTTGAATGATTTGGCATCTCTAGATAAAGAAATGAAGGCTTTCGGGACGATTTGGGGAAAGCGGCCGCTCATGGCGTCGCATCCGATTTATCAGTATTTTGCTCGGGCGTATGGACTAGAAATCGAAGCGATTCCATGGGAGCCGGACATGGATTTGACGGGAAAGGATATCGCAGATCTGAAGGCAATTCTCGCGAATCACCCGGCACGATGGATGATCTGGGAGGATCGTCCCACGGAAGCAAATATCGCAGCGCTCGCAAATCTCGGTGTGAAAAGCGTCGTGTTTGCTCCCTGTGCGAATCGTCCGGAGAGTGGTGACTGGCTCACAATGATGAGAGAGAATCTAAAAAACATTCAGTCTCTGATTGCTCCAGGATCGTAATCACTCAATCGCATTTGATCAGTGGCGTTTACGTGATAGCGGGAGTGACTCTCGCAAGAATCCTCTGCTAACATGCGACAATGAACGGTACTTCAATTTCTCGTCGTCGGTGGCTCGGTACGTCCCTTGCAGCCGGGATGTCTCTTCCCTTCGTTCCTTCGTCGTTTGCCGATACTTCGTGGCGGATCGCCGGATTTCGCTTCGATGTAACGCCTCCGATGGGGCATCCACTATGCGGCGGATGGATTACTCCCGCGACTTCTGTCGATGATCCCCTAGAAGCCATCGGTTATGTTCTGTTGGGTGCGGGAGACCCCATAGTGGTCTGTTCCGTCGATTGGACGGGTGTGCTCAACGACGCTCATATTCAATGGCGTCAGGCGCTCGCAGAAGCTGCGGGCACGACTCCGGACCGAGTGGCGATTCAGTGCGTCCATCAACACGACGCTCCATTCGTGTGCATCACCACGGAGAAGCTGCTCGCCGAGACAGATCCGACTCTGAAAAACCTAGATCTCCAGTTTTTCGACACTTGCCTCTCACGAGGACGAGATGCGGTGAAACAAGCGATTGCAGCGGCTAAGCCGCTCACCGGGATCGCGACTAGCGAGGCAAAAGTGGAGCGCATCGCTGGAAACCGTCGTCTCGATATCGGAGCAGATGGCAAGGTGCATGGGATGCGTGGGAGTGCGTCACGCGATGCGCGTCTGATCGCGATGCCGGAGGGACTGATCGATCCCATGCTGAAGACGGTCGCCTTTTACACCGAAGAGGGTCCGGTAGTCGCCTGTCACTATTACGCCTGTCACCCGATGAGTCACTATGGCAAGGGGGCCGTCAGCAGTGATTGGGCTGGACTGGCACGGAAGCGACTACAGGCGTCTAATCCCCAATGCACTCAGATTTATTTCAATGGATGTGGCGGAAATGTAGCTGCTGGAAAATATAATAATGGCACTCCGGAGGCGAGGATCGAGCTCACGGATCGAATGTACGCCGCGATGGTCGAATCGACGAAAAAACTGAAGCCGCAGCCCTTAAAGTCCGTCGAGTGGCGTACGCACGAAATCCTATCCCAGCCCAATCCCACCTACGATGAAGCCGGAATGCTAGCCATCGTGCGCGATGCGAAGGCGCTGGCGGGGAATCGAATTCGTGCTGCGATGCGAGTTGGTTATCTGCGTCGATTCGCTGAGAAAAAACCGGTGATTCTCTCCAGTCTGCGTCTCGATGGGGTTTCCGTGCTGCATTTACCTTCGGAATGCTTCGTGGAATATCAGCTTCGCGCTCAGTCTATGGTTCCTGATCGCTTTGTCGCCACAGCGGCATACGGAGATGGAGGAATGTGGTATGTTCCGTCGAAGGCGGCTTTCCCTCTGGAAGGCTATGAGGTGCGCGTTTCCAATTGTGCGCCGAGCGTAGATGAAGATCTCACGAATGGAATGGCGGCTTTGCTAGGGTAATGTTTTGACTTCGGGATCACACGACCGGTGGTAATGAAATCGGACGGATTGGAAGCTAGGATCCAAGGAAGTTGGCGCTTTCTGCCCTCAGTCCTCGTCGGAATCGCGTTCAGTCTGAGTCTGCTCCGTCTCTCGGCTGCTCCTCCGAACGTCCTTTTCATTGCCATTGACGATCAGAACGACTGGATCGGTCACCTTGATATTCATCCTCTAGCGAAGACTCCGCACCTAGATGCTCTAGCCGCTCGCGGGACGACGTTTCTGAACGCTCACGCGAACGCTCCTCTTTGCAATCCTTCGCGCACCAGTTTACTCCTAGGATTGCGTCCGAGCACGACGGGGATCTATGGCCTTTTTCCCTGGTTTCGCAATCTGCCGGAGTTGGAGAATAGAGTGACTTTGCCCCAGCATTTCGCCGCGCAGGGATATAAGACTCTGGGAGGGGGGAAGATCTATCACGGGGGAGGTGTGTCGGGTCCGTTGCGGATCGAGAGAAAGGTCTTTGAAGAGCGCGGGGCGAAGAATCTACCGGGAGGCGACATCCCCAAGCCCTACGTTAAAGGGCTGGAAGTGGAGTTTCAGGTCGTCGGACCGAGACCCGGTCTGGGCGCGCGTCCGCCACAGAAGCTAGTTCCTGTCAGTGCATCGGGAGAACACCCTCTGGTGGACTGGGGAGTCTGGCCGCCGGATAACGACGATACACAGAAAGGTGATTATCAAGTTGCGAGCTGGGCTGTGAATCAGTTGAAAGATCTGAAAAAGAGCGGTAGCGAGAAGCCCTTCTTTCTCGCGACGGGATTTTTTCTGCCCCATGTCCCTTGTTATGCGACGCAAAAGTGGTTCGATCTTTATCCTGACGACGATTCGATACTGCCGCCCATTAGAGAGAATGATCGCGATGATACTCCGCGTTTTTCTTGGTATCTCCACTGGCGACTGCCCGAGCCAAGACTGAAGTCTCTGCAAGCAAGTGGGCAATGGAGAAATCTGGTACGCAGCTACCTCGCCTGCACCAGCTTCATCGACGCCCAGATTGGACGAATTCTGGATGCTCTGAAGGAAAATGGACTGGAGGAGAATACCATCGTCGTCGTGTGGGGCGATCACGGCTGGCATCTGGGCGAAAAGGGAATCACGGGTAAGAATACACTCTGGGATCCGGGAACGCGTGTACCGCTGATTTTCGCAGGACCCGGAGTATGTCCGAAACAGCGCTGCGAGCAGCCTGTGGAATTGCTCGATCTCTATCCGACTCTGATTGATTTGGCGGGTATCGAGAAGCGATCAGATCTCGACGGTCTGAGCCTAGCCCCCCAGTTGCGCGATGCTTCAGTCGTCAGAGATCGCCCAGCGGTGACTACGCAGAATCAGGGGAATCACGCGGTGCGCACTTTAGACTGGCGCTACATTCATTATGCTGATGGGAGCGAGGAACTTTACGACATGAAGAAGGACCCGCACGAGTGGACAAATATCGCTGGGGACCCTGCTCATGCTTCCGTGATAGCCGATCTCAAAAAGTGGCTCCCGAAAGTCAATGCCCCTCCGGCTTCCGGCAGTGCGCAGCGTGTGCTAACCTACGATGATCGAATGGATCAGGCTGTGTGGGAAGGCGAAGTCGTGCATCGCAGCGATCCTATTCCGGCGAACCCTTGACTCTCCTCCGATCTTGTCGAAGGGAAATCCTACGAAATCCGTGCTACGGCCACAAATCTGGTATTCTCATGTCGTTCGGTGAGGATTATGGAACCGCCGATAAGTTTTCCGTCTTTATTGATCACAGGGGTATCATCTGCCTCGGTGAGTCGATCCGATTTTGTCAGGGAGAAAAAGAGGTCTCTGCCGTGCGCGATCCGCCGTTTCAGTTCCAAAGCAACTCGCCCCATCGTATAGCGCGGATTGACTTCGCAGATTGTTCGGTGGGCTAGTTCGCCTGATTCACTTTTGGGTGCGCGATATACATAGGTATCGATTCCGAGCGGTCCTTCATACCCACTGTTTTTCGCCCAGCTCATCAGATCGGCGGCCAGAGGACCATCAGGAGAGTAGACAGACAGGCAGTGTTGTATCAGGAATCGGGCAAGCACCGGATCGAAGCCTTTGCAGAACTTCGATCGACAAATACTGCCCCGATATAATCCCACGCCCTTCACCGATTGTTCGACGAAACCGATGAGTCGAATTTCGTTTCCAGTGATGTGATACTGGACAGAGAAATCAAATACACGATCCTGAAATGGCTCGATAAGAAAGCAGGCTTCTGAAGAGCGAGCTGCAGCGAATCTGGGTTTCAGATCGACAGGCATCGCCGCGGTGGAAAGTAACTGGTGCCCGGATCCGGCTGTGGAGTATGCTCGTTTGAGAAGCACTTGCTCGTATCCCGCCTCACGAAATTCTTTGATCGCTCTGGCAGCTTCTTCTTCTGCGGTGCACGGGATGCCAGGAGTCATCCAACGTGCGAGTGCGCGGTGTTGCGCTGCCTTTGAATACAGGGCGCGAATCGCAGGCGTCCACTCCGGTAAATCTGGTCCGGCACCTCCGGGTGAAAGTGCGGAGAATCGCTCGTGTAAATCAGGGGAAAGCGCCCATGGGCGCAGTTCTCCGCGCTTGCGACTGGCCAGTAGCCCGCTTCGAGAGACACAGCCATCGGAGGAGAGAAGTTCGATCTCAGGCAGTGCCAAGCCGTGTCGAGCGAGATGCTCCAGATGCGTCTCAGATGGTGCGTGGCGCAGCAGCACGACATCGTCCTTTCGTGCGAGAAAGCCCACCAGTAGCTCGAGATCCTCAGTAATCGCCCGTCGGGCGGCATCGGGGTGATAGGACTGTGGCCAATGCTCAATCCGCTGTTCAACGTCTGGATTAAAAAAGAAGATGTTGGGGGTTCTACCCTTGGATCGCTCGAAGAGGGCTAGCTTTCGAATGTAGTCCTCATCGAAACCGACGGCACGACGACCCTCTGCGTTGAACTCCGTTCGATTTCCCTTCGCTCGACTGGGGGAGAGAGGATAGGGGAGGCGTGCTTCCAAGGCGTCCCAGTCACTCAGCGATGGATCCTTCCACTGGCGGAACCAATGCAGTCCGTAGCTAACGTGGGAGATTTCATCCTGATAGATGCGGCGGAGAATAGAAGCAGATTTGGAGTCTCCCGCCTCGGACAGGACTGCGGAGAAGTGCCGTGCGTAATCGAGATTGGCCTGCTCGAACGTCAGACTCAGGCGCGAGACGTAATCCAGCGGACTTTCCATCGGAGAGATGGCGTTCCAGAAGTAGGGACTCAGGGGATACTGACCGAGAGATACACCACATTCGGCCATGCGTGCCAGATACCAGCGCGTATGGCGTTGCTCTTCCCGCAGAGTGTTCGCGAGCCCGATACGAAACTCTGTCGGAGCATCGGGGAAGCGCAGCAGTGCCAGCGCCATCAACTCAGCGGCCAGCAGTTCGTGATTGGCGAAAAAATGGAGTAGAATGCCCCGACTTTCGTCATTCATGAGCACAGGCCGAGTTGGTAATTTGGGGCGGAGCGCCCCCGCACTGGCGAAGCGGTGTTCAGAAGAGCGGGCGGGAATGATCCCCGTCCACTGAGATTTGCTAGAAGAGAAGGTGTGGGCTGAAGTCGTGTCGAGAGGGAGTGGACGCAACTTTTCGTCCATGGCTTCAGTGAATAGAACCCGCTGGGCTAGTTCATTCAGGGACTCGCCTTTTGCGGGAGACTTATCATCCGGCTCGTGGAAAATATCCATCATTCTCTTTTAAGGGAAGCTCCTCCTTGACCGTATCGGGAGATACGGTGAATTTCCTCATTCAGTTCAGCTTTGTGAAAGGTCGGAGACTTTTAGAAACTCCGGTCAGCAAAGATGTCTCATGATCAACATTCTGACAAGCACTCCTCTCGCTCGGGCCGCGCAGCGTTTAAGCTCGATGCTTTCCACTCGGATTTCTGCGTGGAAATCTCATGGTGACAAAGCTGGAGGCGTTTTCAAAATTCTAATGGCGATTTTTTGCCTCGTGATGGGAGGAATCTTCCTTTCGGCGATTTTCATCGAGGGCGAGGCCATGGCTTCTGGAGCGGAGAGTGGAGGAGAAAGTGTGCTTTCGTCTCTGCCCGGCATCATTCCGTTGGTGTTTCAGGGATTGGCCTTTTGTTTGGCTCTGGCGGGATTTCTTACCAGTCTCTGGATGTCGTCGAAGTCGTCGATGATCGTTCGCCGTCGCATCGTCGTATTCACCCTTGCGCTGGCGGCGCTGGCGGCGCTGGCGGCGTGGCTGCCTTCAGACGTGATCAGCACCCGTGAAGCGATCTTGGGGAAGGCCCCGGCTGGGGAGACTCCATCAATCCTGGCCTATCTGGGCAAGCTCCTCGTCATCGCGTCTCTTATACTCAGCGTACCGGTGGCATCTTTTGTTTATTTTCGACTGGGGCTGATGGATCGCTATGTGATCCGAAATTTCCTGACTCCGTTTTTGATGTGCCTATTTTCCTTCATGTCGATCTGGATTTTGGCCAATCTGATGGATGATGGGGACACTCTCTCCGTCTTGCCTTTTAGCGAGGTGTTACTTTTTTACCTGACACAAATGCCGTTCGTCATTCTGTTCTCGTTACCGATCGCGGTTCTACTATCGGGACTCTATGCGATGAGTCAGATGTCCCGATCCAATGAGTTCATCAGCATGATCGGGGCAGGACGCAGTGTGCTGCGCATTTTAACGCCTCTGTTTCTGTTGGGGTTGTACATTTCCCTGATCGGGCTGGCGTTTAAATATGAGTGGGCACCGAAGTCTGTAGGATATCGGAAGGCGGTGCTCGAGACAGCTACAAGGGAGAGGTTGGCGAAAGCTCCGGCGACGCCGACGCGGAAGAGTGCTCCCTTATGGGCGAAGCGTGGCTGGATGTATGTGAATGCAGTGGATCGCCGCTGCTGGTTCGTCGGAGGAATTCCGCTGAAATTAAGCGATCCGATGGCTGATGTCGTGATCACGGAACTCAACGATGAAGATCAGCCTGTGACGATGTGGATCGCCAAGCGAGCGAAGTGGATCTGGAATGCGTCACCGCCGAAATGGATCCTGAGTGATGTGCGCATCTATCGCTATGGCGCGAATCACGTCCCGACTCTGTCTAGCGAGAAGCGACTGGAGATTACCGACTGGTCGGATACGCCTTGGAAGGTTCTGAGTTCCTCCCAAAACCCAGAATATCTCGGACTCCCAGAGTTGCAGACCTACTTGATCGCACATAGCAATTTGGACAAGAAGGCACTGGCTCCTTTCCGGACGAGTCGGTGGAACATCATCGCCGAGCCTCTAGGCTGCCTAGCTCTGCTGCTGGTGGCGGCTCCTTTGGGGATCGTGTATTCGCGTCGCGGAGTGATGAGCGGAGTGAGCGGTGCCATCGCTGTATTTGCGTTCATGTATGTGATGCGAGCTACGATGAGCGCTCTGGGGAACATTGATCGCGTGCCGCCCTTCTTAGCAGCCTGGTCCACAAATCTCATCGTAGTGGGGATAGGGATTGCACTGCTCTGGTTCCGGGCACAGAATCGAGATGTTCCGAGTCTGAAGGCGGTGTTTTCACGAATGATTCACAAGGGAAACTGACCTATGGCCATCGTTCAGGATTGGAAGATTCGGGCAGCTCAGGCTGTCTGTCATGAAACCGGGCGAAGCTTTGATGATGGCGAGGTCTTTCTGACCTGTCTGTTTGAAGATTCAGATTCAGACGGGTTTGTGCGTCGGGATTATTCTCTGAAGGCTTGGGAGAGCGTGCAAAGCTCTCTTGCCCCGGCTCCATACTCTTTCTGGAAATCTACATTTCGGGTGCCGGAACCCGTCGAGACTACGAAACTATCTGTCACAGAAACTCCCATTGAGGATCTGTTGCGGCGTTTTATCGAAGAAGATTCTCCCGCGACAGAAAAGGCTCGTTATATCCTGGTGCTCATGCTAGAAAGGGGTAAAATTCTGCGCCAGGTAGATTCGAGAAGTATCGGTGAGCGCAATCTGATCTTTTATGAGCACAGTAAAACCGGAGATGTATTCATCGTGACCGATCCCGGCCTGAAGCTGTCGGAGGTCGAGGATGTGCAGCGTGAGGTGATTGAGTTAATTTCTGAAGGAGATAGGAAAAGCTCGACGGAATCAGCGAGGCAGGGAGTCATGGAGCCATCCGAGTCCGATCCCAGCGACGATAAAGAACAATCCCAGCAGGAGGGTGACCAGGCCACCGAGACCGAAGATCAGGCGGTTACCCATTCCGGTGAGGAGACGACGGATGCTGTCGGATCGGATCCGAGCATATAGAGAGGGATAGAACTCTCCTAGGAGGTAAACGATCACTTGTACGATGCCAGAGAGCACGAGGAACCAAGCTCCGATGAAGATGGCTCGTACGGCGAAGGCGAAAAAGGCTTCGTTCATGGAGGCGAATCATTCCGTATTTCCCGGAACTTCTGATACGATACGGGAGATGAACTCTCTTTCCAATTGGTTTTAGAAAGTCATGGTGCGAATGGTCAAGAATCAGGCTAGAATGGTCCGCAGATTCAATGGACCACTCGAAGCGATTCGAATAAAATCACAAGGTCGTCGAAGGCATGAGAGCAGTTCCTTCCATCCATTTGAATTTTGAGCTTCCAGAATGTCCCGAGAACCACAGGATCCTGTTACACTCTTTCAGAAGGCTTTTGCTGAAGCGGCTCGATCTCATCATCTCGAATGTGAACCGATTACTCGGATCGCGGAGGATGAGATACGGGTTTGGACTCGTTCTGCGATTGGACAGACGCGACATACGGTTTGCCTTTCCTCTGGTATTCACGGAGATGAGCCGTGCGGCCCGATGGCGCTATTGCGATTTCTAGAAGTCGCTTCGTTGAGCAAGGACTGTGACTGGGTGATCGCTCCCTTGCTTAATCCTACGGGCTATCGAGTGGGGACTCGGGAGAATGCGGAGGGGATTGATCTCAACCGGGATTTCTATCGCCGTCGAAGTGCCGAAGTGACCGCCTTAATCGATTGGTGGAACACGCGCTCACCGAAAAGTCTGATTCATCTGTCTCTGCACGAGGACTGGGAAGCCGATGGTTTTTATCTGTATGAAATTCTCACCAGCACGAATTCTCCCGTGGGAGAAGAGCTGATGGACAAATTCAGGCAGCACTTTCCTGTGGAGGAAGAGGGCCTAGTCGACGGACATGAGTTGAGTGCTCCGGGATTGATTTTTCATCGTCCAGAACCCGATGAAGACGAGGGTTGGCCGGAGGCGATTTGGTTAGTGAAAAGATTTCCGACTCATTCTCTCACCTTCGAGGCCCCCGGAAGGCAGAATGCGGAATTGCGCACTGAGGGACTTGTTTCCGCCATCACGTCCGCGCTTCAGCGCCTTGACCTAACCGTGAAGTGAGGCTATGCCCAAGGAGCGCCTGACTGCTCTCTATGACACACTACACCCGATCATTCGTTTCGCCGCGTCGTAATTTTCTCAAACAGGCTGCTTCCCTGTCCTGTCTGGGGGCTTTCTCCCAATACTTTCCAGACGTTCTGGCAGAGGATTCTGACTCGGCCGCTTCAGCCCCTCCCTGGAGAACGATTTATCCGTGGCCGCAGAGTGTAAATTGGGGAAAGGGAATGCTCCGCTTTTCTGGCCAAGTAACCCTTTTCAGCGGAGATGGCAGCGATCAGAAGAAGATCGAGACCATCGTGGACCTCTGGAATCGCTTCACCTTTGGGAAGGTAAAGCTGAATACGAGGGTGGAACCGAAATTGAGGGCAAATGAAATCGTTTTCACCAGCGATTCCAGCCTTCCTGCGATCCCATCGATAGAGCTTGATTCGAAGGGGAAGGGCAGTTACTCGCTCGCTGTGACTGCACAGGGAGCTGCGATTCGGGTGATCGATGAAATCGGTCTTTTGCACGGCTACTACACGTTCCTTCAATTGGTGGAGCCTCTGGATGAACCCGACGGGACACTGAGTTTTTTCCTACCCTGTACAGAAATTCACGACTCCTGCGATTTACATTTTCGTGGCTTGCATCTTTGCATTTTCCCCGAGAGTCCCCGACACATGATTGAACGGGCTGTGCGATTGGCCGCCTTTTTCAAATTCACGCATGTCGTACTCGAATTTTGGGGAATGTTGAAACTCGACGCTCTGGCCGAGCTTTCCTGGCCCGATGCGTGGACGAAGGAAGAGGCGGGAAAAATCGTCGGAATCGCTCGCTCGATGGGACTGGAGGTGATTCCCATGTTCAATTCTTGGGGACATGCGACTGAGAGCAGAGTCAAATACGGGCGACATGTAGTGCTGGACCAGAACCCGTCCCTAGCTCCACTCTTCGAGCCAGATGGCTGGACTTGGTGCCTGAGCAATCCCCGATCCCTCGACCTTCTTCAGAGCGTTCACGACGAGTTAATCGATTTCGCAGGACCGGGGCAGTATTTCCATATCGGCTGTGATGAAGCCTATTCCCACGCCACCTGTGACCGCTGTTATCCGAAAGATCGAGTCAAGTTGTTTGCGGATCATGTGAATCATCTCGCAGCCTATCTGGAGAAGCGTGGACGTCGCCCGCTGATGTGGGGGGATGCTCTGTTGGAACGAGGAAAATGGCCAAAGGGATTTGCAGCGAACGGAACTGCCGAGATGCCTACGCACCTAGCTCTGGATCAGATCTCTAAGAAGGTCATCATCACGGACTGGCACTATGGGGCGGATGGGGAAGTTCCGACTCTGGCTCATTTTCACGAACACGGATTTGAAACCATCGCCTGCCCCTGGAATGGCACGGGAAATATTCGAGCGCTGTCTCGCGCTGCTTATCAGAGCAAGAGTTTAGGCGTTCTCATGACCACTTGGCATCATCTGGTGGAGAGTATGCCGCTGCTTTCGTATGTGGCGACTTGTCTGTGGACAGAAAAAGCATCTGGTCTTGCACTACCACAGGCCAGTAATTCCTTCCCCAGAACTGCCACTGCATCGCTGCTACGCAAACTGGTTCCTGCAGAAGGTCATTTTGATCGGGCCGGTTGGAACCCTTGGGAAATGCCTGCGGAAAAAGACTGAATTTTTCAAGTGATCTTCGCACCTTCGATCAGATCGATCAGAGGCATACTGTGACCCTACGGTTCACGCCTTCTCTCCGCGCTGAACTCGCCTGAACTTCGCTAAGTTTTCCTGCGAGAGATTTACTACCCCTTCCTCTGCTTCCCAGTTTCGGATGCTTTGTGCGCTTACTCCCAGAGTTACGGCGAATGCGGTCACGGATTGATTGAGACGAGTGCGGAGATTGCGGATGGAGGATGCTGTGGCAGGAAGATTCCCAGAACTCGCGATTTTCCTACTGGAAGGAGACTTAGCAGGAGTGGTTTTTTTGGGCGAGGATTTCTTTGCAGGAGCGGTTTTCTTCACTGGAGGCTTCGCTTGCATTTCATTCTTTGCGGGAGCCTTTGCCCTCACCTCTTTTTTCACCAGAGCCTTTTGCATCGGCACTTTTTCGACTTTTTTCGTCACTGAGGACTTTCTCGGCTTTCTGCGTCGTGGGCGAGGTGGATTCTTCGCGATTTTCTCGGCCTGCCCCGTGAATGTCTCTGTTGTATCTGAGTTTTCTTTTGCCTCCACCTTTTTACGTGCGGCGGTAGCTTTTCTTCTGATTGGGGTGGGAGGCTCCTCGTCATCGAACTCGACGCCGAAAACATCCTCGAGTGCTTCGGCGGCGATGGTTCTACGACTCGATCCTCCACCTTCGACGATTTCATCCACCTTCGCTCCGGACTGGATCAACTCCTGCTGATCGACTCCTCGCAGAGTGAAGAGTAGTTCAGGCGACTCATCCAGACGAGCGCCGATACCATACATCACGGCAGCGATATGCTTGCACATGCGGGCACTGTCCGGACAACTGCATGTATATTTGATCTCTCGACTCTGTGGGAACAGGCCAGTCTTGGGATCGGTCACGACTTCCATAACCTCCTTCGAGAATTTTCCCTGGAGCAGTTCCAGCAGGGTGCCGATCTTTCCTGAGCAGCGCTGCTTGATGCTCTCCCATAGGGACTCGGTGGCCTGGCTGATGGAAATTTTCACCTGATAGACATCGCTGCCCGCCACGAATGCTTCGACCCCACCGCGAGCAATGCCCAAGTGACACACGGACCCATTGCAAACATAGGTGCGGCCCCGTGGTAGGCGATTTGCGTAGTCACCGAAGCTTTCCATGTGATCACACCAAGCTTTTCCCCAGAAGCTTTTGGCGATTTTCCGACCGGTGATTTCGACGGGTTGAGCGGTAACTCCATGCTTTTTTTCCCATGCTCTAATAAAGCGCTCGCCCTCTCGATAACGTTCGTCTACAGGCACATATGGCCGCCAATAAGAATATCGACTCATTGCAATCTGATGTTAGGGGGGAAGAGAGGACAGGAAGAGATAATATATCGATAAAGCATTCCCCCCGACTTTAGTCCATCACTTTTTCGAGGTCGAGAGATACCATGCGCAAGATTTCTTCGTTCGACATTTCTGTCAGTACGGCCGAGCCGTCACCTTCCAGCAACTCGTTCGCCATGCTTTGCTTTTCCCGGATCATGGCATCGATTCGCTCTTCGATGGTTCCCTGAGTGACGAATTTATGCACGAGAACATTGCGCTTTTGTCCGATACGAAAGGCTCGGTCAGTCGCCTGATTCTCCACTGCCGGATTCCACCAGCGATCAAAGTGAATGACGTGGGAGGCCGCCGTGAGATTGAGCCCGGTGCCTCCAGCTTTGAGGGAGAGAACGAAAAAGGGCGGTCCATCGTCGCGCTGGAAAGTAGCCACGAGGTCGCGGCGATCGGCGACTTTAGTCCCGCCGTGTAGGATGAGTCCTGGCTGATTGAAGACAGTTTGTAGAAAGTCTGCGAGAGGTTCACAGGTCTCTCGGAATTGAGTAAAGATCAGAACTTTCTCCCCCCGTGAAGCAATTTCCTCACAAAGCTCGCGAAGTCGCTGGAATTTCCCACTGGTGCTCGCTTCCCATCGCTGATCACCACTGAAGTGACTGGGATGATTGCAGATTTGCTTAAACTGCATCAGAGCCGTGAGCACGACGCCTCGTCGCCGAATGCCGACGACTTCTTCCGATAGGCTTTTCTCTAGGGCGGTCACGACGCGCTGATAGAGTGCTGCCTGCACTTTGGTGAGGCGACAGTAGCTCTGCATCTCGGTTTTTTCCGGTAGATCAGAGGCAATTTTCGGATCGGTCTTCCGACGACGCAGTAGGTAGGGGGAAATGAGGCGGCGCAGGGGAGCGTAGTTGGCGTTCGTCTCCGATTCGAGCATTTTCGCGAATTCCCGAAATCGAGTCGCATTTCCTAGCAATCCCGGATTGATGAAGTCAAACAGAGACCATAGATCGCCGAGCCGATTCTCCACGGGAGTCCCGCTGAGAGCAACGCGCATGTTTCCTCGGAGGGCTTTCACTGAGCGAGTCTGCTTCGTTCCCGGATTCTTGATCGCCTGCGCCTCGTCCAGAATGATCCAGTCCCAGTCATGGGCGGCTAGGGCTGGGGTTCGCACGACCATGCCGTAGGTGGTAACGACGAGATCGATTTCGCGGAGAGTCGTATTCAGAGTGTTGAATGTCTGCTCCAGTTCGGATCGCGAGTGCTCGGAACTGTGTGCGATGAAGAGTTTCAGCGAGGGAGCAAAGCGAGCGGCTTCGGATTTCCAGTTCCCGATTAGCGAAGCGGGTACGACGAGAAGGGACAGAGAAGGTGATTTGCTTTGTTCCTTCTGGCGGAGCAGAGCAGCCAGTATTTGGATCGTCTTACCCAGTCCCATATCATCGGCGAGACAGGCCCCCACACCCAGACTAGAGCAGAGCCACAGCCAGTTCAATCCGACCATCTGATAGGGTCGTAAGTGCGCCTGGAGAGTGTCAGGTGCTTGGCCCTCTAGGCCGTTAGGATCGCGTAGAGAAGCTAGAGTCTCCATCAGTGCCTCATCAGGCTTCACTAGATGCCACGCGGCGTCTTCTCCCTGGTCGATCAGATCTCCGTCTCCGCTCATGGAGACTCCGGCGAGCAGGCGCATTCCCTTGTAAAATGAGATGCCGCCGGACGAGACTTCGCTCTCGATCTCTTTCCAGTGATCGAGCGCTTCCTGCAGTTTCTCGCGATCCACCTGGACCCATTCGCCGCGCAGTTGGATCAGCCCATCAGTGCTGGCGAGCAGTTGCTCGATCTCCTCCGGAGTCAGGGGTTCGTCGCCCAATACCATGCTGACGTGAAAATTCAGCATTTCTTTCGCTCCTAGTCCCCCAGATCGACTCCCGATCGTGATAGCAACTCGGGGACGAGCACGCTTTCGCCACCAGTTCGGAAGTTGCACCAGCAGTCCGGATTCTTCATAGAGCGGGACTTCTTTCAGGAATTGAAAGGCCTCCTTCGGCGACCAAGCGAGGGGATGGAAAATGTCACTCGATTCTACTAGATCGGCCATCAGAGCGCTCCGCTCGGTCGCTGCATGTAGCGGGGAGAGCAGCTTCAGCAGTTCGGTTTTGCCGCCTGATCCTGCGTACTCTTTCAGCGCACGCGCCAGAGGTAGGCGACGCACGCGACCTGCCGATGTCAGTCCCGACACATAACTGACCATGAAGGCAAAGGGGTAGTCGGGATCGGCTTTGTTTTCGGCCAGATGGAGACTCACCCGTCCTACCTGAGTCCAGCGAGGTGCCTGCTCTTGTAGAAATGCGGAGATGCTACCGAGCATTTTAATCTTTTCGTCGCTCCATTCGAGAAGGCGCTGCCAGAGCTGGCGTAGGACTGTGGGGCTTAGATATTCTCCGCCCTCCATCGGGGGGGCTTTCAGAGTCCATTCCATCCACTCCGCCTCATCTGGGATCGTGAAGCTGTCGGTGGCAAACGGTTCTTCACTCGGGAGCAGACAAAGGCGACGCAGATATTCCGCAGCAAATTCTCTCCAGTATGCAAGGACGCCATTCAGGGGAGCGCTCGAAGCAGCGAGGGCGA
This sequence comes from Verrucomicrobiales bacterium, assembly GCA_039806885.1. Lineage (GTDB taxonomy): Bacteria > Verrucomicrobiota > Verrucomicrobiia > Verrucomicrobiales > DEV007 > Arctic95D-9. The sequence continues at coordinate 18,325 of JBDHQE010000044.1, forward strand.
TGAGTCCTTCAGCCTCTGAGGAGTGGAAGGCGACGGCGAGTTCATCACTGAGTCCAGCTTCCGGAATGAGGAACCCACGGGGACTCAGGCGAATCGCGGGGGCATCATTGCTCATCCTTCGGAAATCGGAGGGAAGGAAGGACTCTTCAGCATGAGACTGCCTCAATCAAGGCTTGCGAAGGAGTTTCGCTAGATCTGCATTGGCCTGTGGGAGTCCTTCGATCACCAGCTCGGCCATCTGGCGGGCACCTTCTGCGTTGAAATGAGTAAGATCGCCGTCCTTGTTCGCCATTTTCGCGCTTTCTTTCGGTCCCAGACTTTCTACGAGTTTCTTGCTGGATGCGTGCAGATCGATTACGGGAGTGTCAGTTTCTTTGCCCACAGCGATCATGGCGTCTGCATAGACCTGAAGTACATCCTTGAGCTTCCCGTCGCTCCTGAATGTCCGTCGCACCATTGGGGTGACGAGGATAGGGATCGCTCCAGCCTTGCGAGATTCCTCCACATAGCGACGAAGATTTTCTGAATAGCTCGTCGCGGGATCGGTGGACTCCGGACGATCTGGACCATGGGAATCGTTGTGCCCGAACTGAATTAGGATGTAATTCGGTTTTGCCGCGAGTAATTGATCCCACAGCCCAACCGAGCGAAAAGTGCTGGTGCTGCGACCTGACTTTGCGAGATTAGCGACTTTGACCGATCCGGGCTGAAAATGCTCGCCTATCATCTGGCCCCATCCTCGCAGTGCTCCATCTTCAGGGAATGTGCAAACAGTGGAGTCGCCAGCGATTCCGAGGATCACTGCTTCGTCTTTAGAGAGTGCGGAATCTGGCATCAGAGGAGGAAAGATTGCGATCAGAATGAGAAGCAAGGGAGCGATAAATCTGTTAGAGAATCGGGATTTCATGCTCTCAATGTGCGGTGTTCACGAAATCGGTCAAGGGCGCAAGTGATTTCAGAGTGGGCGTGATGAGTTGATCGCGTGCGGATCGCGCTCAATTGTTCTCGATGAGGCGAGCTTGAGATGATGCGAACATTGTCATTCGGAAAAAAGGTGCGATGCTTGCGGAGGCCCCGACACACGGGTATTATTTATCATGGTTAAGGTAAGCGCCAGCGAGTTAAAAGCGGAGATTGAGTCCGGAGATGTGAAGCTTCTTGATGTAAGAACAGGAGCAGAATTCGAATCCGAGCACATCGCAGGGTCGGTTCTCATGCCCCTAGGCCAGTTGCGACCAGAAGAAGTGAAGGGATCGTCTTGGGTGGTCGTGTGCCTTGGTGGAATACGAGCCGCCAAAGCCTGTGCTGAACTTGAAGCAGGAGGCTGTGAAAATCTGCGCGTGCTGGATGGCGGTCTCACTGCTTGGAAATCAGCAGGAAATGCAACTGTGAAGGGCGAGCGGAAAGTGATTCCTATCGAGCGACAGGGGCGCATCGTCGCCGGAAGCCTTGTGCTGACCGGAGTTATTCTCAGTGTCACGGTTGCACAGCCTTGGATCTGGCTTTCCGCTTTTGCTGGGGCCGGACTAGTTTTTGCGGGGCTGACAGGAGCCTGTCCGATGGGGATTCTGCTACTGCGAGCACCATGGAATCGCGGATCGGGGCAAGCTTGTCCCGGAGGCTCGTGCTCCGTGAGCGAGAAATCGTAGCGCCGA